>NZ_CP085840.1:4350322-4661060 GCF_020715685.1 Dermatobacter hominis
CGGCCACGGCGGCGTGCCGCTGTACACGACGGCCGGCACGCTCGACGTGGTCGAGGGCGTCTTCGACGACGGGCTCGGCGACGCCTTCCGGCCCGAGGTCATCACCGACGGCTCCGACCTCACCGTCGGGGGTCTGCGCATCCGCTGCTCCCGCACGGCGCACCCGCCCGAGACGCTCGGGCTGCGCGTGGACCTGGGCGACCGCTCGGTCGCCTACTCGGCCGACACCGGCCCGGCGTGGTCGCTCGCCGAGCTGGGCGACGGCATCGACCTCGGCATCTGCGAGGCGACGTGGCTCCAGGCCGACGGGTTCGAGGCCGACGGCCTGCACATGTCCGCCGAGCAGGCCGGCCGCCTGGCGAAGGAGGCCGGCGTGGCGGACCTGCTGGTCACCCACGTGCCGCCGACCGGTTCGGTCGAGCTGGCGGTGGCCGAGGCCTCGGACGCCTATGGTGCACCGGTCGATCCGGCACGGATCCACCACACCTACCTGGTCTGACCGAGGTCGCCCCGGCCGGTGCGCCCCATCCCCTTCGCCCCCAGGAGCCAGCAGTGAGACCCGACGGACGCGCCCCCGACGAACTGCGGCCGATCACCTTCGAGCGCGACTACACCGCGTACGCCCAGGGGTCGGTCATGGTCACGTGCGGTGACACCAAGGTCCTCTGCACCGCGATGGTCGACGAGGACGTCCCCCGCTGGATGCGCGGCACCGGCAAGGGCTGGGTCACCGCCGAGTACGCGATGCTGCCCGGCTCGTCGCCCGAGCGCATCCGCCGCGAGACGAAGGGGCCGAAGGGCCGCACGCAGGAGATCCAGCGGCTGATCGGTCGCGCCCTGCGCTCGGTGTGCGACATGCGGGCGCTCGGCGAGCGCCAGATCCTCATCGACTGCGACGTCCTCCAGGCCGACGGGGGCACCCGGACGGCGTCGATCAGCGGGGCCTACCTCGCGCTGCACGACTGCCTCACCCGGGTCGTGCAGGCGGGCCTGCTCACGTCGGTCCCGCTCTACGACGAGCTCGCCGCCATCTCGGTCGGCGTGGTCGACGGCCAGCCGGTCCTCGACCTCCCCTACGTCGAGGACTCGACCGCCGAGACCGACATGAACGTCGTCATGACCGGCAAGGGCCTGTTCGTCGAGGTGCAGGGCACCGCCGAGGGCGCGCCCTTCAGCCGCGACGAGCTCGATGCCCTGCTCGCGCTCGCCGAGGGCGGCATCCGCCAGATCCACGCCCTGCAGCGCGAGTACCTGGCCGAGCCGCCGTCGCCGCGGGCGATCGGCCGCTGAGCCGACGCGTGCGGATCGTCCTGGCGTCCGCCAACCCGAAGAAGGCGGTCGAGCTGCAGGAGCTGCTCGACGGCAGCGGGCTCGACCTGCAGGTCGTGCCTCGGCCCCCGGACCTGCCGGTGCCCGACGAGGACGAGCCCGACTTCCTCGGCAACGCCCGGATCAAGGCCGCGGCGGTGTCGGCGGCGACGGGGGAGTGGGCGATCGCCGACGACTCGGGACTCATGGTCGATGCGCTCGACGGCGATCCGGGTGTCCGCTCGGCGCGCTACGCCGGCGAGCACGCGACCGACGACGAGAACGTCGACCTGCTGCTCGCCCGCCTGGCCGAGGCCGGGGCGACGTCACCGGACGGGCGCTCGGCGCGGTTCCGCTGCACGGTCGTCGTGCGCTCGCCCGACGGCCGTGAGCTCGTGGCCGACGGCACGGTCGAGGGCCGGGTGATCGAGGCGCGCCGGGGCACCGGTGGCTTCGGCTACGACCCGGTGTTCGTCCCGGCCGAGGGCGACGGCAGGACCTTCGGCGAGATGGCCGCCGACGAGAAGCACGCCATCTCCCACCGGGGGCGCGCGCTGCGAGCCCTCGTCCCGCAGCTGGCCGACCTCGACTGAGCGGCGGACGCCCTCACCAGCCGCGCAGGTCGACGTCCCAGGTGTCGACGACCTCGTCGCCGCGCACCAGGTGCAGGCGCTCGTGGTACGCCACGGTCGGGTCGACGTGGGCGGGCAGCACCCCCAGGCGGTCGCCGACGCCGGGGAGCCCGCCGTCGCCGTCGCCGCCGTCCTCGACGCCGGGCGGCGTGAACGTCGTGTGCTCGTCGGAGCAGAAGAAGACGTTCCAGCCGGGGATCGTCGGGTTGCCGTGGTCCATGCCGAGCGACTTGAGGCCGCAGTCGACGACGCCCCAGCCCCGCGTCGGCGAGGTCGACAGCACGGTCACCTCGAGGCGCAGCGCGTGCCCGAACGGCAGACCGAGCCGCGCGTAGTGCGTGTCCATCAGCAGGTACGAACCGGCCTGGACCTCGGCGGCCCAGTCGTGGAGGTCGTAGGTGCCCGTGCCGCCGGCCGAGGTGATGTCGCCGCCGACGTCGGTGTGCGCACGACGGAGCAGGTCCATGGCGGCGCCGACGAGCTCCGCCCGTCGCTCCCGGTCCGGGTTGCCGACGACATGGCCCTCGTAGCCCATCACCCCGCGGACCTCGAGGCCACGAGCGCGGGCCAGCTCCGCGAGCCGCCCCGCGTCCTCGGGTCGGCAGCCGCAGCGGGGGAGGCCCACGTCGACGTCGACCAGCACGTCGGCGCCGGCGGCCGCCGCGATCTCGACCGTCTCGGGCGAGTCGACCGCGACCGTGATCCGGGCGTCGCCGCGGTCGACGAGCCGCCGGAGGCGATCGGCGTCGAGCGTCTCGTTCGCCAGCAGCAGGTCCTCGCCCAGCCCGGCGTCGGCCATGCCCTCCACCTCGCGCAGCGTGGCGCAGCAGAAGCTCCGGTGGCCGCCCCGCTCGGCGACGTGCCGGGCGAGGGCGGTCGACTTGAAGGCCTTCACGTGGGGTCGCAGCGCCGGACCGGGTCGGACCGCCGCCATGGCGTCGATGTTGGCGTCGAGCACGTCGACGTCGACGACGAGCGCAGGGGTGGGGAGGTCGTGCACGTCCACGGCGGCGGACCGTAGCCCGCTCCTCCTGCTCCCGTTCTCGTCAGTGGAAGACGATCGTGCGGTTGCCGAACGGGAGCACGCGGTGCTCCAGGTCGGCCCGCACGGCCCGGGCGAGGACCGTGACCTCGAGGTCGCGGCCCTTGCGGGCGAGCTCCGCCACGTCGTCCCGGTGCGACACCCTCGTGACGTCCTGGTCGATGATCGGTCCCTGGTCGAGGTCCTCGGTCACGTAGTGCGCCGTCGCCCCGATCACCTTGACGCCCCGCTCGTGGGCCTGGCGGTACGGCTGCGCGCCGACGAACGCCGGGAGGAACGAGTGGTGGATGTTGATGATCCGGGACGGGTAGCGATCGACGATCGCCGGTGACAGGACGCGCATGTAGCGCGCCAGCACGACCCGTTCGACCGCCGCGGCGGCGAGCACCTCGGCGAGCCGCGCCTCCTGTTCGGACGCGGCATCGGGCCCGTCGCCGACGGGAAGGTGCTCGAAGGGCACGCCCGAGAACGCCGCGAGGTCTGCGTGGTCGGGGTGGTTCGACGCCACGAGCACCACCTCGGCGGGCAGCTCGCCGGCCCGCCAGCGGCTCAGCAGGTCCTCGAGGCAGTGCGGCGCCTTCGACGCCAGGATCGCCAGGCGGGGCCGCTCGTCGGTGAAGTGCACCCGCACGTCCATGTCGAAGCGCTCCGCCACCGGCCAGAACGCCCGGCCCAGGTCGTCGCGGTCGAACGCGAAGCCCTCCATGTCGAACTCGACCCGTTGGAAGAAGGCGCCGTCCACGTCGTCGGTGTGCTGCTCGGCGTCGACGATGTTCCCGCCGTGGCGCCACACGAAGTCGGCGACGGCCGCGACGACACCCGTGCGGTCGGGGCACGACAGGAGGAGGACGGCGTGGGTCACCGTTCGAGGCTACTGGGGCCGGTCGGCGGTCCCGCCGGGCGGCGGGGGTTACCGTTCCTGGGTCACGCGGACGTGGCGGAACTGGCAGACGCGCTGGGCTGAGGGCGTGGTGCCCGCGCCGGAGGCGCCGCACTGGCGGTACCGTCGGGCGGTCACGCGGACGTGGCGGAACTGGCAGACGCGCTGGGTTTAGGTCCCAGTGCCCGAGAGGGTGTGGGGGTTCGAGTCCCCCCGTCCGCACCACCGGGGACCCGGTCGACCGGGATCGGTCGGTCGATCGTGCGCCGGCGACCTCCGTTCTCCGGCATCGCCGCCGGACCGCTTCGGGGTCAGAGACCCGCCGCCGCGGCCTCGAGGAGCTCGACGAGCAGCCGCACGTCGTCGACGAACGGGAAGGCGGCGCCGGCGTCCAGCGCTCGGCTCGCGGCGATGTTGGCGGCGGTGGCCGCCTCGGCGAACTGCCGCGACGAGAGGGCGTTGCGCACCAGCTGCAGGTCGCCGATGAGCGCACCGGCCGCACCGGGGTCGGCGACGAGCGCGGGGGCCTCCCCGGCCAGCTGCTCGGCGAGCGAGTACGGCATCGACCAGTGCAGCGCCCCGATCGACCGACGGAACAGGACCATGGAGGACGTGCGCCCTGCGCCCAGCGTCGATGCGGCCGGAGGCACCGTCAGGGTGGTGGCCTCCGCGTCCGAGGTGACGACGCCCTGGGTGTGGACGATCTTGGTCTCGTCGATCGCGGTCGGGGACAGCGCGTCGTCGGGGACGACTGCGATCTCGGGTCCGAGCCCGATCACGCGGGTGTAGCGCCGGCCGGGCGATGGGGATGCGGCGGACACCGTGAAGCTGGTCGCGACCTCGGGGTCGAGCGGCGCTGCGAGCGTGAACGCACCAGCGCCGTAGGCGGCCAGTGACGGGGCGATGTGGGACAGCGCGCTGTCGCCGACGTGGAGGTTCGGTCCGTCGTCCCCGTACGCCATCGTGTCGCCGAGCGGGATCCCCCCGAGGAGCATCCCGCCGGCGGTGACGGTCGCGACCGTCACCTCTGGCACCGACGGGAGGACGATGTCACCCACCGCCCACGTCCCCGACAGACCGGCACCCGTGTGCTGCACGATGGCCGCCTGGAGCTGGTTCAGGTCGCTGGAGGCCTGGTAGTGCCGGACGATCCCGTTCGGGTCGACGAGCACGTAGGTCGGGAAGGCACCGCCGGCCACGCCGTTGGCGGACCCCACGTCTGAGGAGAGCTGCCGCAACGGCGACCCGGGGTCGCCGTCGCAGTGCAGCACGATCTCGGAGTCCAGCCCGAAGCGTCCGGACCACCGCTCCGCGTCGGAGCGGACCGACGGCGCCGAGCTGAGGTCCTCCACGACGATCGCGAGGATCCGCAGGTCGACGCCGGCCGCCGTGGCGGACCGGACGAAGTCCGCGTGGTGGACGGCGCTGCTCCGGCACGGGTTGCACCACCACGGGCAGATGTCGACGAGCACCCACGACCCGTCGTAGTCCGCGGAGCCGGACGTGCCGCCGTACTGGTCCCGGCCGAGGACGGGGAGCAGCCGCTGCCCCACGCCGTAGCCGGTGGCGACCGGTTCCGGCGGGGGTGCGCACGCCGTGTCGAGCATGCCGATCGCCGCCACGGCAGCGGTCGCTCCGACCGACTTCACCAGGAACTCACGTCGGTTCTGCATCGTCGTCCTCCGCTCGGGCCCCACCTGGTTCGGAGCAGGACCCGAGGAACGTACGGTCGGGCCGGAACGCCGACAATCGGGCATCTGCCCGGGTTGACGGCCGGGACGGTCACCGCACCGTGAGGGTGCGGTGCATGCCGTGGCCGAAGTGGGGCTTCCCGTCCGACTTCGCCGGGAAGAAGCAGACGACCTCGTACTCGCCCGGTCCGAGATCGAGCGTGAGCTCGGCGTCGGCCGCCGCTCCGGGGCCGGCGATCAGCGTGCCGACCACCTCGACGGCGTCCTTGATCCCCATCGGGCCGAGCTCGTACAGCTCCTCCAGCGACCGGTGCTCGGGGTTGCGGAAGATCGTGATCTCGTGGGCCTCGACGCCGTCGTTGCGGAACGACGTGGGGTACGACCCGGCTCGCAGCTCCTCCGGCAGTCCGCTCCACTCGTACTCGGTCGCCACGATGTCGAGCCTCGACGGTGCCGGCGGCACGCTCGAGGTCGAGGTCTCGCTCGGCGCCGCACCCGCGTGCTCGGCGTGGGCGAGGGTGGTCGCCGGCTCGTCCGCCGACGTCGAGCCGTCGCCGCAGCCGATGGGGACGACGGCCCCGGCCGCCAGCAGCAGCCCGACGCCGATCGCTGCGGGCCTCACGACGCCACCGCCGTCATCGGAGCGAGCACGTCGGTGCCGAGCGCCGCCGCCGTGAGCCGGTCGTAGCCCCGGCGGGTCGCCACCCAGAGCACCTTCATCATGAACGGGGCGGAGTCGAGCAGGTGGCGCCGCTCGTCGGGGGTGGCGTTGGCCATCATCCACGGGACGGTGAACCGGAGCTCGCCGAGCTTCGGGTCGGCCAGCGCCGTCGCCTCGAGCTCGTCGTACTCGGCGGCGTCCATGTGACGGGTGAAGAGCGGCAGGATCTCGGCGTCCTCGAAGTCGAGGTGGCGGTCCATGAACGACTCCAGGTCGGCGGTCCGGTCCACCGCCACGGCGACCGCGTCCGGGAACGCCACGGACGGGTCCGCGAGCCCGGCGATGGCCGCACGGCTGGCGACGATCAGCTCGTCGAGGTGGTGGTGCTCCTCGTCGATCCGCTCGAGGTGGCCTCGGAGCGCCGGCACCCGCTGGAACAGCGCCGGGAAGAAGACGTCGTCCTCGACGGTGTGGTGGGTGTGGAGCTCGTTCTCGAAGCCCTGGTACCAGCGCGCCAGCCGACGGCCACGGTCGTCGCGCTCGGCCTCGGTGACGCCGCTGACGGCGGCGGTGAGCCGCGCCGTGCTCTGGCGGATCGACCGGTGGACCAGCCGGTACATGGTGAGATCTGGTGTGTTCATGACGCCTCCACGGCTTGTAGGTTCTGCCGTCACCGTCGTCGGGCGACCTTGGAGCCCACACCCGGAGGGCGGTCCCTGACTTGGAGTCCGCTTGGAACCTGTCCTTCTCGGCCCTGGGCGGGCTGGCCGCGTTCCGGGACGGAGCGCCGCTCGACCTCGGTGGGCCGAAGCAGCGCCTCGTCCTGGCCCTGCTGCTCCTCGCCGAGGGTGAGGCCGTCCCGCCGGAGCGCCTCGTCGACCGGGTGTGGGGCGAGGCGCCGCCGGACCGTGCGGAGGCGTCGCTGCAGGCCTACGTCTCCAACTTGCGCAAGGTCCTCGAGCCGGATCGGGCGCCCCGCCAGGCCGCAGCCGTCCTCGTCACGCGGCCGGCCGGCTACGCGGTCGCCGTCGACCGGGACCAGTTGGACCTCACGCGCTTCATCGACCTGACGACGGCCGGTATCGACCACCAGCGCGCCGGTCGGCCCGCCGAGGCCGAGCCGGCGCTCGCGGCAGCGACGGCGATGTGGAAGCCGTTGCTGCCGGAGTTCGCCGACGTGCGCACGGTGGAGGAGTCGGCGCGCCGGCTGGCGACGCTCGCCGGCGAGGCCCGGGCCAACCTGTACGCGGCGCGTCTCGACCTCGGCGAGTCCTCGTCGGTGCTCGCCGACCTCCGCGACGCGCTCGACGAGGCGCCGCTCGACGAGCGCCTCTGGGGGCACCTCGCCCTCGCGCTGTACCGCGCCGGCCGCCAGGCCGACGCCCTCCGGTCGCTCGCCGAGGCCCGGCGGGTCCTCGGCGAGGAGGTCGGGGTGGAGCCCGGCCCCGCGCTCCGGGCCCTGGAGTCGGACATCCTCGACCAGTCGCCGTCGCTCATCTGGGTCCCGGTCGCCCCGTCCGTCCCTGCGACACCCGGGGCGGCGCGGCCGGCTCCCGGTCCGACGGCGGCGGTCGACCCGACGGACCGGCCGCTGTTCGTCGGCCGCGACCGCGAGCTCGACGCCCTGACGGCCGCCGTCGGTCGGGCCCGCGAAGGGGACGGCACGGCGGTCGTGGTCAGCGGCGAGCCGGGCATCGGCAAGACGCGCCTCGTCGAGGAGCTCGCCGACTCGGTGCGGCGGCAGGACGTCGCCGTCGCGTGGGCCCGCTGCCCCGAGAGCGCCGCCACCAGCTCCTTCTTCGCCGTCTCCGAGGTCGCGGCCCAGCTGGAGGCCCAGGGGATCGTGGACCTGGAGGGCCGTCTCGGGTTCGACGCGGTCACCGACGACACCGACCGCATCGGGATCTACCGGCGGACGACCGACGTCCTCCGGGACGCGACCGGGCCGGCGCTCGTCGTGCTCGACGACCTGCAGTGGGCCGACCCCGGGACCCTCCGGATGGTGGAGTTCATCGCCGGCGAGCTGCGCCGGCTGCCGATCGCGCTCGTCGTCACGACCCGTCCGCCCGTCGCCGACTCGCCCGAACCGCTCGTAGACTGCCTCAGCGAGCTGGCCCGCTCGGAGGGCAGCGTGCGCCTCGACCTCGACGGGCTCGACGTCGACGCCGTCGCGGTGTGGCTCGACCGGCGGACCAGCGGGGCGGTCTCGCCCCACGTCGCCGGCCTCGTGCACGACCGCAGCGGCGGCAACCCGTTCTTCGCCCAGGAGCTGGTCGAGCTGATGGTCGGGGAGGACCGCCTCGACCCCGAGGCCGCCGGCCGGGTGCCCGCCGCGGTGGCCGACGTCGTCCGCCGCCGGGTGGGACGCCTGCCCGCCGGATCGCAGAAGCTGCTCTCCGTGGCCTCGGTCATCGGACGGACGTTCGACCTCGACGTCGTCGCCCACGTGTCGGGGTCCACGCTGGCCGAGGTGCTCGACGCCCTGGACGCCCCGGTGGCGGCGGGTCTGGTCGCCCAGGACCCCGGCGCGCCGGCCCGGTTCCGCTTCTCGCACGCGCTCGTCGCCGAGGCGCTCGAGACCGAGCTGGCGCCGTCACGACGAGCGCGCCTCCACGTGTCGACGATGGTCGCGATCGAGGAGCTGCGTGCCGCCTCGCTCGACCGCCACCTGGCCGAGCTGGCCCACCACGCGCTGGCCGGGGCGATCGCCGGTTCGGCGACCGATGCCGTCCGCTGGTCGGTCCGGGCCGGCGAGCGCGCCGAGCAGCGCCACGCCCCCGAGGACGCCGCCGGCCACTACCAGCGAGCGCTCGAGGTCGTCGACCTCGCCCACCCCGCCGAGCCGCAGGTCCGGCTCGACCTGCTCCGTTCGCTCGGGCGGGCGTGGGCGGCGGCGGGCTCCGAGGAGCGGGCCCAGCGGGTGCTCGCCGACGCGGTCGAGCTGGCCGACGACCTGGGCGACGTCGACGCGATGGTCGCCAGCGCGCTGGCGCTCGTGCACCCGACCCTGTGGCAACCCGGGGAGTACCGGGGCTCCAACGAACGGCTCGTGTCCGTCGTCGACCTCGTGCTCGATCGGCTCGGTCCCGACGGCGACGTCGGGGTCCGGGCGCTGCTCGGCGGGTTCCGCGCCAACCTCTCCTACTACGTGACGCCTCGCGCCGAGCTCGACGCCCGGAGCGCGGCGGCGGTGGCGCTCGCCCGGCGGACCGGAGACGACGACCTGATCGCCCGGGTCCTGGTGCAGCGGCTCCAGGCGATCTGGTTCGCGCCGAACGCCCACGAGCAGCTGGCGATCTCGGACGAGGCGCTATCACTCATCCGGCGCTCCGGGCTCGATGCGCAGCTCGAGGCGGTGGCCGAGCTCCAGCGGGTGTGCGCGCTCTACCAGCTCGGCACCTACGACGAGGCCGCCTTCGAGCACGTCTCGGCGCTCGTCCGGGCGCAGGGCTCCCCGATCCAGGTGCTCGAGGTCGACGCGTTCGCGGCGGCCCGCCTCGCGTGCGAGGGCCGCTACGTCGAGGCCCAGGCGGCGGCGGCCGGCGCCGAGGACCTCTTCCGCCGCACCGCGCGCCGCAGCGACGCCGCCGTGCTGTTCGGTTCGAAGCTGCTGTCGTTCGTCGACCAGGGGATGCTCGACGAGATCGTCGAGATGACCGCAGGGGTGGTCGACAGCAACTTCGCGACGTCGTCGGTGGAGATGATGGCCTTCGTCATGCTCGAGTTCGGCATGCCCGAGCAGGCACGGGAGGCCATCGGGCCGGTCGGCTCGCTGCCGGAGGTGCCCGACGACTGGATGTGGCTCTCGGTCACCTGCAACGCGGCCATGGTGCGGGCCGCGCTCGGCGACGTCGAGGCGTGCGCCGTCCTCCACGAGCGGCTCGCGCCGTACTCGGGACAGGTCTGGATCGTGGGATCGGTGCCCGTCTGCGGGTGCGTGGACCTCGCGCTGGGTCGATTGGCGGCGACGCTGGGGCGCCACGACGATGCCCTCCGTCACATCGAGGTCGCGATCGAGGTCGACGGCTCGATGGGGGCGAGGGCCTGGCTCGCCCGCTCGCTCGAGGCGAAGGCGGAGCTGACCGGCGATCCGGCCGACCACGCGGCGGCGCTCGCGCTGGCCACCGCGATCGGCTGCGTCCCGGTGCTGCGTCGCCTCCAGGGCTGATCCGGGGAACCCGGCCCGCCGGACGCCCGAGGACGGGGCGCCGCGACGGGGCTCCGGGCGGGAACCGGCGGCGCGGCATTCGCATCGCGCCGCGTTAGCCTCCAGCGCCATGCAGCCACTCGGACCTTCCGACCTCCCGCCGCAGCTCGCGGCGGACCCCGTACTCATGCAGGCCGGCAACGGCATGGAGCCCTCCGCCGACATCTACAACCGGCTCCTGAAGAACCGCATCGTGTTCCTCGGCTCCGAGGTCAACGACACCGTCGCCAACTTCATCACCGCCCAGATGCTGTTCCTCGAGGGCGAGGACCCCGACAAGGACATCTGGCTGTACATCAACTCGCCGGGCGGCTCGGTGACGGCCGGCATGGCGATCTACGACACGATGCAGTTCGTCACACCCGACGTCGGCACCATCTGCATGGGCCTCTGCGCCTCGATGGGGCAGTTCCTGCTGTGCGCCGGTGCCGCGGGCAAGCGCTACTCGCTGCCGCACGCCCGGATCATGATGCACCAGCCCTCCGCGGGCATGCAGGGCCAGGCGTCCGACATCGCCATCCAGGCGGAGCAGCTGAAGTACATCAAGGACCTGCTGGCCGAGCGCATCGCGCACCACACCGGTCAGACCAAGGAGCAGGTCAACATCGACTCCGACCGCGACCGCTGGTTCACCGCCGAGGGCGCCAAGGACTACGGGATCATCGACCACGTGATCGTGCGCCGCGGCGAGATGCGCTGACCGCAGCGCCCGCAGGGCCCGCAGCGGCACACGTCACACCGGACGCGGACGAGGGGCCGACCCACGGGTCGGCCCCTCGTCCCGCGTCACGGGTGGTGTCGTCCGATCAGCCGGCGAAGACCTGGACCACGTAGAGGCGGCCGCCGGACTGGGCGACGCCGGTGCCGATCCGGTTGAACTTGCCGCTGACGATGTTGGCCCGGTGCGCCGGGCTGTTCATGAACATCGAGTGCATCTGGGCGGTCGACGACGCCATGCCGACGTTCTCGCCGAGCACGGCCCAGTCGCTGCCGGCGCCGTCGCTCAGCCGTGAGTGCGAGATCGAGCCCACGCCGGCCATGTGCTCGGCCCAGGCCTGCGCCTTGTTGACGAGCGTGTCGTCGATGGCGAGGGCCCGGAGCCCGATCTGCGTCCGGGTGTCGTTCACCCTCGCAGCGGAGTCGAACGCCTGGGCGTTCTTGGTGCACGACACGCCGACGAGCGCCACGATGGCGGTCATGGCGGCCAGCAGGACGGTCGCCCTGGTCCGGCGCGCGCGGGTCGAACGGGGGAAGATCAGGGACGGGCGGTCCATGAGGGGAGGCTCCTTCTCGTCGGTCGCTTCGCTTGTGGGGGTTGCTGTCGACGGCCCCAGCCGTAGATGTGAATGGAACCGTCACGATGTGACGGTTCCATGACGAACACATGGCTACCACATGACGACACTCCATCGGTTCATACCGACCGGATGTGAGGATTTCGTGTCCGCCGCGTCGAGAACCCCGACCCTCTGCCGTTCAGCGCCGCAGTCTTCCGTTCGGAGCGCGTGGGGTGCAACCGCAACCCCGGATCAGTGCAGCGTCACCCCGCACTCGCGCGATGCCCAGCGCTCGACCCGGGAGCTGGTCGTGGCCATCTCCTCGAGCCGCCGGTTGAGCTCGTCCCGATCCTGCTCGACGACGGCGGCGTCGCCCTGGCCCTCGTCGCCGGCGCCGGGCACGGCGTTGCGATCGGCGGCCAGCAGCTCGACGATCTGCTCGACCGCGTCGGCGAGGTCCTGCATGTCCGATCGGATGTCGTCGGGAGCGCTGCCGGCGAGTTCGGAGAACTGCTCGGCAGCTGTTCGGGCGCGGTCCAGGTCCTGGGACTCGAGCGCGCTGCTCAGCGCCGACATGTCGGCCTGCTTCGAGAGGTCGTCGCAGAACCCGGGCCGGCCGTCACCGCACGCGCCCGTGGTCACGGCGCCGACGGCGAGTGCGAGCGCGGCCGCGGCGCCGCGCAGCCCGAGCGTCCTTCCCGGCACGACGAGGTCGTCAGCCGCGGGCGGCCTCGGCCAGCGCTCGGATCTCGCTGACCGCGTGGGCCTGGCCCTCGGGGTCGCGGAACAGCGCGCTGCCGGCGATGAAGACGTTGGCCCCGGCGGCCGCGGCCCCGGCGACGGTCGAGGGCCCGATGCCGCCGTCGACCTCGAGGTCGATGTCCCGGCCGGACAGCTCGATCATCTGGCGCACCTCGCGCACCTTGGGCTCCATCGTGGCGATGTAGTCCTGGCCGCCGAAGCCGGGGTTGACCGTCATGACGAGGATCTCGTCGACGAGGTCGAGGACGTGCTGCACCGCGACGGCGGGCGTGGCCGGGTTCAGTGCGACGGCCGGCGAGGCGCCGAGGTCGCGGATGAGCCCGAGCGTGCGGTGGAGGTGCCGGCAGGCCTCGGCGTGCACGATGAGGAGCTCGCAGCCCGCCTCGACGTACCGCGGGAGCAGCTCGTCGGGTTCGACCACCATCAGGTGGGCCTCGAACGGCACGTCGACGAGCGGCCGGCAGGCGGCGATGACGTCGGGGCCGAAGGTGAGGTTGGGGACGAACACCCCGTCCATGACGTCCCACTGGATTCGGTCGACACCGGCCTTCTCGAGCGCCTGGCACTCGTCGCCCAGGCGGGAGAAGTCGGCGGGGAGGACCGACGGGACGATCTGGATCTGGGGCGCGGACATGGCGGGGCCTCGAGTGGTCGAGCGCGGGTGGGAACGCGCGCGAGCGTACCGGTCCTATCGTTCGCCCATGGATCCCGGGCTCGACTCCTCCGAGCGGGTGGTCGACGTCGAGCGCCTCGTGACCGGCGGCGCCGCGCTCGCCCACGAGCCGACCGGCCGGGTGGTCATGATCCCGGGCGCGCTCCCGGGCGAGCGGGTGCGGGTGCGGCTCGTCGACGAGCGACCGCGGATGTCCACCGCCGCCGTGGAGCGCGTCCTCGAGCCATCGCCCGTGCGGGTCGCCCCGCCGTGCGTCGAGCTCGCCAACGGCTGCGGGGGCTGCGACCTCCAGCACGCGGCGCCGCCGGCCCAGCCGGGTCTGAAGGCGGACATCGTGCGCGACGCCCTTGGCCGTGCGGTGCGGGGCGGTCGGTTCGACGAGATCGCCGTGACCGCGGGCGAGGCACTTCCACCGTGGCGCTACCGCACGACGGTGCGCTGCGCGGTCGACGGTGACCGGCTGGCGTTCCACGAGCGCCGGTCCGACGCGCTGCTCGCCGTCGGGGACTGCCCGGTCGCGCACGAGCTGGTCGCCGAGGTGATCCGCGACGGTCGCTTCCCCGGCGCCGAGGAGGTGACCGTGCGCGCCGGTGCCCGCACCGGTGAGCGGCTCGCCGTGGTGTCGCCGTCCGTCGGTGGAGGAGACGAGGCCGGCCCGGCGGTGGTCCCCGAGGGCGTCCGCGTCGTCGGCGTCGACGAGCTGCGCGCCGGTCGGCGGGCCTGGTTCCACGAGGAGGTGGCGGGGCACCGCTTCCGCATCTCGGCGCAGTCGTTCTTCCAGTCCGGACCCGAGGGGGCCGAGGCGCTGGTGGCGGCGGTCCGCCGCGCTCTGGGGCCGATCGACCCGGCGACACGGCTCGTCGACCTCTACGGCGGCGTCGGACTGTTCGCCGCCGTGCTCGGCACCGACCGGCCGGTGCTCGTCGAGCGCTCGGCGTCGTCGGTGGCCGACGCCCGCGTCAACCTCGAGGGGACGGGCGCGACGGTCGTGCGCTCGTCGGTCGAGCGCTGGCGGCCGTCGCGCGCGGACGTCGTGGTGGCGGACCCGGCGCGTGCCGGTCTCGGCCGGGACGGCGTGTCGGCGGTGGCCGCCACCGGTGCAGCGCGCGTCGCGCTGGTCAGCTGCGACGTCGCCTCGCTGGTCCGTGACGTCGGCCTCCTCGCGGACGCCGGCTACCGCGCCACGGGCATCGAGGTCGTCGACATGTTCCCGAACACGCACCACGTGGAGGCGGTCACCGCCCTGGAACGGTCGTGACCCGTCGGCCGTCCGTCGCCGTCGCCGTCGCGGCGTGCCTCGTCGCCCTGGTGCTCGGCGCCTGCTCGTCCGACGACGGCGCCGCCCCGGCCACGACCGCACCGACCTGCGCGGCGGGCGCGCCCGAACGACTGGCGGTCGAGGTGCTCGACGAGCGCCCGCACGACCCCACGGCCTTCACCCAGGGCCTCCTCGTCGTCGACGGCGACCTCTACGAGAGCACCGGGCAGCAGGGCGAGTCGACCGTGCGCGAGGTCGACCCGACCACGGGCGAGGTGCGGCGCACGAGCGACCTCGACCCGGAGCTGTTCGGTGAGGGGCTGACGGCCGTGGGCGACGACCGCCTGGTGCAGCTCACGTGGAAGGACGGACGGGCGCTCGTGTGGGACCGGGCCGACCTCACGCTCGTCGACGAGCACGCCTACGACGGCGAGGGGTGGGGGATCACCACGCTCGACGACGGGCGGCTGGTCATGAGCGACGGCTCCGATCGGCTGGCGGTGCGCGACCCGGACGACTTCGCCGAGCTCGACCGCTGGACGGTCGAGCGCTCCGACGGACCGGCCGACCAGCTGAACGAGCTCGAGTGGGACGGCGAGCGCCTCTGGGCGAACCGCTGGCAGACCGACGAGATCGTCCGCATCGACCCCACCTGCCACCGCGTCGACGCCGTGGTGGACGCGGCGGCGCTCACCGAGCGCGCCCGGGAGGCGGCCGATCCGGACGAGCCGATCGACGTGCTCAACGGCATCGCCCACCTGCCCGGGACCGACCGCTTCCTCGTCACCGGCAAGGACTGGCCGGTCCTGTACGAGGTCCGCTTCGTGCCCGCCTAGCGGCGGCGGTGATCTCTGCCTGGGCGGCGGCTGTCTCTGCCTGGGCGGCGGTGATCCCTGCCTGGGCGGCGGTGATCCCTGCCTGGGCGGCGGCCGGGCAGGCCGGTGCTACCTTTCGCGAGCAGTCGACTCCGGGGGGAACGTCGCCATGGTGAAGCCGGTCCTGCGTCCGCACGACGACGCGCTGTACGCCGAGTCGTCCGCGTCCTGGCAGGTCAACCGCCACTGGTTCCCGCTCATCGGCGGCGCCCGCGCCGCCATCCTCCAGGTCTGCGATCCCCGCGTCGCGGCCGGCGTGGCGTCCTACAGCACCTACAAGACCGATCCGTTCGGCCGGCTCGATCGCACCCTCGACGCCATGCTCACGATCTCGTTCGCGGCCCCCGAGCGGCGCGAGGAGATGCTCGAGCACCTGCGCCGCGGCCACGCCCGGGTGGCGGGCACGACCGCCGACGGCCAGGCCTACGACGCCAACGACCCCGAGCTGCAGTACTGGGTGCTCGCCACGCTGGTGGACACCACGTTCGAGGTCGAGCGCCGCTACGTCGGGGTCATGCGCCGGGCCGACCGCGAGCGCTTCTTCCAGGAGTCCAAGCTCCTGGCCACCGCCTTCGGCATCCCGGACGAGCTCGTCCCCGCCGACCTCGACGCGTTCCGCGCCTACGTCGCCCGGCAGTTCGAGACGCTCGAACCCTCCGACGACACCCGTGAGATCACGCGCTCGCTCATGCGCCCCGGCCTGCGCTGGCTGCCGGACCAGTCGCTCGTGCCCCTCAACTGGATCACGACCGAGCTGCTGCCGGGCCGGCTCCGCCGCCTCCTCGGGCTCGCCGACCTGAACACCGCCGAGCTCGGCGCCGTCCGCGGCGCCCGGCTCATGGCCCGCAGCACGCTGCCCCGCCTGCACCAGGCGCTGTCGGTGAACCCATGGAACAACCGGGTGCTCCGACCGGCGGCCTGAGCCGCGATGGTCGCTCCCGTCCCGATCAGCGGTCGCTGCGCCCCGGGCTTCGAGCCCGTGCGGGAGGCGTTCGCCCAGAACTTCGCCGAGCGCGGCGAGATCGGCGCCGGGGTCTGCGTGCTCGTCGGCGGCGAGGTCGCCGTCGACCTCGTGGGCGGCTGGGCCGACGAGGCCCGCACCCGCGAGTTCGCGCCTGATGCACTCACCGACTTCTACTCGGTGGGCAAGGCCCTGCTCTCCACGCTGCTCCTCCGTGAGGTCGACGCCGGTCGGATCGGGCTCGACGACACGATCGCCTCGGTCTGGCCCGAGTTCGCCCAGGGCGGCAAGGCCACGGCGACCGTCCGCCACGCGCTGACGCACCGGGCCGGTGTGCCGGCCATCCGCACGCCGCTCACCGACGAGGACCTCTTCGACTGGGACGTGATGGTGGCGGCGCTGGCCGCCACCGAGGCGTGGTACCCGCCGGGCGAGCAGATCGCCTACCACACCAACACCTACGGCCACCTGGTGGGGGAGCTGCTGCGCCGAGTGTCCGGGACGATGCCGGGGCCTGCGCTGCGCGAGCAGGCGGCGCGCATCGGGGCCGACGTGTGGTTCGGCGTGCCCGACGAGGAGCAGCACCGCTGCGCCGACGTCGTGTGGGACCCGAGCTGGTCGATCCCGACGTTCGACGTCTCGGCGCTGACCGGCGACCACCTCCTCAACGCGCTGTCGCACTTCAACCCGCCCGGGTACTCCTCGATCGGGCTCGTCAACACGCCCCGGTGGCGGTCCTGCCAGCTCGCCTCCACCGCCGGTCACGGCGCGGCCACCGGCATCGCCCGCTGGTACCAGGCGCTGCTCGACGGCGACCTGCTCTCCGAGGACCTCCTGCGGGAGGCGTCCCGGATCCAGGCCAGCGGGCACTGCCCGATCCTGGGAGACGAGGTCACCTACGGGCTCGGCTTCACGCCGACCACCCCTCGCCGGCCGCTCGGCCCCAACCCGGGCGCCTTCGGCCACTTCGGCTCGGGTGGCGCGCTGGGCTTCGCCGACCCGCTCGGCGGCGTGGCGTTCGGCTACGTGATGAACCAGGTCATCCCGCGCTGGCAGAGCACCCGCAACCGGGCGCTGATCGACGCCGTGTACACGTCGCTGTCGGGCTGACGGTCCCGCCGGCGCCTGTCGGCGCGTCACGACGACGTTCGGAGCATCGCGCCGCTTTTCGTGGTCGCGCCCCTACGCTCGGTGTTCCGAGAGCGGACCCGCACCGCGCAGGGTCCGGGAGGAGGATCCCCATGCTCGCGACCCTTGCCCAGTACTCCACCGACGACAGCGCTTCAGGCGGTTCGATCGCGATCTTCGTGATCCTCTACCTGGCGCTGCTGGTGCTGTTCCTGGTCGGCTACTGGAAGGTCTTCACCAAGCTGGGCCTGCCCGGCTGGATGGGGATCATCCCGTTCGTCAACGTGTACATGATCTTCAAGGCCCGCGGCCAGCGCGAGCCGGTCGTGTGGCTGATCCTGTTCCTGATCCCCTGCATCAACATCGTCGCGGCGTGGTTCCTGGCGAACGACACGGCGGAGCTGTTCGACAAGGAGCTGGGCTGGAAGATCTTCCTGTTCCTGATCCCGGGCATCTCGCACCTGGTGCTCGGCTTCGGCAGCGCCCAGGCCGATCGGGCCGCCATGGCCCCGGGCGTGGGCCTCAACGCCGCCTGACCGAGGCGGTGACGTCCGCGGGAGAGGCCGCGGGAGCAACGACGAAGGGGCCCGGAACGATCGTTCCGGGCCCCTTCTGCAGTACGCCCCCCGGGACTCGAACCCGGAACCAGCGGATTAAGAGTCCGATGCTCTGCCAATTGAGCTAGAGGCGCACGTGGCTCCGCCGGGCGGACCCGGCGGAGTTGGATTGTAGCGACCCGACCTCGACGGCCCGAACCGTCGACGCCTGCCGCTTCGGGTGACCGAGGGGACTTGAACCCCCGACCTCCAGGGCCACAACCTGGCGCTCTAACCGGGCTGAGCTACGGCCACCAAGGCAAGGCGGACGATCATATACGGTGCCGCCGGGGAGGCTGCAGTCCGGTATCGCCGGGCCCTGCTCCGTCCCGCTCGCCCCCGTAGCTCAGCTGGATAGAGCAAGTCACTTCTAATGACAAGGTCGCAGGTTCGAGTCCTGCCGGGGGTGCTCAGCGCAGCGTCGGGGTGCGCCGGCGCGGGCTACTGGACCGCGTAGGTCTCGGCGATCGCCTCGGACTCCTGCTCCACGCGACGCAGGTCGTCGTCGACGTCGTCGGGGGAGCCGAGCCTCGGGATCAGCAGCGACACGACGGTGCCGACGGCGACGACGACCGTGCCGAAGACGAGCGCCGGGCGGGCCCCGGCGGCGGCCACCGTGGCCGGATCGCTCGATGTGGCGCGCTGGGTGAAGGTCGTCAGCAGCGTGCTGATGACCGCGATGCCGAGCGACGACCCGATCATGCGGACCGTCGTGTTGGCGCCGCTCGCCGCACCCGAGCGCTCGGGCGAGATGCCCGACAGCACGACGTTGGTGAGCTGCGACGCCGCGAACCCGACGCCGATGCCGAACAGCGCCAGTCCCGGGAGCAGGTGCAGGAAGGAGGCCGACGGGTCGACCGCCCAGGCGACGACGCCGAGCCCGGTCGCCTCGAGCAGGAGCCCGCTGCGGACGACGAAGGTCGTGTCGATCCGGCGCGTGAGCCTCGCCCCCACCTGGGAGCCGACGATGATGAACAGGCCGGAGGGGACGAGCCACAGGCCGGTCTCGACGGCGCTGAGCCGGAGCCCCTCCTGCAGGAAGACCGAGAGCACGAACAGGAACGAGATCTGGCCCATCGCCATGAGGACCAGGGTCGAGAGCCCGTAGCGGAAGGTCAGGATGCGGAGCTGGCTGAACTCGAACAGCGGGTCGCGGTCCCGTCGCTCCTTCCAGCGCTCCAGCGCCACGAACCCGACCAGCAGCGCGACCGCCACCACCGCCGTCACGACGACGATCGACACGGGCGCGCCGGCCGGCCACAGGACCGTCCCACCGACGACGAGGTCCTGGGTGGGCCGGAACCAGCCGTACTCGGCGCCCTCGCTGATGCTGAAGACCAGCAGCAGCATCCCCGTCGCGATCAGGAGCGAGCCGGGCACGTCGATGCGCTCGCGCCGGCCGCTCGTCGCCACCTTCCGCATGAACAGCAGCGCGCCGACGATGGCGAACGGCACCACGATCACGTTGATGCGGAACGCCCATCGCCAGGAGTAGTTCGTCGTCAGGAAGCCGCCGAGCAGCGGCCCGAACGCCGCGGCCGCGCCCATCGTGCCGCCCCACGCCCCGAAGGCCATGCCCCGCTCCCGCCCGGTGAAGGTCGTCGACAGGATGCCCATCGTCGCCGGCAGCATCAGCGACGCGCCCATGCCCTCGATCACGGCCTCGCCGAGGACGAGCTCGGGCACGCCGCTCGAGATCGACGCGATGAACGAGCCGATGCCGAACAGCGCGGCGCCGATCACGAACATGCGGCGCGGTCCGAAGATGTCCGAGAGGCGACCGCCGATGATCAGCAGCGCGGCGAACGTCAGCGTGTAGCCGGTGATGACCCACTGCAGGGCCGTGAGCGTGGTGTCGAACTCCTCGAGGATCGTCGGGATCGCGACGTTGAGGACCGTGGCGTCGAGCGCGGCGATCAGGACCGACGTGAGGACGATCCCGAGCGTCGCCCAGCGGCGGGGGTCGGCGTTCGGGGCGGCGTCCTCGGTTATCATCCAGACGGATGATAACCCGCCGATGCCGTCGAGGTCGGGCCGGACGTGGCCGGACGTGAGCGCAACCCCGAGCGCAGCCGGGAGCGGATCCTCGACGCCGCGCTGAGCGAGTTCTCCGAGCACGGCTACGCCGGCGCCCGCGTCGACGCGATCGCCCGGCGGGCGGGGCTCAACAAGCAGCTGATCTCGCACCACTTCGGGGGCAAGCTCGGCCTCTACCGGTCCGTGATGGCCGAGCGCCGCATGCGCGGCGGCGGCGAGCTGGTCGGGTCGGCGGAGGACGTGCCCCACGCCCTCGCCGCGTTCTTCGACCGGGCCGGCGCGGATCCCGAGTGGATCCGGGTGCTGCTGTGGGAGACCCTCGAACGGCCCGACGAGGACGACGGCACCGGTCCCGACCGGGACCGCCGGCGGCAGCGGTACGGGGAGCGCATCGACTGGGTGCGCCACGAGCAGGAGGCCGGGCGGCTGCCCGCCGACCTCGACCCCACGCTGCTGCTCATGTCGCTGCTCGGCGCCGCCCTGTACCCGGTGCTGCTCCCCGAGGTCTGCGAGATCGCCACCGGTCTCCGACCCGAGGACGAGGCGTTCGCGTCGCGCTACCGCGACCACCTCCGCTCGCTCGCCGGCCACCTGGCCGCAGCGCCGGCGGCCGACGGCTGACCGGTCGACCACCGGCGGCCCGACCGGCGCGACCGGGGGCGGGCACGGCCCGGCGGTCGCGCGAGCATCTGCCCCCGTGCCGAGCTCGTCCCTGATCCTCATCCCGCCGTCCGAGGGCAAGGCGCCCGGTGGCGGCGGTCCGCCGTGGACCCCGGGGACGATGGCCGTCGACCTCGACCACCGGCGGGAGCGGGTGATGGCGGCGCTGCGCTCGGCGATGCGGCGCAACGCCGCGGAGCGGGGGCGCCTGCTGGGCGTGAAGGGAGAGGCGCTGGCGGCGGCGACCGAGGCCAACCGGTCGATCGCGACCTCACCGACCATGCCGGCCGCCGAGCGCTTCACCGGCGTGCTCTACGACGCCCTGTCGCTGTCGACCCTGGCCGCCGACGCCCGTGCCCGCGCCGACGGCTCGCTGCTCGTCCTGTCGGGCGTGTTCGGCCTGGTCGCGCCGTCGGACCCGATCCCGGACCACAAGCTCAAGATGAGCGTGTCGATCGGTCGTCTCGGGAAGCTCTCGACGTGGTGGCGCGACGCGGTGAGCGCCGAGCTCGCGGAGCGGGCGGCGGGCCGCACCGTCTGGAACCTCCTGCCCAACGAGCACGCCGCCGCTGTCGCGCTGGCGGGCGTGGCGCAGACCACGGTCACGTTCCTCGAGCCCGGGCGCGACGGCCAGCTCGTCGCCGTGGCCCACTGGAACAAGCTGCTCAAGGGCTCGCTCGTCCGGCACCTCCTGGAGCAGCCCGGCACGGCGCCCGACGACCTCGCCGACTGGGACCACCCCGAGGGCTTCCGGCTCGATCCGCGCCGGACGGTCGTCGACGGGTCGACGACGACGTTGTCGCTGGTGCGCCGGTAGGGACGGTCGCCGCGGCGCGGGCCGCTACCCCACGCCGACGGCGCTGCCGCGGCGCCCGGGAAGGTTCGCCCACTGTGATCAGCTTCACCTCCGGATGAACCTGCGTCGGCGAACGCGCCGCGCTAGACATGAGGTCACAACGACCCCCGGCCGTAGGGTTCTTCCCTTCCCTCCTACTCTCCGGCCGGGGGTCTGTTGCTGTCCGGGAACAGGTCGAGCGCCGGTCCGCTCCCGCCCGGAGACCTCTCAGCCGCAACCCGCCACCGCCGCAGCACGGGGGTAGGTTGCGTCGCAACAGGGAGGAGCGCAGTGCGCACTTCAGGACTTCGACTCGGACGCATCCTCGGCATCGAGGTGGCCGCGGACCTCGGCGTGCTGCTGTTCGGTGGCCTGCTGACCTGGATCCTCGCCACGTCGATCCTCCCTGCGAGCGAGCCCGGTCGCACCGGCACGGCGTACTGGTCCGTCGCCGCCCTCGGCACCCTGCTGTTCATCGGCTCGCTCCTCGCCCACGAGCTCGGCCACTCGGTGGTCGCCCGCCGCAACGACATCGAGGTGGCGGGCATCACGCTGTGGATGTTCGGCGGCGTGGCGGAGCTGCGGTCCGAGGCCAGGACCGCCGGCGCCGAGCTGCGGATCGCGCTCGCCGGCCCGGCCATGAGCCTGCTGGTCGGTGCCGTCTCGATCGGCGCCGCCCTCGGCCTGTCGCAGGTCGGCGCCCCCGACCTCTACGTCGCCGCCCTCGCCTGGCTCGGCGTCGTCAACGTCTTCCTCGCGGTGTTCAACCTGCTGCCGGGCTCGCCGCTCGACGGCGGACGGGTGCTGGCCGCGGTGATCTGGATGGTCCGCGGCGACCGCCTCCAGGCCAAGGTCTGGGCCGCCCGGACCGGCCGCGTGGTCGCCCTGCTCATCATCGCCGCCGGGTTCGCCGAGGTGTTCGTCCTGCAGAGCGGCACCGGCCTCTGGACCGTGTTCATCGGCTGGTTCCTGCTGAGCGCCGCCCGGGTCGAGGAGGCCCACTACGTCGGCGAGGCCGCGCTCGGCACGATGCCGGTCTCGGCAGCGATGCTCCAGGACCCCGCCTCGGTCCGGACGTGGGCCACCGTCGACGACGCCGTCCGCGGCCCCCTCGCCAGCAGCTCGCAGAGCGCGGTGCCGGTGCTCGACTGGAACGAGAAGGTCGTCGGCGTGATCACGATGTCGCAGGTGCGGCGCCTCCCGGCCGACCGCTGGGCCGCCACGACCGTCGGCGACGTGATGCTGCCGGCCGCGCAGCTGCCCACGGCCATGCCGACCGAGCGCCTGACGTCGGTGCTCGAGCGGCTCCGCGCCACCTCCGGCGGGTTCGCCCTCGTGCTCGACCGGGGCCGCCTGGTCGGCCTGCTCACGCCCGACGGCATCAGCCGGGCGATCTCGTTCGGCCAGATGGCCCGCCGCGGCGGGGTCCCCACGCCCGTCACGAGCGGGCCCCAGCCGCCGCCCGCCCCGATCCACGTCCCCACCCAGCGGTGGGAGCCCCCGAGGAGCCAGCCATGACGACCGATCCCACCTCCGGCACCGGCGCACCGGCCGACGTCGACCTCGATGGCCTCAAGCAGCGGCTCGACTCGCTGCAGTGGCACGTCACCCAGGAGGCGGGCACCGAGCGCGCCTTCACCGGCGTGTACTGGGACTGCCACGACGACGGCACCTACCACTGCATCGTCTGCGACGTCCCGCTGTTCCGGAGCGACACCAAGTACGAGTCGGGCTCCGGGTGGCCGAGCTTCTACGAGCCGGTCAGCCCCGACGCCGTCGAGGAGATCACCGATCGCTCCCACGGCATGGTGCGCACCGAGGTCCGCTGCGCCAACTGCGGCGCCCACCTGGGGCACGTCTTCACCGACGGGCCCCGGCCGACGGGCCTTCGCTACTGCATGAACAGCGCGGCCCTGAACCTCGAAGCGGACTGAACCTCGAAGCGGACCGGGCTCGCGGGCGCTGCGGTCCCGGGCTCCGCGGGCGCGGGCTCAGCGGTCGCCGGCGACCCGCCGCCACAGCGGGCGGGGGAGCGCGCGGACCACGCCGAACAGCGGTCCGAGCACGCGGGGGACCGACGCGACGTCGCGCCGCGGGTCCTGCAGGGCCGCGACGGTCGCGCGGGCCACGGTCGCCGGGTCGGTGCTGAACGGCGCAGGATCGAGGCCGTCGGTCATCCGGGACCGGACGAAACCGGGCCGCACGACCAGGCACCGCACCCCGGTGCCGACCAGCGCGTCGGACAAGCCCTGCGCGAACACGTCGAGGCCCGCCTTCGTCGAGCCGTAGACGTAGTTGGAGCGGCGGGCCCGCAGCCCGGCGACCGACGACAGCACGACGATCGTCCCGTGGCCCTGCTCGACGAGGAACTGGCCGGCGGCGGCCAGGGCCGCGGCCGGCCCGGCGAAGTTCGTGCGGACCATGTGGTCGACGTCGACCGGCCCCATCGTCCGGCCGGCGTGGTGGCCGAGCAACCCCACGGCGCAGACGACGAGGTCGACCTGCCCGAGCGACCCGGCGGCGCGCTCGACCAGGGCGCGGTGGCCCTCGACCTCGAGCGCGTCCCAGGCCATCGACTCGGTGGTGAGCGCGGGCGCCGCGTCCGCCACGGCCCGCGCCGCGGCCTCGGGGTCGCGGGCCGCGAGGACGGCGGCGCGGAGCCCGTGCCGAGCGAGCTCGGCGAGCACGGCCACGGCGATGTCGCTCGTGGCCCCGAGCACCAGGGCGGTGCGGGGGTGCTCGTTCAGCGAGCCGTGGGGCTCGTTCGGGTCGGGAGCGAGGTCGGCCACGACCCGACGGTAGCCGGGGCGGTCTCGATCACCATCCCCCCGCGGGCCGCCACGACGTCGAGGTCGGCCCCGGCGAGGGCGGCGGCATCGCGCTCGATCCGCTCGACCTCCTCGTCGGTCCGGGTCGGCCCGTGGTGGAACAGGACCAGCCGCTGCACCCCGGCGGCGCGGGCCAGCTCGATCGCCTGGTCCACCGTCGAGTGGCCGTAGCGCTGCGCCACCTCCGCCTCCGCCGAGGTGAACTGCGCGTCGTGCAGCAGCACGTCGCTGCCCTGGAGCCGGGCCACGAGCGTCGGGTCGGGACCGTCGGCGCGCGGGAGGTGGTCGGGGACGTACGCCACCGACCCGGCGCCCGGCTCCGCGATCCGGTAGCCGAAGGTGCGGCCGCCCTTGTGCGGGACCTCGAAGGCGTCGACGTCGAGGCCCTCGACGCGGTGGTGACCCGGTCCGATCCCGTGCCAGCGCCACGCGCCGAGGAGCCCGTCGGGGCCGATCGGGAAGTGCGGCGGCGACATCGCGCGCGCCATGACGTCGCGGGCGCACTCGCCCGTGCCGTCGTCGGGCGCCGGGAGGAGCACGTCGACCCGGGCATCGGCCCGGTCGCCCGCCGGCCAGAACGGCAGGCCGTGCGTGTGGTCCCAGTGCAGGTGCGTGAGCAGCACGGACCCACGGAACGGCGCGCCGCCCAGGAGCTGGCCCAGGCGTTGGAGGCCCGTACCGGCGTCGAGCACGACGGTCGGCGGTGCCGCGCCGTCGGTGCCCGCGCTGACGGCCACACACGAGGTGTGGCCGCCGACGCCGGTGAACTCGGGACCGGGCGCCGGGGTCGAGCCCCGGACGCCGAGCAGGTGGATCCTCAAGCGTCCTCCCGCCGGTGGCCAGCGGCGACCGCGGCCAGCGTCGAGCGGTCCAGGCGGTCCTCGGTCGTCACGGCCACCCTGATCCGGGTCCGGGCGTGCAGGGTGGAGGTCCGGCGGCCGTCCTCGAGCGAGGCGCGCTCGCCGACGATGGCGCCCGGGCCGACCTCGGCGATCGCCTCGCCGTCGACCTCGACGGCCAGCACGCCGTCGAGCAGGAGGTACACCTCGCCGTTGGCGCCGGCGCCCTGGCGGGTCAGGGTGGAGCCCGCCTCGATCGTCCGGACCTCGGGGCGGCCCCCGCCCATGATGTGCGAGGAGAGCTGGCGCTCCAGCGCCGTCTCCACCGCCGTCACCATCGCGGGCGTGTCACGGTCGCCCCACGGCGTGTGCGTGCCGAACGAGTGGCGGAACCACTCGTCGAAGTCGGCCAGCCCCGCCTTGGCGAAGAGCTCCATCTGGTCGTCGTAGACCCAGTGCCGGGGGAAGGTGCTGGCGCCGATGAGGTTGCGCTCGACCCGCCCGTCGGCGTGGATGACCAGCTCCAGGGTCGTCCACACCGTCGGGGCCTCCCACTTCACGAACGGCGGGTGCGCCACCCGGCGGGGGCCGGGCAGGGCGGTGTGGCCGCCGGTCGTCTGCGTGAACCGCACGCTCGTGCCGCCGAGCTCCGGCTCGTTGCGGAGGTCGGGGAACGACACCGCTGCGAACGTGGCCGACCGCTTCCCGATGCGCACCGTGGTGGCGCCCATCAACCCGCCGCCGTCGTGGCCGGCGGCCACGATCCGACCGTCGACGACCTCCGCCCACGCCGACAGCCGGTTGCCGAACCGGAAGGCGTCGGCCTCCCGGAGGGCGTCGAGGTCGTCGACGTGGTCGGGGAGCGGGTCGTCGTAGTGGGTCACGCCGGAGGCGAACACCGCCTTGTTGATCGGGCCGGACACCGCCTCGGTGGGGATCCAGCTGAGCGAGGTGACGGACGATTCGATGCGCATCGGGGGCCTCCTGGGACTGCTGCGGGCGTGCGGGTGGTGGGTGGGGCGGACGGGCTCAGCCGACGGTGAACTCGCCGACCATCCCCTGCATGGCGTGGGGCATGCCCTCGGGCTCGGCGCCGGAGGTCATCATCTGCTCCATCGCCGCAGGGGTCATGCCGGTGGGGATGAAGCAGACGGCGATGTACCGGCCGTCGGTCGTGTCGAGCAGCGCGCCGCCCGAGCCGCCCGGCATGGCGAAGCCGCTGCTGAGGAACTCGACCTTCTCGCCGGCCTGCTCCTCGGGGAGCTGGATCAGCTCCTCGGCGCTCTCCGTGACGCCGTCCTTGGCCTTGGCGAACGCGATCTCGTGGACCTCGTTGCCGTGGTTGGTGAGGCGGACGATCGTCCGGCCGGGCTTCGCCGTCTCGGGCAGGCCCTCGAAGGCGTACTCGTGGGCCTCCACGTCGATGACCTGGTAGTCGCAGTTGTCGGCCATCCAGTCGACGAGGTCGGCGAACGACGAGAGGAACTCGTCCGACGGCGGGCCGGGGTTGGTGAACATGGCCTCGGTCGCGTCGACGACGGCGGTGGCGGTGGCCTCGGCCTCGGCCGGGGCGGCCTCCTCGAGGGCGGTCAGCTCGGTCTTCGCCTTCTCGACGGCGGCCTCGTCGGGGCCCTGCTCACCGGCGCTGCTGTTCGCCGCGTTCACGGCGGCGTCGGTGGTGAAGGCCTGCTCGCAGAAGCCCTCGACCGACGCCGTGGCCGCCGTGGCCTCGGTCGTGGTGGTCGAATCGGCCTTCTCGTCGTCGCCGCAGGCCGCCAGGGGCAGCAGTGCGACGGTCGCGCCGAGCACGGCGGCCACCGTGCGGGTGCGGGATCGGCGAGGGGTGCGTGCGCTCATCTGGGTGTGTCTCCATCCGTCGTGGCCGCCTCGGTGCGGCCCTCGTGTTCGATGTGTCGAACGTACGGGCGAGCACCGCTGCGGCGACACGGTGGAGGCGGGTGTCCTCGGGGGGTGCCAGCACCCCCGGCACGCTTCGTGGTGGACACCTTCCTGCGGACCGCCCGGATCGGCTGAGATGTCAGGGTGGACCTGACCGAGACGGCCGATCACCCCGCCGCCGGCGCCGCCGACCCGGGCGACGCCGCCACCCGCGAGCGCGCCATCACCGTCCTGCTCGCGGACGACAACCTGATCGTGCGCGAGGGCGTTCGGGCGCTGCTCGGGCTCGAGGACGACATCGAGGTGGTCGGGGTCGCCGCCGACCTCGACGAGCTGGTGGCCACCGCCGACGAGCTGGTGCCCCAGGTCGTGGTGACCGACATCCGGATGCCGCCGAACTTCCAGGACGAGGGCATCGAGGGCGCCAAGGAGGTGCGCAAGCGCCACCCCGGCACCGGCATCGTGGTGCTGTCGCAGTACGACGAGCCCGAGTACGCGATCTCGCTGCTCGCCCAGGGCGCCGCGAGCTCGGCCTACCTGCTCAAGGACCGCATCGGCGACGGCAACCAGCTGGCCCGGGCGATCCGGGAGGTCGCGACCGGCGGCTCGATGCTCGACCCGCAGATCGTGCAGGCGCTGGTGGCGCCGGTGACCGACGAGGCCGCCCTGACGCCCGCCGAGGAGGCGCTGCTGCAGCAGGTCGCCGAGGGGCGTCCGGTCAAGGCGATCGCCGCTGCGACCTCGACCACCCCCGAGGCGGTGAACGACGCCGTCGAGGACCTCTTCCTCAAGCTGGCCCGCGGCGCGAGCGCCGGCCGTGTCGGCGCGCTGCGCCGGCTCCGGCTCCTCCAGAAGGCGATCATCGACCGCGAGGAGCAGGGCGAGACGCTCAGCCGGATGCTGCCGGGCGGCCTGGCCGACAAGCTGCGCGAGGACGTCGGGGCCGCCGAGCGGACCGAGCGCCTGGACGTGACCGTCCTGATGTCGGACGTCCGCGGCTACTCCGCCATCGCCGAGCGGACGGACCCGACCGTGCTCGCCGGGCAGCTCGACGAACACCGGGCGGCCATGAACGACGCGATCCTCGCCCAGAGCGGGACCGTGATGCAGTACGTCGGCGACGCGGTGATGGCCGTGTTCGGCGCCCCGTTCCCCGTCGACGACCACGCCGGGGCCGCCGTGCGGGCCGCCGTCGCGATGCACGAGCGCCAGCAGGCGATCGACGAGCGCTGGTCCGGCGAGGGTCGAGCGCCGTTCGGGCTCGGGATCGGGCTGTCGACCGGCGAGGTCGCCGCTGCGATGCTGGGCAGCGAGGAGCGCTACGAGTACACCCTCGTCGGCGACACGGTGAACCTGGCGCAGCGGCTCCAGGACCTCGCCCGGCCCGCCGGGACGACGGTGCTGAGCGACGCGACCCGGGTCGCCGTCGCGGGTGACTGGACCACGGAGGAGCTCCCGGTCCAGCGGGTCAAGGGACGGGACGCACCGGTGCGGTGCCACCGTCTCGTCGGGGCGGTGGACCGGATCACGGAGGTGCGGTGATGAGCGAGACGTTGGTGGAGGGTGCGGAGGACGACGGCGTCGCCCGCCCGGGGTCGACCGGGCCGGCGGTGCTGACCGTGCGCGGCGTGCGCCGGACCTTCGAGGCCGAGCTCGCGCCCGTCCGGGCCCTGCGCGGCGTCGACGTCCAGGTGGCCGCCGGCGAGTTCGTCGGGGTGATGGGGCCCTCGGGCTGCGGCAAGTCCACGCTGCTCAACCTCGTCGCGGGGCTCGACATCGCGGACGAGGGCACGATCCTGATCGGCGACGAGGAGATCACCGGCCGGGACGAGGACTGGCTCGCCCGCATGCGTCGCCGCCACATCGGGATCGTCTTCCAGTTCTTCAACCTGCTCGAGGGCATGACGGCGCTCGAGAACGTCGTGCTGCCCGCGGTCATCTCCGGTCGCATGAAGCGGCGGGCGGCCGAGAGCCGGGCCCGTGACCTCCTCGACCTGCTCGGGCTCGGCGACAAGACCGGCGAGGTGCCGGCGGTCCTCTCGGGCGGTCAGCGGCAGCGACTCGCGATCGCACGGGCGCTCGCCAACGAGCCGACGCTGCTGCTCGCCGACGAGCCGACCGGCGCCCTCGACAGCGACGGCGGGCGCGAGGTGCTCGAGCTCTTCCGGCGCCTCCACGACGAGGGCCAGACGATCATCATGGTGACGCACTCCGCCGACGTCGCCAGCGGCTCGGACCGCGTCCTGCACATGCGCGACGGCCGCATCGAGCGCGAGGAGGTGCCGTCCTGACCACCTCCGCCGTCACCGAGCGCTCGCCGCACCCGAGCCGCGCTGCGACGGTCGAGGCCGCGCCCGCGACGTCGACGTCGCCGGCCCGGGTCGCGGCCACGGCGGTGCTGGCGGTCGTCGCCGTGGCGCTGGCCGTGGTCGCCGCGACCCGGCTCGACGTCGAGGGCCGCGTCGCCGCCGGCGTCATCGGCGCCTGGGCCGCGCTCGGCCTCTGGACGGCGCTGCGCCGGCCGGCGGAGCCGGTCGGGCTCCTGGCCGTCGCAGCCTCGATGGTGGGGGCGGCCACGCTGCTCGCCCTCTCCGACGACGGATCCGACGTGGCCGAGGTCGTCGTGGCGCTCAGCCAGGCGATCGGACCCGCACTGCTGTTCCAGCTCGCGTCCTCGCTGCCGACGGGCCGGCTCGCCCGGCGGCCGCGCCACCGCACCGCCGTGATCGTGGCCTGGGCCTCCGCCGCCGTCGTGGCCGTGGTCGGCGTGGCGGCGCGCCCCGATCCGCCCGTCGCCCTGATCGTCGCGTGGCTCGCGGTGCTCGGCGTCGCTGCGCTCGTCCTCTTCGTGACGACCTGCCGCCGGGCGGGGCCGCGTGACCGGGCGCGCCTGCAGTGGGACGGCTGGGGCGTGCTCGTGGCCGCCACCGTCGCGCTGGCGGCGTGGGCGCTCGACGCCCTCACCGGGTGGCCCGCGACGCCGTCGCTGGTGGCGGCCGTCGCCACCGTGGCGGTGCCCGTCGGGTTCCTGGCCGCGACGTCCGAGCCGGCCCTGGCACGGGTGGACCGGGTGCTCGTCCACACCATCGTGACCATCGGGCTCGTGGCGCTCGTGGTGTGCGTCTACGTCGTGGTCGTCCTGGGCCTCCAGGGCACGCCGAGCGACGAGGCCCGGTCGGTCCTCGGGCTGTCGCTCGTCGCCGCTGCGATCGCGGCGGCGCTGAGCTTCCCGGCGCGCCGTCGCCTCGAGGAGTTCGCCAACCAGCGCGTCTACGGCGAGCGCAGCGCGCCCGACGAGGCGCTGCGCACATTCGCCACCCGCATGTCGCGCTCCGTGCCGATGGACGAGCTCCTGCGCCAGCTGGCCGAATCGCTGCGGAAGTCGATGGGCGTGGCCCGCGCCGAGGTCTGGACCGGTACGAGCGGCCACCTCGAACGACAGGTCTCGGTGCCCGATGCGGGTGCGGCCGAGGTGACGCTCGAGGGCGAGGAGCTCGCGGTCGCCAGCCGCACCCACGTCGCGGGCAACGGCTGGTTGGCCGTGTGGATCCCGGCACTGCTGGCCGGGCGCGGCGACCGGGTGCTGCGCGTGGCCCCGGTGGCGCACCTCGGCGAGCTGCTGGGCCTGCTCGTCGTGGAGCGGACCCAGGAGGACACGGCCTTCGACGAGGAGGACGACCGGGTGCTCGCGGACCTGGCCCGCCAGGTGGGCCTGGCGCTGCACAACGTCCGCCTGGACTCGGCGCTGCAGGACAGCCTCGAGCAGCTCCAGCTGCGCAACGAGCAGCTGGTCGCCTCGCGCGCCCGCATCGTGTCGGCCGCCGACGAGTCCCGGCGGGCGATCGAGCGCAACCTCCACGACGGCGCCCAGCAGCACCTGGTCGCGATGGCGGTGAAGGTCGGCCTCGTCCGCCAGGTCATGGCGAAGGACCCGGACGCCGCCTCGGCGATGCTCGAGGAGCTGCGCGAGGACGTGCAGGTCACCGTCGGGGAGCTGCGGGAGCTGGCCCACGGCATCTACCCGCCGCTGCTCCGCGACCGGGGCCTGCCCGAGGCGCTCCGCACCGCCGCCAACCGGGCCGCGCTCCCGACCGACGTGGTCGTCGCCGAGGACCTCGGCCGGTTCCCGACCGACCTCGAGGCCGCCGTCTACTTCTGCTGCCTCGAGGCCATGCAGAACGCCGGCAAGCACGCCGGCGAGGGCGCCGAGGTCACCGTGACGATCGTCCGCGCCGACCACGAGCTGCGCTTCGCCGTGGCCGACGACGGCGTGGGCTTCGTCGTCGGCGACCGCCCCGAGGGCCACGGCTTCGTGAACATGGAGGACCGGCTCGGCGCCATGGGCGGCCGCCTCGAGGTCGAGTCGGCCCCCGGCCGGGGCACGACGGTCCGCGGCACGATCCCGATCGACTGACCGCCGCCCCCCGACCCGTCGGCTGGGACCGGACGGGTCCCGTCCGGTCCGTCAGGAGGGGGCGTGCTCGTCCCAGACCTCGCGGAGCACGTCGGGGGACAGGTCCTCCTTGTGCACGTACCGGCGGGCCCCGCAGCTGCCGGCGTCGGCCGGCAGGTCCTCGGCCGTGTAGGTCGACATCAGCACCACCACCGTGTCGGGCGCGGCCTCGACGATCCGGCGGGTGGCCTCGATCCCGTTGATGCCCGGGAGGTTGATGTCCATGAGCACGAGGTCCGGTCGGGCGTCGGCCGCTCGGCCGACGGCGTCCTCGCCGGACTCGGCCTCGGCCACGACGGCGAACCCGTCGGCCAGCAGGACCACCGTGCGGGCGGTCGAGCGGAAGGTCGCCTGGTCGTCGACGATCATCACGCCGACGTCGGTCGTCGGGGCGGGCTCAACGTCGATGTCGCGGTCCTCCTGCGTGCACGTCACGACAGTAGGTTCGCGTCGTCACGGCCGGGTGCACATGGTGCAACCCGGTGGCGTGCCGGGGGTGCTGGCACCCCGCCCGATCCGGGTGGGCCGGCGATCAGCCGCCCTGGTCCGCCAGGTACAGCAGGACGGCCTTCACACGGCGGTGCACGTCGGGCTCCGCGCCGAGCCCGAGCTTGGCGAACAGCGAGTTGATGTGCTTCTCGACCGCCCGTTCCGACAGCACGAGGGCCTCGGCCACCGCGGCGTTGTTCTTGCCCTGGGCGATCTCGGCGAGCACCTCGGTCTCGCGGGGCGTGAGGTCCCGCAGCGGCGACGCGGCCGAGCGGCTGCGGCCCGCGACCAGCGAGTCGACGACCTGCGGGTCGACCACCGAGCCGCCGTTCGCGACCTGGCGGATCGCGGCCATCAGGTGGTCCGGCTCCGAGATCCGCTCCTTGAGCAGGTAGGCCCGGCCGCGCGACCCCTGGTCGAGCAGGTCGACCGCGTACGCCGGCTCCACGTACTGCGAGAGCACGACCACGCCGGTTTCGGGCGCCGTCTCCCGGAGGGCGGTGGCGAACCGGATGCCCTCGTCGGTGCCGGTCGGCGGCATCCGGATGTCGGTGAGGACGACGTCGGGTCGGTGCTCCTCGACCGCCGCGTTGAGCTGGTCGAGGTCCTCGCACAGGGCGGCGACCTCGATGTCGTCCTGTGCGGCCAGCACCGCGGCGAGGCCCTCACGGACCAGCATCGAGTCCTCCGCCACCACGACCCGGATCGCCATGGCGGGCGAGGATACTCGGGTCACGATCCGGCCTCGCCGCCCGTACGGTGTCGCCGTGACCCCCCGATCCGTCCGACTCATCGCGTGCGACATGGACGGGACGCTGCTCGGCGCCGACGGACTCGTCTCGGCACGCAACGGGGCGGCGCTCGCCGCTGCGCGCGACGCCGGCATCGCCGTGGCGGTGGCCACCGGCCGGTCCCACCAGACCGCGCTGCGCCGACTGGGCGACGCCACCGCGATCGAGTGGGCGATCTGCTCGAACGGCGCGCTCGAGATGGAGGTCGCCACCCGGCGCACCACCCGCGTCGACCCGCTGCCGGCGGCGGTCGTCGACGACGTCGTCGCCGAACTGGCCGCGCTCGACGGCGTCGCGTACGCGTGGGAGGACGTCGAGCTCGGCCTCCGCTGCTCTCCCGAGTTCCTGCGCCGCCACCCGAGCATCGAGTCGGTCGTCGTGGACGAGGTGCCGGCGCCGACGTACCCCTCCGGGCCCCAGATCAAGATCATGGTCTCGCTGGCCGACCGGGTCCGCCTGGCCGCGGTCGAGGCCGTCTCGCCGCTGCTGCCCGACGGGGTCGAGGTGGCCACGTCGGGCTCGTTGTTCACGGAGCTGACCGCCCACGGCGTCGACAAGGCCTTCGGCGTCGCGCACCTGGCCGACCGGCTCGGGATCGACCGGTCCGAGGTGCTCGCGTTCGGCGACAACCACAACGACGTGCCGATGCTGCGCTGGGCCGGCACCGCCGTCGCCATGGGCAACGCGGACCCAACGGCGCTGGCCGTGACCACCGAGCGGACGCTGCGCCACGACGAGGACGGCGTCGCCGCCTACGTCGAGGCGGTGCTCGATCGGAAACCCGGTGGCGACGACCTCGATCCCGCGACGATCCTGCCGTGATGAGCGCGTTCACGATCATGGTGGTCCGCCACCGTGGCCGGGCGATCCCGGCCCGGGGGGGGCACGGGGGAGCACCGGTCGGGATCGCCGCCCGGTGGCACCCGGCGACGATGGGGCTGGCACGAGCTCGCTCCTGACGCAGCGCGCCGACTGGTCCGAGCCAGCGGCGTCGGGGCCGGCGACCTGGTCCTCGACGTCGGCGCCGGCACCGGCGCGCTGACGCGCGAGCTGGTGGCCGCCGGCGCGCGGGTGGTCGCGGTCGAGGCCCACCCCGGTCGCGCCGCCGAGCTGCGACGGCGGTTCGGGACGAGCGACGGCGTCACGGTCGTGCGCGCCGATGCCGCCGACCTCCGGCTCCCGCGCCGGCCCTTCCGCGTCGTCGCCAACCCGCCGTTCTCCGTCACCAGCCCGATCCTCCGGCGCCTGCTCGCACCCGGGTCGCGCCTGACGGACGCGCACCTCGTGCTGCAGCACCACGCCGCCGTCCGGTGGTGCGGCCCGGAGGCGCCGGCGTGGGGTCGGTGGGCCCGCAGCTGGGAGGCCTCGCTCGGCCCGGCGGTGGCCCGGTCGTCGTTCCGGCCGGCCCCGGCGGTCGACTGCCGGGTGCTCGTGCTCCGCCGCCGGTGAGCGCCGCCGTCAGGTCGGGGGCTCGGTGGTGCCCTCGTTGCGGCGGCGCCACAGGCTCGCGGCGGTCTCGGCGGCGACGAAGGCGGACACGTCGTCGCCGAGGATCGCCTCGGGCACCTTCTTGCGGACCCCGGCGAGCAGCTTCGCCAGCGCCTGGAGCACGTAGACCCCGGCGGAGTACGCGGTGTCGCGGGTGGGGCGGGTCTCGAGCGCCCAGTGCGTGCCGCCGTCGAACATGATCAGCGGCACCCAGCGGTCGTCGACGGTCCGCTGCACGACGATCGCCTCGACCTTGAGCGGCGCCAGCCTGGCGGCGAGGAGCTGCAGGTCCTCGCGCTCCCTGATGAGGACGCCGACCGGGCCCTCGGTCGGCATGTGGTCGGCGAAGGAGTGCACCGGTGCCGTGTCGGGATCGTCAGGGCCGTGCTCGTCGTCCACGGACCCGAGCGTAGGGTCTGCGCCATGGGTGGTCCCGAACCCGTCGAACCGGTCCCGCTGAGCGAGCTGGCGCAGGAGATCCGCCGGGCGGTCGACCGCTTCGTCACCGACGACGCCGCGGACCCGGCGTCGCTGGCCGCAGCGCTCGACGCGCTGCCGCGTCAGGAGCTCGCTGCGATCGCCCGGGTCGCCTTCGACCGGTTGGAGCCGCTGCAGCAGTGGGCGGTGCTCGAGCGCGTGCTGGGCGAGCGCGGTGCGGTCGACGCGCTCGCCGTCGACCAGCGGGACCGTCTCGGCTCGCTGCGGCGCGAGGCGGCCGCGGCCCACGTCGTCGCCGAGGCCGTCGAGGACGACGTGATCGACCTCACGGCGCTGCCCGCCGGGGTCGAGCTGTCGATCGGCCTGTTCCGGCCCGGCGACGTGCGCGCCGCATCGGGCCGTGGTCGCCTGTCCGACGTCTGCGCCCGCCAGCTCGTCGTGCTGGCCACGTCGACGCCCGGCACGTTCCGCGTCGTCGACGACGTGTTCAACCCGCGGGGCGGCCTGTTCGTCAGCGCGGAGTACGACCTGTCGGTCTGGAGCTCGGAGCGGCTCGACAGCCACTCCGCCGCCCGGCTCGGGTCGCTGGCCGGCGCCGATGCCGACTCGCTGGAGCCGGTGCTGCGCCGGGGCGCCCGCGTCGACGTGGTGGCGGCGGAGCGCACGATGCCCGGCCGGCTCCGGCTCGGATGGGCGACGGTCGACGACGTCGACGCCTTCGGCGCACCCGGCTGAGCCGTCGCATCGCCGCAGCGACCGTGGTGCGCGGTTCGCTGCGGGCGGTCGTAGCCTCGGTCCGGGAGGATGCACCGATGCGTCCCGTGAGGAAAGGCGGCACTTGAGATGGCTCTCGGTGTCCTGATTTTGGTCGCGGTCCTGGTCCTGGTGGTCCTGGTCGTGGTCCTGCGGAGCTTCCACTCGGTGGGCCCCGCGGAGGTGGGTCTGGTCACGAAGCGGATCGGCCGCAAGCTCGGCGACGAGCAGCTCGTCGCGATGCGCGGGGAGGCGGGCTACCAGGCCGCGCTCCTCATGCCCGGGCTGCGCTTCAAGCCCTGGCCCCTCTTCAAGGTCGAGCGGTTCCCGTGGGTCCAGGTCGCCCCGGACCACATCGGCCTGGTGATCGCCCAGGTCGGCCACGCGCTGCCGACCGGTGCCAAGTCCGCGATCTACCGCAACGAGTTCGGCAACTTCGCCGACCTCGACACGTTCCTGAACGGCGGCGGCCAGCGCGGCGTCCAGCGACCGGTCCTGCCCCCGGGCACCACGGCGCCGGTCCACCCCGTCGGGTTCATCGTGATCACCGCCGACCAGGTGTTCGGCAAGGTCGTGTCCGAGTCGACCATGGCCGTCGTCCAGCAGGTGGAGTCCTCCGCGCTGCGGGTCACGCACATCACGCCGCAGGGCGACCGCGACATCGTCGGCGTCGTCACCACCCTGGAGGGCCCGCCCTCGGGCGACATCGCCAGTCGCATCGGCGGGTTCAGCGACGTCACCGCGATGGAGTCCTCGGGCGGATCGGCCAGCCAGGTGATCCAGGCCGTGCTGCGGGCCAAGAACCACCTGCACGACAACTACCAGGACTACCAGGCCTTCCTGGACAACGGCGGGTGCATCGGTCTCCAGCACGACCCGCTGCTCTACGGCTCGTACCTGCTGAACCCGTACCTCGTGAACGTCGAGCTCCGGGAGATGCTCGTGGTCCGCCAGGGCGAGGTCGCGGTGATCAAGTCCTACGTCGGGCTGCCGACCGAGGACACCTCGGGCGAGGAGTTCAAGTTCGGCTCCATCGTGAAGCCGGGCCACCAGGGCATCTGGTCCGAGCCGCTGCGGACGGGCAAGTACACGCTCAACCCGCGCATCTACGAGGCCGAGATCGTGCCGACGTCGATCCTGACGCTGAACTGGTCCCACGCCACGAGCGACGCCCACAGCCTCGACGAGCGACTGGCCCCGATCGACGCCAAGTCGAAGGAGGCCTTCACGTTCAGCATCGACCTGCAGGTGCAGATCCACGTGCCCGACACCCGGGCCCCGAAGGTGATCAGCATGGTCGGCACCATGCAGAACCTCGTCAACGAGGTGCTGCAGTCGGCGGTCGGCAACTACTTCCGGAACAAGCTGCAGACCCTCGGTGCGACGGAGTTCATCGAGCAGCGCGACGAGGTCCAGCACGCGGCCGAGACCTACATCCAGCAGTACCTGTCGCGCTACGAGGTCGAGACCCGCGGCGTCTACATCCAGGACGTCGTGTTCCCGGCGGACCTCGTCGAGGTGCTGACCAGCCGGGAGATCGCGGCGCAGGAGCGCTCGACCTTCGCCCAGCAGCGAGCGGCCCAGGAGGCACGCGTCAGCCTCGAGCAGCAGCGCGGCGTCGCCGACATGCAGGCGCAGCTCGCCCAGGCGAACGTGTCGATCGACATCGAGCGGTCCCGGGCCGAGGCGAACCGGGCCCGTGCCGACGGCGAGGCCAGCGTGATCACCGTGACCGGCGCCGCCGAGGCGCAGCGGACCCGCGACCTCGGCAACGCCAGCGCGTCGGCGGAGGAGGCGCTCGGCCTGGCGAGGGCCAAGGGGTTCGACGCCCAGCGCCGCGCGATCGGCTCCGAGCAGACCGCACTGGTCGCGGCGCTCCGCGAGGTGGCCGCCGGCGACGTGAAGATCGTCCCCGACATCCAGGTCGGCAGCGACGGCGGCGGGGTCATCGGCGGCCTCGGTGCCCTGCTGATGCGCAACCTGGCCTCACCGGGCGACGGCGACGGCGTCGCCGCCAACGGCGCCGGGACCAACGGTGCGACGGCACCCGTGGCCGAGGGTGAGGCGATCGAGGCCGCTGCGGTGCCCGACGCACCGGCGGACGGCGACGCCGCGGGCGCCTGACGGCCGGGCGCCTGACGCCGGCTGCCCGGGCTCAGGACCCGAGGTCGATCGCGGCGTCCGCGACCGCGGTGATCGGCCACCGCCGCCCGGAGCTGCCGAACACGCACGCGCCGGCCCCGAGCTCGGGGTCGAGCCGCATGATGTGCCAGTAGCCCATGCCGCCGCCGAAGTGCTGCACCCGTGGACCGGGATCGCCGTGGGGGCGGAACCAACCGAGCCCGACGTCGTAGGGGCGACCCGGCGTCCCGATCGTGGCCATCGCCGCCCGGCTCGCCTCGCCGAGCACCTTCCGGCCGGCGGTGCCCTCGCCACGGGCGTGCAGGGCCAGCAGCTCGACTGCGTCGCCGATCGTGCCCACGAGCCCGCCGTAGGCGGCGCCGTCGACGTCGAACGGGTGGAGCCGCACGAAGCCCCCGGCGCGGTCGCCGACGATCCGCGGCGGGAGCACCCGGCCCACGACCGCCTCCGTCGCACGGCCCATCGGCTGGTGGGCGGTGAGCCGGCCCGCGCCCGGCACGCCGGACCACGACGTGGCGGTCGAGCCCATGCCGAGGGGACCCAGGACCGTGCGGTCGAGGACGTCCTCGAACGGGGCGCCGGCGGCCGCGGCGATGACCTCGCCGAGGGCGAGGTAGCCGACGTTGGAGTAGCGCGCCCTCGCGCCGGGAGCGCCGCGAGGGCGGCGCTGCCGGCGGAGCAACCGGGCGAGGAAGTCCCGCGGGTCCGGTCGTGGCCGTCCTGCGGCGTGCACCCATCGGATCGGGACGGGGTTGGACAGCCCGCTGCTGTGGGCCAGCAGGTGCCGGACGCGCACGTCCGCGAACGCAGCGGGCCACAGGTCGGGGAGGTGCTGCCCGACGGGGATGTCGAGGTCGAGCAGGCCGCGCTCGGCGAGCGTCATCGCGGTCGTCGCGGTCGCGACCTTGGTCATCGAGAACCAGTTGGCCGCGTCGTCCAGGGACGCCGGCCTCCCGGCCCCGAGGTCGTCGGTCCCGGCCCGTCCGAAGCGGGCGCCGTCGCCGTCGACGACCCCGATCAGGACCGCGGGCACCGTGGAGGCGTGCACCGCACGCCGGGCGAGCTCGTCGAGCCGCTCGTCGCGCTGCGGTCGGTCGTCCAAGGGCGCCATCGCCGCTCCTCCCCCGACGAGGTGCGTGAGAGCGGGTGACGGGAATCGAACCCGCATGACCAGCTTGGAAGGTCACCCGGGGCGATGTCGCCGACTGTCGCTCCCTGTCATTTCAACAGGTCCGACACTAGGCGACAGGTCCCGAATCCCAGCGGCCGCGCGCACGGCGCGCGCACGGCTGGTGTTTACCGGGCCGGCCGACCGGCGCGTCCTGGGGGAGCGTGGCCGAGCTTGCGGGCTCGTCGGATCCGCTCTCGGGCTTGCTGCGGGCTGCACGCATGGCCTGAAGCCCTGGCGAGCGCGGCCGCCACAAACGAGTACATCGAGTCAGGTCGGCCGGCAGCCTCCCACGCCTGGAGAGCGTCTGGCACTGCGTTGACCTGCGCTGCAGCGACGTCGGATGAAACGCGGTCGGACACGGGGCCCTCGGCTCGAGGCGGCTGCAGCATCACGCTGACGTCCTCGAGATCGGCAGGTCGGAGCGAGCCGTCGTCGACGAGCGCCAGGGCCCTCGCTCCTTCCTTCACGACGTGAGTGAGGGGGATCCTGCGGATGTTGCCGGGCGTCGCAGCCGGGCCGCCTTGCCTAGCGATGACGCACACCGCCTCCGGCTCCAGCACGGCCTCGGGGGTGTCATCGGACCAGCGGAGCCTGACTCGGTAATCGAAGTCCCCGAGCATCCCGCATGGCTCCGACACGTCCATGTTTACGATCTCGACCAGGCCCGTTCGGAACATGACCTTCCGGCCGGGTCCGGCCTTGCGGTGGATCTCCGCCGCCGTGTCGCCCGCGTCCGGCAACCGCCGAACACGCATGGCTGCTGCGGGCCGCGCAAGGAACGCACGGGCGCCCTTGATGAGCTTGTCGATCCCGGCGTACTGGCCACCCCGCAGCTTTAGGGCTGCGCGACTCCGCAATCGAGCGAGCTCGTCCTCCCACGGCGGCAGATCGAGCTGGGGACGTTCGACCGAAATGTGGGTGGGGGGTGCTGGTGGCATACCCACATTCTTCCATCGATTGTTGGGACTTGAGCGACATCACCGGGATGTCCGAGACCAAAGGGAGGCCCGTCGGTGGCCGAGCTTCGCAAGATGCTGTTCTCCATGCAGGAGGGGTGGGAGTCGACCGGCCTCGGTCGCACCACGTTCCTGCACCTGGTCCGCGAAGGCAGGATCGAGACGGTCCGGGTGGGCCGGCGCCGGATGGTCACGGCCGATGCGCTCGAGGCGTTCGTCGATTCGCTCAAGGCCGACCAGGACGCGGCCTGATGTCGGACATCTCCGTCCTCCGCCAACTCGCCGAGCGAGCGGCCGTCGTTGAGCTCGCGCGAGCCGGCGCAGCCGAGGCGACCGGCAGCTCCGAGAACTTCGAACGTCACGTTCTCGAGGCCGCCGACGTGCTCGCACAGATGTTCCTTGTGGACGCCATCGGTGTTCCGTACGTGATCGAGGCGCTCAAGTCGCACGGCCCTCTCGTTCGACCGGGCGACTTGCTGGCGGCGACGGAACTGGCCTCCGACGCGATCGCACGGATCGCCGATGAGCGACCCGCCGTGCTCCACCCGGACTGCTCGAAGTGGATCGACACGGCGATCGTCGAGTTCGACAGCGCCGACCGAGACAGGGTGGCGGCTGCCGCCACCCTGGTGATGAGCGTCGACGGCATCTCGATGCCGGGCGACCTGCCCCTCACCGACGAGCTGCGCGACCTCGCCGGGGAATGCACGGCTGCAGACCTCCGCGCTGGCATCAGGGTCCGGGAGCTCCACGCCAAGGAGCTCGCAGACTCGTCGACCCGTCTGGCGGAGCTCCTCCAGACGCTGGAGCACCCCATGTTGAACCGGGGCCTGACGCTCGAGGAAGCGGTCAACGAGCTGAGCGGCGAGGACCGAGTCCACGCCGAGGAGCTGCTCGCATCATTGCCCACGATCCTGTGCGTGGTCCGCTGACGTGGCCCAGACGCGAACCGACCGGGCGCTGGTGACGCCCGGTCGGCCAGTCGTTCACGACGACGGAATCACCAGCGATCCTATCGACCGCTACAGCCGACGAACCGCTGGCCGCTTCTGGGAGCGCCAGGCGGAACGCGACGAGCAGATGCGGAAGACCTGCCAGCACTGTGGACGTGAGGCGTCATGAGGGGCGATGTCGACGCTCCTCCGAGGCGCACAGCGTGGACCGCGTCGGAGCTCATGGCCGCGGTGTTCCCCGATCCGAAGTGGGCCGTCCCGGGCCTGCTCTGCGAGGGGTTGAACTTGCTCGCCGGCGCTCCGAAGCTCGGCAAGAGCTGGTTCGCGTTGAACGTGTGCGTGGCCGTCGCCGCCGGCGGGCGGGCTCTGGGCGCCGTCCAAGTCGAGCAGGGCGACTGCCTCTACCTGGCCCTCGAGGACACCCCGCGCAGACTGCAGTCTCGGCTGCGTCTCGTGCTGGGTGACGAGCCTGCGCCTGATCGTCTCACTGTCGACGTGGAGTGTGCACGGTTCCCGGACGGCGCGTCCAAGGTCGCCCAGTGGCTTCGTGACCACCCTGACGCGCGGCTCGTGGTTGTCGACGTGCTGACGAAGGTGCGCCCGGTTCCGGACGGCACGGTCGGGCGCTACGAGGCGGACTACCTGGCGGTGTCGGCCATGAAGGCGCTCGCCGACGACCACGGCGTGGCGCTGCTGGTCGTGCACCACACCAGGAAGCAGGAGTCGGTCGACTACCTCGACAGCGTCTCAGGCACGCAGGGCCTCGCCGGCGCCGCCGACGCGGTGCTCGTCCTGGCCCGTTCGCGCGGGTCAGCGCAGGCGGTCCTGAAGGTCACCGGGCGAGACATCGAGGAGACCGACCACGCCCTCGACTTCGACGCCTCCACCGGGCTGTGGAAGCTCCTCGATGGGCCGGCCGAGGACTACCTCCTGCAGGACACCCGGCGACGCATTCTCCAGCACCTCCGGGACCAGGACGCTGCGCTTCAGCCGAAGACGATCGCCTCGGCGCTCGACCTCAATCACGAGTCGGTGAAGAAGACCTGCCAGCGCATGGCAGGCGACGGGCAGCTCGAGAACGACGGCGGCCGCTACCGCCTCCCCGTGTCCCCTGTCCCTCCTGTCCCTCTGTCCCTCATCGAGGGGGACACAGGGACACGGGGGACACCAGATAGGGGGCCCCTGTGAGAGAGACCTCCGCTGCGAAGGCTCGTCGGTACCTCACCGAAGGCCGTGTCCTGCTTCTGCACGTCGGTCAACTCCGTGTCGTCGCGCAGGTTCGCGGCGACGGCTGCGTGCACGAAGTGAGGGTCAGCGGCCCCTCTTGGCAGTGCACCTGCCCCGCTCGAGGGCGCTGCTCGCACCAGCTCGCCGTCGGCCTCGTCGTTGCCATCGATCACGAAGCCCCCGCACCTCACTGACCCCGAAAGGACTACCCATGCCCACCCGATCCACCCTCCATCCGCAACAGGACGTCCGACGTGTCCTCCGCGCTCTCGACGCTGCCGGACTCGGCGACGCCATCCCCGACGTCCGGACGACGCTCGACCGCGCCGAGCACCTCGCCCGCTCGGCGTCGCAGGCCCCGCGCGAGATCGCGGACGTCAGCCACGAGCTCGCCCGCCAGCTCGCCGCCGGAGCGATCACACCTGACGAAGCAGGCGCCGCCGTCCTCGACGCCGAACGTGCTCACGCCGCACACGGCGCGGGCGTGAAGCTTCTGCGAGCCGCTGGCGACATCGCCGCTCGCAAGGCGTCTGACCTCCTCGCCGCCGAAGCCGAGACCCTCATCGCCGACACCCTCTGGCCCGCGGGCGTGAAGGTCATCGAAGCGGCCGTCGACGCCGGCGACCAACTCCCCGACGACGTGCACTCTGCCGAGGACGCCATGAACGGCGACCCCGTCACCCGCCGAGCCTGGGCCCAGCTGCACGACGCCGCCACCGCCTGGAAGCTCCTCACCGCCGCCGCTTGGGAGCTCCACAACGGAGGCTTCACCCGCCTCTCACCCCGAGCCGCAGCCGCCGCCGAGACCAACGCCGGCCGCCGCCTCTTCGAGTACCGCAACCCCGACCAGGTCCTCTCCCACGTCGGCCTCCCCGAACCGCTCGTCCTCCTGAACGACATCCGCTCAGGAGCAGAGCCCGAGATCCAGACCCTCGAGCAGCTCCGGGCCACCGAAGCTGAGGTCGACCGCCGAGTCGCCGAGGAGCGCGACGCCCTGGCGTTCGCCGCTCGCCCCAACGTCAGCACCCCGAACAGCGAGCGAGCGAAAGCAGCAGCCCGCGAGCTCAAGGCCGAGCTCGCCGCCGAAGCCGCCCTCGTCCCCGAACCGGAGGACGCCGCGTGATGGGCAACCACCACGACCGCGAGAGGGCGCGCGCTGCGGCACGCGACCTCGACGCCGAACAGCAACCGAGCGACGACCTCGCCGCCAAGCTCGCCAACCTTCGCTCCGGTGGCGTCAGCCCCGAAGACCTCGGCGGCGACCCGAGCGACGCCGACCTCGATGAGCTCGTCGCCCGCACCCAGAAGCGGCCCTTCAGCGTCTGATGATCTGCACCGGCGACTCGGGAACGGCAAACCGGCTGCGGCCGGCTGTCGTCGTCGCGTGCACCCCGGTGTCGGGGGCGGAGCTTGACCGCGGCCGTCCTCGACACCGGACCCCCTTGGCAAGCGCACCCTCGGTCACTGCGGAGCCGGTCGGCCCTGCTCCACCGATTTGTGTGTGAAGGATCAGGACTGACCCATGCCGAAACGAACGGGCCGTCGCTGGCGCGAGAAGATCGTCCCGAGGGTGATCCGCCGCGACGGTGGACGGTGTCACCTGTGCGGGAGGCTCGGAGCCGACAGCGCCGACCACATCATCCCGTGGAGTCACTTCCCGCCCGACCAGAAGCACCTCGCCGACCGGCTCGAGAACCTGGCCGCAGTCCACAACGATCCCTGCAACCGGATCCGCGGAGCCCGGTCCGTCGTCTGGGCTCGAGCTGAGATCGCTCGCCGCAACGCGGTGGCCGAGCAGGCGGCGGCGGGGTGGAAGTGGTGACGGGGGTGGGGGGGAAGCCGAAGTCGACCCGAAACGGAGCCATCGGCGTCGGCTCCGCCATCTCCCCCCGGCATTTTTTTGCACCGCTGGAGGGGCTCATTCGGCCTCTCGGCCGTGTGGAAACTCGCCTGTGTGTAAGAAACGGCGCTGCGCCGATCGGCTCCGTCTGTGGCGGTTGCGGGGCACTCCCCAGGTCGTCAAAGGACGCCGAGTGTCAAGGTCAGCTCAGGTCGGCGAGCTCGAGCAGACGGTCGAGGCGCTCGACCAGCTGTGGCCATGTCTCGGTCAGGGCGAGCCGCTTGTCGGGGTGCAGGACGAACTGGTCTCGGATCCCCGTAGCCAGGCCGGCGTACTGGGCGAGACGGACGAGGTCGCGGTCGGAGCGGGCCACGCCGCCGACGGTAGGTCGCTCGTGTGACGGTCAGCCGTGGGCGTCACGCGGCGGCGCGCCCGGCGGTGACCGCTCGCTGGCGACGGCGTTCCTGAGGCGACGTGCCGGCGAGGATCCCGTCGTTCGCCGCAGTGCCCTGCTCCCGCGCCCAGACCGAGCACTCGGGAAGCACGGCGCAGGACGCGCACAGGGCTCGGGCTTTGGCCCCGGAGTTGGCGGGGAACATGACGGCGGTCTGACCGCGGCAAGCAGCCTCGGTCTGCCATGCGGGCTCCGGGCCGATCGCCTCGAGGAGCACCGCCAAGGCTTCGGCTACGTGCTGCAGCTGCTCCTCGCGCTTGCGGTCAACGTCGTCCGCTGCGGCCAGAAGCAGGGGGAGGCTTTTCACGTTGTCACCGTACCGCTTGCGCAACCCGCTGGTTGCGTAGCGGATCAACGGGATCTACCGCTTTCGACGGCGAGCGCGGCGTCTGCTGAAACGAGCCGACGACAGCCGACCGTCCGGCCATCTGACCCACCTCCGGCCCTGGCCGTCACGAAACCACAGAACTACCGGGACGACGCGGGGACCACCACCGAAGCTCTCGATCAACGGTCCCCATTCGACGACCTCGCTGATCGATCGAGGCACGATCAGGCTGTAGTAGCGGCCGCCCATGTGTTCGCCTGTCCACACGTCGGTGGGACGGCGGAGCCGCCAGAACCACCTCCGCCGGCCCCAGTCGAACAAGGCGATAGACGCATCGAGGATTGGTGTCTCCCCGTCGTTCTGGATCGCCGCTGCAGTGATTGCGAACCCGTCGGGGCGTGGTTGTCCGTTCACGGGCAACGTTGCCGCTGCGGATCGGACAAACACCGCCGCCGCAGCTGCGCGGCGACGGTCCCATTGCGCAACGACAAACGTGGCGACTGCGGCGAGTCCGCCGAGCACGCCGAGCACAGCGATCGTCCGGCTCCACGTCCACCAATCCGGCCACTGCGCCGCAGACACCCTTCCCATCGGCCGCACGCTACGGCAGCGGCTGGGGCTACGGTGGCGCCGACAACTGAGTGGGCCCGGCGCTGCGTCAACAGCCCGGGCCCTGGCCAACACCTACAGAGGAGGTGCTGACGGTGGACGACTCTACGTTCCCCGACCTGGCGACCGTGCTTGATGCCGGCGCCTTCCCCGCCGACGACGACGGCCTGCGCTCGACGCTGGCCGAGGCGCTCGTCGACCTAGCCACGTATCCGGACCTGGAGCGCCTGGTCGAGCTGCGCCGGACCCATGTCGAGCTCCGCAGGGACCTCGCATGGGCGACAGAGCTCCTCGAGAATCCGCAGCTCGCCGAGCGGATCTTCGACCAGTACGACGTCGTGTTCCGCCTCGACGTCGAGCAGACCGTCGACCGCGCACGACGCTCCCACCCGATCCACGTCGGCCGCCGTTATGAGTGTCCCGACGCAGGAGAGCGGTGGAAGTGCGAGAACTGCGGTGTCGGGCACACCAACGACCAGCCGGCGTTCGTCGTTGGTGACCGTCCCGGCTTCTCGGACCTGCCGTACCCGATCACGTACTGCGTGCCCTGTGTGCAGATGGCGGTGGCTGCCTTGGAGACTGTCCGATGAGCGGCCACCGCCTGCGTCGCAGCGAGGGCTGCGACTCGCTCCTCCCCCTCGCTGCCGAGTCGCGCAGAGGCGTGACCCCGGAGATCCAGACGCTCGTCGAGGCGTACCTGCAGGAGCGGGTCGACCGGAAGCTCATGAACGAGAAGTCCGCTCGAGGCGTCGGCTACGCGCTGCTGCAGCTCGGCCGAGCTCATGGCGACCGACCCGTCGGCGACCTCGACGACCAGACCGTCGATCGGTACCTCGACCACTACGCCGACGCTGCGCCCGCGACGCTGCGGCGGGTGATCGCCGCGGCGACCGGCTGGGTCAAGTGGCTGCGTCACCGCGGCGTCCTCGACCGGGACCCGTTCTGGAACGTCGAGAAGCCATCCCTGCCCCGGTACCTGCCGCGGGCGCTCGACGCCGCTCAGGTACGCGCCGTGTTCCAAGCGTGCACCAACCCTCGCGACACGCTCGTCGTGTCCCTGATGGTCAACGAGGGCCTCCGGTGCGTCGAGGTGTCGCGCCTACAGGTCGGCGACCTCGACCTCCGGAGCCGCACGATGCGGATCCACGGCAAGGGCGACCACGAGCGCATGCTGCCGATCACCGACGAGTCGTGGTCGTGCCTGCGGATCTACCTCGAGACGTTCGAGCTCGTCGGCGGCCCGCTGCTCAGGGACATCCGCTGGGGCGAACGGGGCCTCACCGCTCAGTGGGTCAGCGACCTCGTACGCGGCCTGATGACGGACGCCGGCGTGAAGCGCGGCCGCTACGACCGGGTGAGTGCCCACAGTCTCCGCCACACCGCGGCAACGGACATGCTCCGCAACGGCGCCCACGTCAGAGACGTCCAGCACGCCCTCGGCCACGCCAACCTCAAGACCACCGAGACGTACATGCCCCTCGTCGTGAACGACCTGCGATCGGCCATGAACGGTCGCTCGTACCGCTTTCCGGAGGTGGACCGCTGATGGCTTCGATCGTCAAGCGTCAGACCTCGAAGGGCGACACCCACTACCTCGTCCGTTACCGGGACCCGTCCGGCAAGGTCCGCAACAAGACCTTCCGACGAGCCGAGGACGCGCGTCGCTTCGCGTCGACGACCGAGGCCGACATGGTGCGCGGCGCGTGGGTCGACCCGAACGCCGGCCGGGTCCTGTTCCGCGACTACGCCGCCCGGTGGGTGGCCGAGCGGACAACCAGCCGAGGCCGGAAGCTCGCGCCGCGCACGGTCGAGCTCTACCGCTCCCAGCTCGCCAAGCACATCGAGCCGACCTTCGGCGACGTCGACCTGTCGAAGATCACCGTCGCTGCGGTGCGGTCGTGGCACTCGCAGCTCGTCGGCCGAGGCCACCCGACCGCCGCCGCGAAGTGCTACCGACTCCTCCGGGCCATCCTGGCGACCGCCGTCGAGGACGACCTGATCCTCAAGAACCCGTGCACGATCAAGGGCGCAGGCGTGGAGCGGTCAGGGGAGCGCCCGGTGGCCACCGCCGACCAGGTGTGGGACCTCGCCGACGAGATCGACGACCACCTCCGGGCCTTCATTCTCGTCGGAGCCTTCGCCGGACTCCGGTTTAGCGAGGCCGCTGGTCTGCAACGTCGACACGTCGACCTCTTGCACCGAACGATCACCGTCGAGCACCAGCTCGAGCGGGTCAGCAAGGCCACCGCAGAGCACCTCGGCATGGACACCGTCGGGTTCGGCCCGCCGAAGTCCGACGCCGGCTACCGCACGCTCGCCATCCCGGCGCCACTGGTGCCCGAGCTCGAGCGACACCTCGGCATCTACGCCGCGCCGGGGCCCGACGGGCTCGTGTTCGTGGGTCCGCTCGGGGCGCCGCTCTCGCGTGGCAACTTCACTCACCAGTGGAAGCCGGCCAGGATCGCCGCTGGCCTCCCGGCAGGCTTCCGCTACCACGACTTGCGCCACACCCACATGACGGCGGCAGCCGAGTCCGGAGCGTCCACCAAGGAGCTCATGCGCCGTCTCGGTCAGTCCTCGCCGGCGGCGGCGCTGCGCTATCAGCACGCGACGGACCGGCGTGACGTCGAGATCGCCGACGCAGTGGGGGCGACCCTCCGTCGACGCTCGGACGATCGTCGAGCGGGTCAAGGCGCGTAACCGAAGCCCTCCATGCACTCCTCGTAGCTCATGCTGTACGTGCCGCTCTCGCTGATGGTCTTGCAAGTCCGGCTTGCAGAGGCGGGCGCAACCGGGGTGCCGATGTCCTCGACCGACTCAGTTCCGTCGTCCACCGAAGGAACGTAAATCGGCTCGTCAGGACTCGAGCTTCCGCCGCCGAGCATCAACCCGGCGGCGATGGCGCCCACGAAGAGGATGACCATCACCGGTACGCCGACGTACCAGGGGATGTCGATCTGGGCTGCCAGAGACTGCTTGCGGGGTTCCTCGTCCATGCCATAGGCATCGGCGCCCGGCCTGAACGGCTGAAACGTTGGTACTGCGAGCCGAGTCCGCGCGCAGGCCGCGCGCACGGCTGACGAGCGGGTGAATATGGGCCAGGACGCGCAAATGGCCGAACCCCTTGCAACCGTAGGGATCCGGCCGGAGAGCGGGTGACGGGAATCGAACCCGCATGACCAGCTTGGAAGGCTGGGACTCTCGCCATTGAGCTACACCCGCGAGCCCCGCCGCAGCAGGGTCCGACCACGCTAGCGCGGCGCCGGCCGATCACCCCGTGCGTGGGCGGCGGCACCGCCGGGTAGGAGTGTCCGATGGCGACGATCACGACGACCTCGGACGACCGCCGACTGCACGACGCCGTGCTGGGAGAGACGAGGTTCGGCCCGTTCGACCTCCGCTGGTACGAGAGCGGCCCCTCCGACGAGCCGGGCATCCTGCTGCTCCACGGCCTCTACGCCGGCGCGTCGGGCTACGAGTGGCGGAAGCTCGTCCCCGAGCTGGCCCGCACCCACCGCGTGCGGGTCCCCGACCTGCTCGGGGCGGGCGGGAGCGACCGCCCGGCCATCGACTACACCCCCGACGTCGTCCGGCGAGCGGTCGAGGCGCTCATCGACGACGCCGGCGACCGGGTGCACGTGGTCGCCAGCTCGTTGGTCGGCGCGTACGCGCTCCAGGTGGTCGCCGACCGCGCCCGCCGCGGCGCCGGGGTGCCGCTGACCCTGGTGACGCCGACCGGGCTCGGTCGCCGCCAGCCCCGCCCGCCCGCGCCGGTGGCCGAGCTGCTGCGCCGCACGCCGGTGGGCGACGTGCTCGTCCACGGCCTCACGTCGGCGCCGTCGGTGCGCTGGTTCCAGCGCAACCGCACCTACGACGACCCCGAGGTGCTCACCGAGGAGGAGGTCGTCGTGACCCGCCGCAAGGGTCGGCTGCCGGGCGCGAAGCACCTGCAGCTGGCGTTCGTGACGGGCGAGCTGGCGCTCGACATCGACGCCGCTGACGTCGGCCTGGTCGCGCCGCGTGTCGTGTGGGGCACCGGCCAGGACTTCGTCGACGACGACGAGCGCCACCTCTGGCGAGCAGCCGGCGCGACGGTCGTCGAGCTCGCCTCCGGACTGCCGCAGGTGGAGCAACCTGAACGGCTCGCGGAGATCCTGCGAGAACGGGAGTAGGCCGTACCACTGCGGGGTACAGGACGGTCGTGATCTCGTCCTCGGTCCCCCTCCAGGTGGTGATGGTGGAAGAGCGCGCCGACGAGCTGGTCATCGACTGCCTGGTCGCCGAGCGGATCGTCGCCGGCCCCGGTCGAGCCATCTCCGCCGGCACGCCGTTCACGATCATCGTCAACCCCTCGGCGGTCGTCGGTGGGACCGACGCCGCCATCGCCCTGCTCGAGCACTGGTCCGACACGTGCGGCTCCGTGGAGGCCACGGGCTCCGTGTCCGACGGCATGATCCGCCTGTGCGCCGAAGGACGGGAGCTCGTCCTCGACGTGCCCTGACCGGCCCCGATCCCGGATCCGCACGTCTACGAACGCGTTCGCGCGGGTAGACAGGCCTCCGCAACGGGTAGACAGGATTGACCCGGTCCCGGATGGGTCGGCGGGTGCGGACAGAGGTGCGCGTGGACAGTACGGAACGCTTGTCGGTCAGAGCTGCGGACGGTGACGGCGGGACGCTGGTGGTGACCGGCGACCTCGACGCGTACACGGTCGGCGAGCTGGAGTCGGAGATGCAGCGGCTCGGCGTCGATGCGGACGTCCGGATCGACCTGTCGGGCGTCACGTTCATGGACTCCAGCGGCATCAGGGCCGTGGTCCGACTGGACAACGCCCTGCGGGAGCAGGGCCACGAGCTGGTCCTGGTCGCCCCGTCGGCGCCGGTCCTCCGCCTGTTCGAGCTCACCTCGCTCGTGGACCGCTTCCGGATCGACCCCGCCGCTCCCTGAGCGGCCGTCGCGACCTGTCGTGGCGGCGGTCGCGGCGCCCGGGGTCATCACGGCTCAACCCCGCCCCCCGATCGGGCGATGATGATCTGGGAACGGATGGCATAGGTTGTCCCGAATGGCCGGCGCCACCCCTCCGACGCCGACCGACGACAGGAGCAGGATGACTGACGGGTTCGCGGTGGAGGTCGTCGACGACGTGATCCGCATCAGCGGTGACCTCGACGCACAGACCTCGAGCAGGCTGGACGAGGTGATCACCTCGCAGCTCGAGCGCGGGTGCCAGGAGGTCGTGCTCGACCTGACCGACCTCGAGTTCGTCGACTCCAGCGGACTGCGGTCGATGGTGCTGGCCCGTGGCCCCGAGGGCGCCGGCCGGGTCGTGCTGCGCTCGCCGTCCACCTCCGTCGTCCGCCTGCTCGACATCACCGGGCTCACCGAGGTGTTCGTCATCGAGCCGTGACCTCGGCCCGATCCTGTCGGCCCCGCCGGATGCGGGTGCCGGTCAGTGCTGGACGATCCAGGCGGTCACCAGGCCGCTGCCGTTGATCGACCAGTGGAGCAGCACGGGTGCCAGCAGGCTGCCGGAGCGGTTCCGCAGCCAGGTGAAGCCCAGTCCCGCAGCGGCCGTGGCCACCACGCTCCCGGCGATCGCGACCGGGGTGCCCAGCCCGAGCGGCAACCCCTTCAGCGCGGCGTTGCTGTCGGCGAGGTCGAGCGACGGCAGCACGTGCCACAGCCCGAACAGCAGCGCGGCGGCCACGTCGGCCTTGACGGCCCAGTTCCGCCGGTGCGCGAACCGGCGCCGGAACATGGCGGGCAGCACGCCGCGGAACATCGTCTCCTCGGCGAGCACCGTGCCGAAGGGGATCTCGACGCCGACGTGCAGCAGCAGGCCGGCGAGCGTGAGCTCCTTGGCCCGGTCGTCGTGGAAGAGCTCCCTGGTGGCGGGGATCAGGGCGCCGGCCGCGCAGACGCCGATGACCGCGGCCGACGCGAGGCCGCCCCAGCGCAGACCGTCGACCAGGTGGGCGCGCGAGAGGCCGAGCTCGTCGTCGCGGATGTGGCCGTAGCGCTTCGCGAACCAGACCAGCGCACCGGCGACGCCGATGTTCCAGGGGATGTAGGCCCACGACGGCAGGACCTCGTTGGCGAGGACGTTGGAGCCGACGAGGATCCCGATGACGCCGAGGACCGGGCCGGTCTCGGGGTTGGCGTGGTCGGGCCGCCGTGACAGCGGATCCCACCACGCCGGACCGCCGTGGTCGTGGGGTGCGATCCGTCCGGGCGCGGCGGCGCCCCCGTCGGCGGCGTCCGGTCCCGCCCGCTCAGCCACCGATGCCGGACTTGCGGAGCCACGCCGGGCCGGAGGTGCGGCCCTGGAGGGCGCCGGCCGGCGACGGGGTCGCGGCCGGTGCCGCCGGCGCGGCCGGTGCCGCCGGCGCGGCCGGTGCCGTCGGCGCGCCCTGAGTCGCAGGAGCCGACCCGTTGCCGGACGGGGCCGGCGCGGTGGCGCCCGCGTCGGGCGGGGCCGGCGCGTCGGCGTCGCCCTTGATGCGCTCGGCGCGCTCCTTCTCGAGCCGGCGCAGCTCCGTCTCGACGCGTGCCAGCTGGTCCTCGCTGTACGGGAACCGGTAGCCCTCGGCCACGAAGCGCGCGGTGTCGGCCCGGTAGTCGTGGCCCGTGGAGCGGAAGTCGCCGGGGCTGTTGCGCATGGCGTTCGCCGCGTCGATGAGCGTCTGCAGGAACGTCACGACCGGGTACCAGCGCTGGCCGGCGGGCACGTTGCGGCCGCGGGGCTCGCCCAGCCAGTCGGGCTGGCGGAACAGGATCGACGGGTCGACGTGGGTGATCGGATCGTTGTCGTGGCTGAGCTGCACGACGCGCAGGGCGTCGCGCTGCTCGGGGGTGAGCTGCTCGAGCTCCTCCCACCGGTCGAACACGCCGACGGTCCCGGGCGGGGTCATCGCCCCCGGGCGGTCGAGGCCCGCCTTCGACCACTTGGCCAGGTGCGGCATGCCGAACCACAGGGCCCGGCTGATGCTGTAGCCGTCGAAGCCCTCGATGCCGGACTTCATGACGACGTCGGACGACGACCACGCCCCGAGGCTCTCGCCGAACACCAGGACCTCGGGCCGGTCGGCCGGGTCCATGCCCATGAGCCGCTGGTGGACGCCGAGCACCAGCGTCCGGAACTGGCGGCGACCCTGGCGCACCTTCTGCAGCGACAGGAACGACGGGTACCGCCCGTACTGCACGCACACCGTCGCGATGTCGCCGCGGGCGAAGAACTCGGCCGACTCCTGCACCGTGTGGTCGACCCAGCCCGTGCCGGTCGGCGACACGAGGAGCAGGTACCTCCGCTCGAACGCCCCGACCCGCTCGAGCTCGGCGAGCGCCGTCTCGGCCCGGGACGCCGAGTGGATCGGGTGGTCGTTGAAGCCGATGTAGATCCGGATCGGGGTCTTGGCGCCCTGCTCGTCGAGCGTGCGGTCGATGAGGTCCGGGTCGAGGGCGTCGAGCACGAAGCGGCGGCCCTGCTGGCCGAGCTCGTCGAAGGTCGCCAGGCTGTCGGGCGACCCGGAGACGAGCGGGTTGGTGGGCGGCGTGGCGTAGCCCGGGTCGACCTTCTCGTTCGACCGGCCGATGTAGGAGATGCCGGTCCAGTAGAGCCCGGTCAGCCCGCCGGCCCACATCGCCGCGTTGACGCCACGGGCCAGGACGTTCTTCGTGATGCCCGGCCCGAAGTAGCGGATCCAGCCCTTGCGGGTCATCCGGAACGACGCGGCGAGGCCGGTGCCGACCGCCGTCACCGCGGCGGTGTCGAGCATGGCCTTCGGCAACGTCAGCGGCAGCTGGTCGAAGTCGTCGGTGAAGAACGACCGGCGCTCCGCGAGATAACGCCGGGAGGCGAAGGTGGCGACCCCGAGCGAGGCGCCGGTCGTGATCGCCAGGCGGCGCACGCTGCGGGCGTCGTCGCCCTCCTTGGGGTCGACCTTCGAGAGGACGTCGTAGAGCGCCCCGCCGGCAGCGCCGACCTGCAGGAGCTCGCCGGAGAGGCGCGACACGCCGGCGGTCCAGCGCTGGTCGTCGGCGTCGGGCGCGCTGGCGAGCGCGTTGCCGCCCGCCACCATCGCGGCGCGGGCGACCAGGCGGACCGTGAGCGACGAGCTGCCGAACGTGACCCGGTTGGTGATGCGCTCGACGGCGGAGCTGACGCCGCGGGCCGCGAGGATCGACAGCCCGCTCACCACCCCCTGGTGCAGCGAGGTGCGCGGCATCAGCGAGGGCTGGACGGACCGGATGAAGCTGGTCGTCTCGAGCGGGGCGCCCGGCGACGAGGTCAACGGCGAGATGACCGACAGCACGGACTCGAGCCGGGTGACCGCGGCGGAGCCGCGGGGCGCACCCTCGAGCGCGACGTCGGCGGTCCCCGTCGCGGGGAGGTCGTCGGGTCCGACTCCGGGCTGGGCGTCGGGGGCGGGGGTCGGGTCCTGCATGACGGGAAGCCTACGGGGGCGAGTGGGTTCGACGGCGGCTGACGGCACGATGGAGCCATGACCGCCGTGCCGCCCGCCGCCGACCCGTCCGACCTGCTCCGCTTCGTCGGACCGGCCACCGACGTGATCGTCCCCGGACCCAACGGCGAACCGGTCGGCTTCGTGGACGCGCTCGAGGCGGCGGCGCCGGGCCTCGACGGCGTGCGGGTGCACCAGCTCGACTGCCAGCGCGACCGCGAGTACCACACCGGCTGCCACGGCGACCGGCTGCGCCACGTGTCGTACTTCCTCAGCCGCGACATGCGCCCGCACTACGAGGCGGGCGGCGTCGACCTCGTGCCGAACGACTTCCACGCCATCCCGGACCTGCTCCGCCGCCGCTGGCGCAACCCGCTGCTCGCCGTCGCGGCGTCGCCGCCCGACCGCCACGGCTACGTCTCGCTCGGGCTGGCCGCCGACTACGCGGCGGCGCTGCTCGGCGAGGTCCCGGTCGTAATCGAGGTGAACCCGAACCTGCCGCGCACGAACGGCCTGCACACGCTGCACCTCTCCGACGCCCTGGGCTGGACCGAGGTGACGACCGAGCTGGTCGAGACACCGCCGCCGCCGGTCACCGACGTCGATCGCGCCATCGCCGAGCGGGTCGCCGAGCGCATCCCCGACGGTGCGACGCTCCAGATCGGCATCGGTGCGGTGCCCGGGCTGGTCGCCGGGATGCTCGGCGACCACCGCGACCTGGGCGTGCACACCGAGGTCCTCGGCGACGCGGTCATGGGCCTGATCGAGTCGGGGGCCGTCAACGGCCGGCGCAAGGCGCGCGAGCGCGGCCTGGCCACCACGACGATCGTGCTGGGCGGCGGCGAGCTCTACGAGTGGGCCGACGAGAACCCCGGGCTCTTCCTCCTCCCGGTCGACATCTCGAACGACCCGAGGGTGATCTCCCAGCACGACGACCTGTGCTCGATCAACGCCACGATGCAGGTCGACCTCCTCGGCCAGTGCGCGTCGGAGTCGCTCGGCACCCACTACGTGTCGTCGACCGGCGGTCAGGCCGACTTCATGCGTGGCGCCCAGCTGTCGCGGGGCGGGCAGAGCTTCATCGTCACCCACAGCACGGCGGTCGGGGGCACGGTGTCGCGCATCGTGCCGACGCTGACGCCCGGGGCCGTCGTGAGCGCGCACAAGAACCTGGTCGACAAGGTCGTGACCGAGCACGGCATCGCGGAGCTCACCGGCCGCACCGTCCGCGAGCGCACCGAGGCGCTGATCGCCGTCGCGGACCCGACGTTCCGCGACGACCTGGAGCGGGCCGCCAAGGAGCTGGGCTACCTCTGACGGCGCCGGCGGTGCGCGCCGAGGGCTCGCGGCGCCGGGTCAGGCGTCGTGGGGCCGGTTCGTCCAGCCCCGGCCGTGCCGGGTGCGGTACCAGCCCCCGGCGGCGTAGGTGCCGCCGTCGCAGTGCACGGTCGTCCCGGTGACGAAGGCCGACAGCTCCGACGCGAGGAAGACGGCCACGCCGGCTGCGTCACCCGGTTCGCCGAGCCGGCCGAGCGGCACCCAGGAGGGGATCCGTGCCACGTCCTCCTCGCCGAGCCAGCGCTCGTAGGGGAGCTGCTGGGAGCGGGTGACGTCGGGGGCGATGTCGTTGACGCGGATGCCGTGCTCGGACACCTGCAGGGCCAGGCTCTTCGAGAACTGCACGACGGCGGCCTTGAACGCGGCGTACACCGGGTGTCCCGGGATGCCGCGGAACGCCTCGACGGTGGTCAGGTTGACGATGCTGGGCCCCGGGCGCGTGCCGGCGGCGACCTCGGGACCGCCGGCGGCGATCAGGTGGGGGAGCGCCGCCCGGGTGACCCGCAGCACGTGGCCGAGGTTGATCTCGTAGAGCTCGGCGATCTGGTCGTCGGTGACGTCCGCGAAGGGCGTGACGGGGTGGAGGTAGTGGCCGACGCCGTTGACGAGGACGTCGAGTCCGCCCAGCCGGTCGACCGCGGCCTCGACGGTCGCGGCGGCCGCGCCGCGGTCGGTCACGTCGGCCGTCACGGCCCACGCGGCGCCGCCCGCCGCCACGACGTCGGACGCGGTGCGCTCCGCCGCCTCGCCGTCCACGTCGGCCACGACCACGGCGGCGCCGTGCGACCCGAAGGCGAGGCACGTGCCGCGCCCGATGCCGTGGCCGCCGCCGGTCACCAGCGCACGGCGGCCCTCGAGCAGCGGCCCGGGGTCCGCCGTCCGGGCTCGGTCCACGGTGCGGCCCCCGTCCATGGGGCGAAGGTACCCGCCGGTCCCGGCCGTGCGGCGCCCGGCGCGCCGGGGGAGGTCCGCCCACGACCCGGAACCGATCGGCCCATGGCCCCCGAGGGGTGCCCGGCGCTCATCATGGACCCATGCCCCGCACCACCGACCGCCCCCGCCCGCTCACGTCGCCGATCGACGTCGAGCTCGACATCGACACCGCCGGCCGCCACGAGATCGTCGAGGCCCTGGTCCGCGTCGGCTGCGGTCGCGCCGCGGCCCGGGCGCTGGCCGATTCGCTGGCCGCCGACAGCCCCGACGCCTGACGTTCAAGGTGGTCGGGACGGCGAGATTCGAACTCGCGGCCCCCGGCTCCCAAAGCCGGTGCGCTACCAGGCTGCGCCACGTCCCGTGCGGGCGACACTACCCGGGCGCCGTCCGGATCTCCGACGGCGTCCCGGTGCCGGCCGCCCACCGGTCCGGCCGCGGAGCGGCGCCCGGCGATGGGGAGCCCCGTCCGCGGCGGGAGTAGGCTCTCGCCCCTGTGAAAGCCACGCTCGAACCCGTTCCCGACACCCCCGACCTCGAGCCCAAGGTCAAGCTCACCGTGGAGGTGCCCGAGGCCGAGCTCGAGCCGGCGATCGCCGCGGCCTGGAAGGAGATCGCCAAGGAGGTGCGGATCCCCGGGTTCCGGCCCGGCAAGGCGCCCCGGGCGCTCATGGAGAAGCAAATCGGCACCGGCTACGCCCGGTCCGAGGCCCTGCGCTCCGCCGTGCCCGAGTTCTACAGCGAGGCCGTGATCGACAACGACGTCGACGTCATCGCCCAGCCCGAGCTCGACATCACCGACGGCGAGGAGTCCGGCGACGTCACCTTCACCGCCGTCGTCGGCGTCCGGCCGACCATCAACGTCGCCGGCTACGACGGCCTGCGGGTCGAGGTGCCGAGCCCGGACGTCCCCGACGACGAGGTCGAGGCCCAGCTCGACCGGCTCCGCAGCCAGTACGGCGAGCTCACCACCGTGGAGCGCGCCGCCGGCGAGGGCGACTACGTCACGATCGACATCGAGGGCACCCAGGACGGCGAGGAGGTCGACGGCCTCACCGCGGACGACTACCTCTACGCCGTCGGCTCCGGGATGATCGCCTCCGAGTTCGACGAGCACCTCGTCGGCGCCTCGGCCGGCGACGTGCTCGAGTTCTCCGCGGAGCACCCCGACCCCGACGAGGACGACGTCGACTTCCGCCTCACGGTCAAGGAGGTCAAGGAGCGGGTCCTGCCGGAGCTGACCGACGAGTGGGTCGCCGAGGCGACCGAGTTCGAGACCGTCGAGGAGCTGACCGCCGACGTGCGCGGCCGGCTGGCCGAGGGCCGGGAGAACCAGACCCGCGGCGCCGTGCGCGCCCGCACGGTCACGGAGCTGGCGAAGCTCGTCGACGAGGAGATCCCCGAGTCGCTCGTCTCGGCCGAGATGCAGGGCCAGCTGCAGAACGTGATCATGCGGCTCCAGCAGCAGGGGATCGGCCTCGACGACTACCTGCGGGTGATGGGCCAGGAACCCGACGAGTTCATGGCCGGCCTGAAGGAGAGCGCGGTCGACGGCGTCAAGGCCGACCTGGCGCTGCGGGCCGTCGTCGCCGCCGAGGGCCTGACCGCCGAGGACGCCGACGTCGACCACGCGATCGAGGACATGATCGGCGACGCCGACATCACCCTCGACGACGCCCGGGAGCAGCTGCGCACCAACGGGCAGCTCTCGGCGCTCAAGTCGGACCTGGCCGCGCAGAAGGCGATCGACTGGCTGGTCGAACACGCCGAGGTGGTGGATCCTGATGGCAAGGCCATCGACGAGCGGTTCCTGCAGCCGCTCGAACACGACCACGATCACGACCACGATCACGATCACGACTGATCAGGCGGCCACCGGGATACGGTGGGCCACCCACCGGCCCCGCCCGACGGGCGCCGGCGCACATCGACAGAACGACGCCGACCAGGAGAGCCGAGTGCCCCCCATCCAGCCGCAGAGCTACCTCGTCCCCAACGTCATCGAGCAGACGAGCCGTGGTGAGCGCTACTCGGACCTGTACTCGCGCCTGCTCCGGGAGAACATCATCTTCCTCGGCACGCCGATCGACGACGCCGTGGCCAACCTGATCTGCGCCCAGCTGCTGTTCCTCGAGTCGGAGAACCCCGACAAGGACATCAGCATCTACATCAACTCGCCCGGCGGCGACATCAACGCCCTGATGGCGATCTACGACACGATGCAGTACATCCGGCCCGAGATCGCCACCCTGTGCTTCGGCCAGGCGGCCTCGGCGGCGGCGGTCCTGCTCGCCGCCGGCACGCCCGGCAAGCGCCTCGCGCTTCCCAACGCCCGGGTGCTGATCCACCAGCCGTACGCCCAGTCGGGCTACGCCCAGGTGTCGGACCTCGAGATCGCCGCCAACGAGATCATCCGGCTCAAGGAGACCCTCGAGCACGTGCTGTCGCGCCACACCGGGCAGTCCGTCGAGAAGATCTCCAAGGACACCGACCGCGACTACGTGATGACCGCGGCCGAGGCCAAGGAGTACGGCATCATCGACGAGGTCATCGAGGCCCGCGACATCGTCGACAACAGCGGGCCCATCGCGGCGATCCGCTGACGGATCGGGCACAATGGTCCACCACGCCGGGACCCCCTCGGCAGGGTGCGTGCCGTTGACCCGGCCGATTCCACCAACCAGCCGACCCTGAAGGAGCCCGGTGGCGAAGTTCGGTGACGGAGGAGAGCTCCTCAAGTGCTCGTTCTGCGGCAAGTCGCAGAAGCAGGTGAAGAAGCTCATCGCAGGCCCGGGGGTCTACATCTGCGACGAGTGCATCGACCTGTGCAACGAGATCATCGAGGAGGAGCTCGCCGAGACGGGTGAGCTGGTCCTCGACGAGCTGCCCAAGCCAGCCGAGATCTTCGAGTTCCTCGACGACTTCATCGTCGGCCAGGACCGGGCCAAGAAGATCCTGTCGGTCGCCGTCTACAACCACTACAAGCGGGTCCAGCACGGCGCCACGCGCTCGGGTCCCGACGACGTCGAGCTGGCCAAGAGCAACATCATGCTCATCGGCCCGACCGGCTGCGGCAAGACGCTGCTGGCCCAGACGCTGGCCCGCATGCTCAACGTCCCGTTCGCCATCGCGGACGCCACGGCGCTGACCGAGGCGGGCTACGTCGGCGAGGACGTCGAGAACATCCTGCTCAAGCTGATCCAGGCCGCCGACTTCGACGTGAAGAAGGCCGAGACCGGGATCATCTACATCGACGAGATCGACAAGGTCGCCCGCAAGTCGGAGAACCCGTCGATCACGCGCGACGTGTCCGGCGAGGGCGTCCAGCAGGCGCTGCTGAAGATCCTCGAGGGGACGACGGCGTCGGTGCCGCCGCAGGGCGGTCGCAAGCACCCGCACCAGGAGTTCATCCAGATCGACACCACGAACATCCTGTTCATCTGCGGCGGTGCGTTCGCCGGGCTGGACAAGATCGTGGAGCAGCGGGTCGGCAAGAAGGGCATCGGCTTCGGCGCCGAGGTCCGGTCCGTCAACGAGCGGCGCGAGGGCGACCTGTTCGCCGACGCGCTGCCCGAGGACCTGCTCAAGTTCGGCCTGATCCCCGAGTTCGTCGGCCGCCTGCCCGTCATGGGCGTCGTCGACAACCTCGACCGCGAGGCCCTCATCCAGATCCTCGTCGAGCCCAAGAACGCGCTGGTCAAGCAGTACCGCAAGTTCTTCGAGCTCGAGGAGGTCGAGCTCGAGTTCACCGACGAGGCGCTCGCCGCCGTCGCGGACCAGGCGCTGGCCCGGGGCACCGGTGCCCGTGGCCTCCGGGCCATCCTCGAGGAGGTCCTGCTCGGGGTCATGTACGAGCTGCCGTCCCGCACCGACGTGAGCAAGGTCGTCGTCGACGAGGACTCGGTGCTCGAGAAGGTGAACCCCACGCTGGTGCCCCGCACCGGCAAGCCCCGCTCCAGCCGCCCGCGCCGCGCCGCGTCCTGAGCGGCCGCGCCGACCGCGCCCGCCCGCGTCCGGACCGCCTCCCCATGGGCATCGTCGACTCGCTGGCCTGGCTCGACTCCCACCTGGACCACGAGTCCAGCTCCGTCGGCATCGCCGCGGGCCGGGTCGAGGGCTTGGACCTCGCCGCCATGTCGGAGCTGGTCGGGCTGCTCGGCGACCCGCAGACCGACGTGCCCGTCATCCACGTGACCGGCACGAACGGCAAGGGGTCGGTCACCGCGATGGTGGTGGGGCTGCTGCAGGCCCACGGGCTGAGCGTCGGCAGCTACACCAGCCCGCACCTCGAGCGCATCAACGAGCGGATGCGCCGCGACGGTGAGCCGATCGACGACCAGACGCTGTCCGAGGTCCTCGACGGGCTCCGCGCCGTCGAGCCGCTGCTCTCGTCGCGACCGACGTGGTTCGAGCTGGTGACCGCCGCCGCGCTCCGGTGGTTCGCCGAGGCGCCGGTCGACGTCGCGGTGGTCGAGGTCGGCCTGCTGGGGCGCTACGACGCCACGAACGTCGTCGAGGCCCAGGTCGCCGTGGTGACGGGCGTGGGCGGCGACCACACCGACTTCCGGCCCGGTTGGGAGCTGGCGGTGGCGGGGGAGAAGGCGGGCATCATCGGTCCTGACGCCGCGGCCGTGCTCGGCCGGATGGAGCCCGAGCTGCGCGACGTGTTCCGTGCCGAGGGCCCGGCCTCGCTCGTCGCCGAGGACGTCGACTTCGAGGTGCTGTCCAGCCGACCCGCCATCGGCGGGCGGCTCGTGGAGATCGCCGGGGTGCACGAGCGCTACGACGAGATCTTCCTGCCGCTGCACGGCGACGTGCAGGCGCACAACGCCGCCGTGGCCGTCGCCGCGGTCGAGTCGTTCTTCGACCGGGCGCTCGACCCCGACCTCGTCCGTGACGGGCTCGCGCTCGTCCGCCTCGAGGGGCGGGCCGAGGTGGTCGCCCACCAGCCGCTCGTGATCCTCGACGGCGCCCACAACCCCGACGCGCTGCGGGCGCTCGGCGCCACGCTCGACGACGAGTTCGCGACCGTGGGCTCACGGACCGTCGTGCTCGGCCTGCTCGCCGGCCGTGACCCCGATCAGGCCGTCGAGGCGCTCTCGTCGCTGCGGCCCGACCTGGTCGTGTGCACCACTGCCGATCCCGACGACCGGGGGCTGCCGGCCGAGGTCCTGGCGGCGGCCTGCGAGCGGGCCGGCCTGGCGCACGAGGCCGTCGCCACGCCGGCCGAGGCCGTGGCGCGGGCGCTGGCCCACGCCCAGGAGGAGGACCTCGTGGTCGTCACCGGCAGCTTCCGGCTGCTCGGCCCGGCACGGGCCGTGGTCGCCGCCGCCCTGTCCTGACCGGGGCGCGCCGGTCGACGTGGCGCGGCGTCGGACCCGGCGTGGGTCAGGCGAGGCCGGGGAACCAGAGCCCGATCTCGCGGGCGGCCGACTCGGTGCCGTCGGAGCCGTGGACCAGGTTCTCGTTGGTGGTGGTGGCGAAGTCGCCGCGGATCGAGCCCGGCTGGGCGTCCTCGACCTTCGTCTTGCCGATCAGCGTGCGCATCAGGTGCCACGTGCCGTCGTCGGGGCCCTCGACCACCATGGCCACGACCGGTCCCCGGGTCAGGAAGGTGACGAGCTCGCCGAAGAACGGCTTGTCGGCGTGCTCCTCGTAGTGCGCCTCGACCAGCGCGACCTCGGGGACTCGCATGTCCATGGCGACGATCCGCAGGCCCTTGCGCTCGATGCGGCTCACGATCTCGCCGACCAGGCCCCGCTCCACGGCGTCGGGCTTGCACATGATGAAGGTCCTGGTCACGGGTCTCGCTCCTGTCGTCGGTCCGGGGGTCCGGCGGGCGTGCCCGGCACGGCGGCGTGCGGCGGGGCAGGGGATCGAAGGGTAGGAGCGACCGGGGTGCGACGGCGAACCCGAGGCTGTGGCGTCGCTCGGGTCCCGCCCGGACCGTTTCGTCGCGGTCCTGAACCGACCGACAGGGGGCACTGGTCGGACGCTCGTCGAACCGTTAGGGTCTTTGCGGTCCTGTTGCGACGCCCTCCGTCGCACACCGCCGTCCTCGGGGCCCGCCCACCTCGCGGACGCGCCATGCGCGGGTGACCGTCCGGTCACACGCTCCGTCGACGCCCGAGTAGTTTGAGGACGCACCTATGGCACGGTTCAACTCGTCGTTCCTCGGCCGTGACATGGCGGTCGACCTGGGCACCGCCAACACGCTCGTCTACGTCCGCGGCGAGGGCATCGTGCTGTGCGAGCCGTCGGTCGTCGCGGTGCAGGTCAAGGACGGCCGGGCCGTGGCCGTCGGCACCGAGGCCAAGCGGATGATCGGCAAGACGCCGGCGCACATCCAGGCCATCCGCCCGCTGAAGGACGGCGTGATCTCGGACTTCGAGGTCTGCGAGACCATGCTCCGCTACTTCATCCAGCGGGTGCACAACAGCCGGTTCTCCAAGCCGCGGATGATCATCTGCGTGCCCTCCGGCGTCACGGGCGTCGAGCAGCGCGCCGTGCAGGACGCAGCCGAGTTCGCCGGGGCCCGCAAGCCCGCCCGCATCATCGAGGAGCCGATGGCGGCCGCGATCGGCGCCGGGCTCCCGGTCCACGAGCCGACCGGCAACATGATCGTCGACATCGGCGGCGGCACCACCGAGGTCGCCATGATCTCGCTGGGCGGCGTGGTCACCAGCCAGTCGGTGCGCGTCGGCGGCGACGAGCTGGACGACGCGATCATCCAGTACATCAAGAAGGAGTACAGCCTCGCCCTCGGCGAGCGCACCGCCGAGGTCGTGAAGATGGAGCTCGGCTCGGCGTGGGAGCTGGAGCAGGAGCTGCAGGCCGAGATCCGCGGCCGCGACCTCGTCACCGGCCTCCCCAAGACGATCGTCACCTCGACCCACGAGATCCGCGAGGCCATCGAGGAGCCGGTCTCCTCGATCGTCGACGCCGTGAAGGTCACCCTCGACAAGACGCCGCCCGAGCTCGCCGCGGACGTCATGGAGCGCGGCATCGTCCTCGCCGGCGGCGGCGCGCTCCTCAAGGGCCTGCCCACCCGGCTGGCCCAGGAGACCGGGATGCCCATCCGGATCGCCCCGCGACCGCTCGAGGCGGTCGCGCTCGGCTCCGGCATGGCCCTCGAGGAGTTCCCGGCGCTCGAACAGGCCGGTCTGTTCTCCTCACACCGCGACTGAACCCCGTGCGGACCGTCGAGACACGACGACGCTCCCGGTACGTGCTGCTCGTCCTCAGCCTGCTGGCCGTCACGCTGATCACCCTCGACTCGCGGGGCGTCGGCGTGTTCGACGGGATCCGCGGCGCCGCCGGCGACGTCTTCGCCCCGGTCGGCGACGCGTTCGCCTGGGTGACGACGCCGGTGCGCAACGCCTGGGGCGGCGTGTCGGACTACGAGGACCTCGAGGCCGAGAACGAGCGCCTTCGCGAGCGGGTGGCAGAGCTCGAGGGCAACGAGGACAAGGCGGCCAACGCGATCGAGCAGCTCAAGCGCATCCAGGAGCAGCTCAACCTCGGCTTCGTCGGCGACGTGCCGCTCCAGGTGGCGAGGGTGGCGTCCGGGCCCTACTCGAACTTCGACTCCTTCCGGATGGAGATCGACAAGGGGAGCGACGCCGGCCTGGCGGTCGGGATGCCGGTCGTGGCCAACGCCGGGGAGACCGGTGGCGGCCTGGTCGGTCGGCTCGAGCGCGTCAGCCGGACGCGGTCGGTGGTGCAGCTGGCCACCGACCCCGACTTCGGCATCGGCGTCCGCCTGGCCAGCACCCAGGACGTGGGGTTCGGGCACGGCGGCGGCGACTCCGACCGCTTCGTGGTCGACAAGGGGATCGAGATCGGCGACCCCATCCAACCCGGCGAGGTGGTGCTGACGAGCGGCCTCGAGAACTCGGTCATGCCGCCCGACATCCCGGTCGGCACCGTCGACAAGGCGAGCCCGAACGGGAGCACCGGCCTGCAGGTCCTGCTCGTGAACTACGCGGTCGACTTCTCCCAGCTCGACGTCGTGCAGGTGATGAAGTGGACGCCGCAGCGGTGACGGGCCGGTGATCGAGGGCAGCTCCCTCATCCGGTGGGTCCTGCTCGTGACGGCCACGCTGGTGCTGCAGATCGGCCTGGCGACCCAGATCAGGGTCGCCGGCGTGCACCCCGACCTCCTCCTGCTGGTCGCGATCTGCGCCGGGCTGGTCGGCGGTCCGAGCACCGGCGCCGGCGTCGGGTTCGCCTGCGGGCTCCTCTTCGACCTGTTCCTGCCGGGGCGCTTCGGCGTGACGGCCCTGGCCTACCTGCTCGTCGGCTACGGGTCCGGCGTGGCCGGCGACGCCGTGGCCCGGCCGACGCGGTGGATCTCGGCGGGGATCGTCGCCCTGGCCAGCGCGGCGGGCACGCTCGTCTACGCCGCGATCGGCCAGTTGCTGGGACAGCGCTCATTGTCCGATCCCAACCTGGGCGCCATCGTCGGTATCGTCGCGGCGTTCAACGCGCTCTTGGCGGTCCCGGTCCTGGCCGTCTGCCGCTGGGCGGAACCGGAGGACGTGCGCCTCCGGGCGCGCTGATCCCCGCCGTCACCCGCACCGCCCGCCACCCAGGTCCCTCCGCACCCATGTCGTCGCCCCTCCTCCACGCTCCCGATCACGCCGGCGGGCGCGGGCACCTCGCCGGAGACGAACGTGGACACCGAGGCGGGCATGGACACTGACTCCCGCCAGGTCCGGCTCAGCGCGCTCGGCATCGTGGCCGTGTCGCTGTTCCTCGCGCTGTTCGTCCGCCTGTGGTTCCTGCAGGGGATCGACCGGCAGAAGTTCGAGGTCGCCTCGGCCTCGAACCGCCTGCGAGTGATCCACGAGGAGGGCCCCCGCGGCCGGATCCTCGACCGCAACGGCAAGGTCATCGTCGACAACCGGACCTCCCGGGTGGTGGCGCTCGACCGGGAGCCCCTGCGGAAGATGGACGAGGAGGAGCGGACGCAGCACTTCGACGAGCTGGCCCAGACCCTGACCGACCTCGGGCGGCCCACCAAGGTCGATCTCATCCAGAAGCGCTACGCCGACCAGCGCTACGCCCCGCAGGAGTACGTCCCGATCGTCGACGACGTCACCGAGGAGGTCGAGATCTACCTCTCGGAGCGGGCCGACCGGTTCCCCGGCGTCGTGGTCGAGACGCGCGCGGTGCGCGCGTACCCCTACGGCTCGCTGGCCGGGCAGGTGCTCGGCTACGTCGGCGAGACCAACGAGAAGGAGCTGGCCGCCAAGGGCGGCACGCTGCCGGCCGGCGCCACCACGACGGACCCGCCGGCCACCACGACGACGATCGAGGGTGTCCCGCCGAAGCCGTACCAGCCGGGCGACCTGATCGGGAAGTCCGGGGTGGAGCAGTCCTACGAGGACTACCTCCGGGCGGTCCCCGGCAGCCGCACGATCGAGGTGAACGCGAAGGGCGACCTCATCGACGTCGTGAAGCAGGAGGAGGCGAAGGCCGGCGACGACGTGTGGCTCAGCATCGACATCGACCTCCAGGCCCAGGCCGAGCGGCTGCTCAAGGCCAAGATCGAGTCGCTGCGCGGGCGGACCGATCGGACGACCGGCGCCAAGCTGAACGTGCCGCAGGGCTCGGTGGTGATCCAGGAGCCGATGACCGGGCAGATCCTGGCGATGGCGAGCTACCCGGAGTTCGATCCGGGGCAGACGGTGAACGGCATCTCGTCGGAGCTGTGGGCGCAGCTCAACGACCCGGCCAACGGACGGCCGCTCTACAACTGGGCCCTCCAGGGCGCCTACGCACCCGGGTCGACGTTCAAGCCGTTCACCGCGTACGCGGCGATGTCGAGCGGCCTGCTCCCCACCGGCAACGAGAGCTACGTGGACAACGGCGTCTACAAGCTGAAGGCGTGCAAGGGCACGAAGTGCGAGTACCAGAACGCCGGCCGCAACGCGCACGGCCGGGTCAACGTGCCGCGGTCGCTCACCGTGAGCTCGGACGTCTACTACTACTGGATCGGCGAGCAGTTCTGGGTCGGCCGCGACCGCTTCGGCAACACGCCGATCCAGGACTCGGCCAAGGGGTTCGGCCTCGGCGACCGCACCGGGATCAAGCTGCTGGGCGAGAACCAGGGTCGGCTCCCGACGCCCGAGGCGCGCCGCGAGGCGTACGAGGCGAACCCCGAGGCGTTCGCGACTGGCGACTGGTTCACCGGCGACAACATCATCACCGCCATCGGCCAGGGCGACGTGCTGGTGACGCCGCTGCAGCTGGCCGACGCCTACGCCACGCTGGCCAACGGTGGGACGCGCTTCCGGCCCCAGATCGTCTCGAAGGTCACCCGCAGCAAGGACCCGACCCTCCCGCCCGGCCAGGAGGGCAACTTCGAGGTGGTGACCCAGGTCGAGCCCGAGGAGCTGGGCAAGGTCGCCATGACGCCCGAGCAGTACAACCAGATCGTCAGCGGCCTCGTCGGTGTGACCCAGAGCGGCGAGGGCACGGCCTCGGCGTCCTGGCGGGCCAGCCCGACGGCGTGGCCGATGGCGGGCAAGACCGGCACGGCCCAGGTCAAGGACAAGGCCGACACGGCGCTCTTCGCCGGGTGGGGCCCGGTCGCGCCCGGCGGCGTGCCGCAGTACGCGATCAGCGTGATCGTGCCCGAGGCCGGCTTCGGCGGCGACGTCGCCGCCCCGCTCGCGTTCCGCATCCTCCAGCCGGCCAGCTCGGGCCAGCTCGTCCCGGCCTGCACGGTCGCGGACCGGGCCAACTGCGACCTCGCGTCGATCGCCGCCAGCAGCGCCAGCCAGCGCGACGTCGGTTCCGGAGGCCCGGGATGACGGCGGTGCACCGATGACCAGGACCTTCACCGGTACCGACCGGTTCCGCTCCCGCGACCTCTCGGCGCCCTGGCGCCACGTGGACGTCGCGCTGCTCGTCGTCGTCGGGCTCATCGTCGTGATGGGGACGGCGATGGTGTACAGCGCCACCCGCAACATGGACGGCGGCACCGGCTACATGCTTCGCCAGGGGATGTTCATCATCCTCGGCCTCGGCCTGATGGCCGGCCTCGCCCTCGTCGACTACCGGCGGATCGCGGACTGGTGGCAGCTGATCTACGGCCTGTCGCTCGTCGCCATGGCGGGCGTCTTCACACCGCTCGGCTCCGTCGTGAACGGCACGAAGGGCTGGTACCGCTTCGGCCCGTTCTCGCTCCAGCCGGCCGAGTTCGCCAAGCTCGGCGTGATCATCGCGGTCGCCGCGTACCTCGGCCACCAGGAGAAGGTCGACCTGCGGCGCCTCGCCGTGGCGCTGGGCCTGTTCGCCGTCCCGACCGCGATGACGCTGCTGCAGCCCGACCTCGGCTCGGCGCTGGTGTTCATCGTGATCGCGCTCGGCATGCTCGTCGTGGGCGGCGTGCAGATGCGCCACCTGCTCGTGCTGGTCGTGCTGGGGCTGGTGGCGGTGTTCGGCATCCTCAACTCGGGCACGCTCGACCAGTACCAGAAGGACCGGCTGACCTCGTTCGTGACCCCCAACGGCCAGTCGTACAACGTCGAGCAGGCCCAGCAGGCCATCGGCTCCGGCGGCCTGACCGGCTACGGGTACACCAAGGGGCCCCAGACCCGGGGCGGCTACGTGCCCGAGCAGGAGACCGACTTCATCTTCACCGTCGCGGGGGAAGAGCTCGGTTTCGTGGGCGCCGGGTCGCTCGTCATCCTCCTCGGGCTCCTGGTCTGGCGGATCTGGCGGGTCGCCCAGCTCGCCGCGGACCCGCTGGGGACCCTGATCTGCGTCGGGATCATGTCGATGTTCCTGTTCCACATCTTCGAGAACATCGGGATGACGCTCGGGATCATGCCGGTGACCGGCATCCCGCTGCCCTTCGTGTCCTACGGCGGCTCCTCGCTGATGACGTCGTTCGCCGCGGTCGGCCTGGTGCAGTCGGTCCACATGCACCGCTACGCCTGATGCGCCGGGCCCGGCGTGGCGGCTGAACCCGGTTCCGTGCCCGAACGTCACCGTCGGTACACTTCACGGACCATGTCCGTCCACCAGGCCGACGCCCCCGGGGCGCCCTCAGGTCCGGGCGGCTCCGTGTGGGACCGCCTGGAGCCGCTGCTGCACCGGGTCCAGAAGCCCGCCCGGTACATCGGCTGCGAGGACGGCAGCGTCAACCCCGACTGGTCGGGGATGGGGCCCACGAGCCCCGTCGTCGCCTGGTTGATGACCTATCCCGACACGTACGAGATCGGCCTGCCCAACCAGGGCCTGCAGATCCTGTACGAGATCCTCAACGAGCGCGCCGACGCCGTCGCCGAGCGGGCGTACGCCCCCTGGGTCGACCTCGAGGCCGAGATGCGGGCCTCCGGCCTGCCGCTGTTCAGCGTCGACACCCACCGGCCCGCGACCGACTTCGACGTCGTCGCGTTCAACCTCTCGGCCGAGCTCAACTACACGAACCTCCTCAACTGCATCGACCTGGCCGGCGTGCCGGTCCGGGCGGCGGAGCGGCGGGCCCACCACCCGCTCGTCGCCGTGGGCGGCCACTGCACCTACAACCCCGAGCCGATCGCCGACTTCGTCGACCTGGTCGTCCTGGGCGACGGCGAGGAGGTCGTCACCGAGATCAACCGGGTCGTCTCGGCGTGGAAGTCCTCGGGCCGCGGTGACCGGGAGGACGTCCTGCGGGCGCTGTGCGCCGTGCCCGGCGTGTACGTCCCGGCCGCCTACGAGGCCCGCTACGACGGGCCGGCGCTCGTCGGCGTCGAGCCGATCTGGCCCGAGGCCCCCGAGGTGGTCGAGAAGCGGACGATCGCGGACCTGGCCGAGTGGCCGTACCCGAAGCAGCAGCTCGTGCCACTGACCGAGGTCGTCCACGACCGGCTCAACGTCGAGGTGTTCCGGGGCTGCACCCGCGGCTGCCGGTTCTGCCAGGCCGGCATGATCACGCGACCCGTCCGGGAGCGCCCGGCGGAGCAGGTCCGCTCGATGGTGGCCGACGGGCTGCGGCGCACCGGCTACGACGAGGTCGCCCTCACCTCGCTGTCCACGGCCGACTTCTCCGGCATCGCCGACGTGGTCGGCGGCGTCATCGACGACGACGCGTGCGGCCGGGTGTCGGTGTCGCTGCCGTCCCTGCGGGTCGACGCCTTCGGCGTCGAGATCGCCTCGCAGCTGCAGAAGGGCCGGCGGACGGGCCTGACCTTCGCCCCCGAGGCCGGCACGTGGCGCATGCGCCAGGTGATCAACAAGCTCATCCGCGAGCAGGACCTCTACGACGCCGTCGAGTCGGCGTACTCGCAGGGCTGGCGGCGTATGAAGCTGTACTTCCTCACCGGGCTCCCCACCGAGACCGACGAGGACACCCTCGGCATCGCCGAGATGGCCGCCAACTGCGTCGAGATCGGCAAGCGCTACCACAAGGGCCCGTCGGTGACGGTGTCCGTCGGGGGCTTCGTGCCCAAGCCGCACACACCCTTCCAGTGGTTCGGCCAGAACACGGTGGTCGAGCTCCAGCGCAAGATCCACCTCCTCCGCGACACCGTGCGCCGGAACCACGGCGTGCAGATGAAGTGGCACGACCCCAGGGCGACGCTGGCCGAGGGCATCGCCAGCCGCGGCGACCGCCGCCTCGGCCCGGTCATCGAGGAGGTCTGGCGCCGGGGCGGCACCTTCCAGGAGTGGTCGGAGTGCTTCCGGCTCGACCTGTGGGAGGAGGCGATGGCCACCCACGGTCTCAGCGTCGAGTGGTACACGTACCGCCACCGCACCGAGGACGAGGTCCTGCCGTGGGACCACCTGTCCGCCGGCCTGCACAAGGACTTCCTGTGGCAGGACTGGCAGGACTCGCTGGCCGAGGTCGGCCTGCCCGACTGCCGGTGGACGCCCTGCTACGACTGCGGTGCCTGCACCGGGTACGGCATCGAGCACGTCGTGGCGTCGGCGACGCCGCCCGCCGGCGGCAGCCAGGGCACCGGTCAGGACCTGTCGATCGGCGGCGCGGTGCCGGTCTCGCTCACCCCTCGCCCGGTGGGGACGAGCTCGTGAGGGTGCGCGTCCGCTACGCCAAGGTCGGCAAGGTGCGGTTCCTGTCGCACCGCGACCTGGCCCGCATCCTCGAGCGCGCCGTCCGGCGCGCCGGGCTCCCCGTCGCCTACAGCCAGGGCTTCTCGCCCCGGGCGCGCCTGCACTTCGGGTTGGCGCTCTCCACCGGGTACGAGTCGCTCGCCGAGTACGTCGACATCGACCTCGACGACCCCGACGACGGCACGGACGCCGTCGCGGCCGACGCCGTCGCCGACCTGCTCCAGCCGTGCCTGCCCACCGGCGTGGTCGTCACCGCGTCGACGGAGCTGGCCCCCGGGACGCCGTCCCTCCAGGACGCCGTCACCTCCAGCACGTGGGAGTTCGTGCTGCCCGCCGACCGCCTCGACGACGCCACCACGGCAGCGGCCGAGGTGCTCGCGGCGACCGAGCTCCCGATCGATCTGGTCCGCAAGGGCAAGCAGGTGCGCGAGGACCTGCGCCCGCTGCTCCTCTCACTGGACGTGGACCCACACCCAGACGGCGCCCTGCTCACCGTGGAGCTCGGCACCAAACCTCGCAGCGTCCGACCCGCCGAGCTGCTCCTCGCGATGCAGCTCCCGGAGCACCCGCTCAGGGTCGTCAGGACGCACCAATGGATCCAGAGCGACGGCGAACGTCGCGAGCCCATCGAGCTCGCCGCGCCGTCCCCGCACGCATCGGTGCGTGCGTCATGAAGGGAACGTCCCATGTCGGACACCGAACCGAACGACGGCCGAGCGGCCGCACCCAACACATCCACCGGACCCGCGACGGGCGGCGACCGCCCCGCGGCTGACGCCAAGCCCAAGATCGGCGACAGCCGTCCGGCGCCCCCGCCGGCCGCAGCGTCCGGTCCGAACGGCGACCGCCAGGGCGGCGCCACGGCCACCACGCCCGGGCAGCCGGGCCAGCCGGGCGGCGGCCAGTCCCGCAGCAGCCGCCGGCGCCGTCGCCGCCGTGGCGGCGGGGGAGGCGGCGGTCAGGGCCAGGCCGGCCAGAACCCGGGCGGCCAGGGCGGCCAGAACCAGGGCGGCCAGAACCAGGGCCAGGGCGGCCAGGGCCGCGGCAAGGGCGGTGGCCAGGGCCAGGGCCGAGGCGGCCAGGGCGGCCGCGGTGGTGGCCAGGGCGGCGACGGGCGTCGCCGCAACCAGCCGACGCCGGTCGAGGCGGTGCTCGTCGACGACGCGCCCGTCGAGCTCGACGACGAGACCATGGAGCGTCGGCGGGGCCGGCAGCGCAAGGGCCGCGCCATCGGGCGGTACCAGATGAACGTGCACGTGACCCCCGAGGCCACTCACATCGCCATCCTCGAGGGCCGCTCGCTCGTCGAGCACTACGTCAGCCACCCGGCCGACGACGTGTTCCAGATCCACGGCAACATCTACGTCGGCCGGGTCGAGAACGTCCTGCCCGGCATGGAGGCGGCGTTCATCGACATCGCCACCCCCAAGAACGCCGTCCTGTACCGCAGCGACGTCCAGTACGACCCGGAGGACGTCGAGTCGGGCGGCGGGGAGCAGCCCCGGATCGAGGACGTGCTCAAGGCTCGACAGCTGATCCTCTGCCAGGTCACCAAGAACCCGATCGCCCACAAGGGCGCCCGCCTCACGCAGGAGGTGTCGCTCCCCGGGCGCTTCGTCGTCCTCGTCCCGAACTCGCGGACCTACGGCATCTCCAAGCGGCTGCCCGACGACGAGCGCAAGCGCCTCCGCCAGATCCTCGACCGGGTCCGCCCGGCCGAGCACGGGCTGATCGTCCGGACCGCCGCCGAGAACGTGACGGCCGACGAGATCGAGCGCGACGTCGCCCGACTGGTCAGGCAGTGGGAGCAGATCTCCGACCTGGCGGCCAAGCAGCAGCGCCCGGGGCTCATCTACCGGGAGCCCGAGATGGCGGTGCGGATCATCCGCGAGGAGTTCAACGCCGAGTACCGGGGCGTGCTGATCGATGACACGGCGCTCTACGAGGACATGCGCGACTACGTCGCCGCCGTGGCCCCGGCCCTCGTCGACCGGATCGAGTACTTCGACCCGAGGGCCGAGCCGCTGCCCATGTTCGAGCGCTTCCACGTGACCGAGCAGCTGGTGAAGGCGCTCGACCGGAAGGTCTGGCTGCCGTCGGGCGGCTCGCTGATCATCGAGCACACCGAGGCGCTGACCGTCATCGACGTCAACACCGGGCGCAACGTCGGCTCGTCGAGCCTCGAGGAGACGGTGTTCCGCAACAACCTGGAGGCGGCCGAGGAGATCGCCCGCCAGCTCCGGTTGCGCGACATCGGCGGCATCATCGTCATCGACTTCGTCGACATGGAGGTCAAGGACAACCGCGACAAGGTCGTGAAGGCCTTCCGCGAGGCGCTCTCCCGGGACAAGACCCGCACCCAGGTGTTCAACATCTCCGAGCTGGGACTGGTCGAGATGACCCGCAAGCGGATCGGCGAGGGGCTGCTCGAGTCCGTCGCCCACCGCTGCGACCACTGCGACGGGCGGGGCCTGGTCCTGCCCGACGAGCTCGTCGGCTGAGCCGGCCGGACGCCCCGCTGGGGGAGTGACGGACGCCGACTTCCTGCGCGGGTGGTCGTTGCCCTAAGATCGCAGGCCGTATGTATGCAGTCGTGAAGACCGGTGGCAAGCAGTACCGCGTCGAGGAAGGGCAGCGCCTGACCGTCGAACGCCTCGGTGAGCCCGGTGATGATGTCCAGCTCCAGCCCGTGGTGGTCGTCGACGGCGAGACCGTCCTCGCCACCCCGGACCAGCTCTCCGGTGCCTCGGTGTCGGCGCGGGTGATCGGCGGTGCCAAGGGCCCGAAGATCAACGCGTTCACCTACAAGAACAAGGCCAACGAGCGGAAGCGCTGGGGACACCGCCAGAGCTACGACACGATCGAGATCACCGGCATCAGCGCCGGCTGACGGGCCCCACACAGCAGAGGACGAGGCTCCCATGTCGAAGACCAAGGGCGGCGGCTCCACCCGGAACGGCCGTGACTCCAACGCACAGCGCCTGGGCGTGAAGGTGTACGACGGCGGTGTGGTCACCGCCGGTTCGATCATCGTCCGCCAGCGCGGCACGAAGATCCACCCCGGCGAGAACGTCGGCATCGGCGGCGACGACACGCTGTTCGCGCTCGCCGACGGCACCGTGAAGTTCGGGACCCGCAGGAACCGCAAGCACGTCAACGTGGTGCCGCTCACCGACTGAGCGTCCCACCGCACCCTGCTCGTCGCCTCGGCCCGCCGAACCGGCGGGCCGAGCCGCGTCTGCCCGGTGCTTTGGCGGCGGTTTCCGTCGTCTCCCGACGGTTCCAGCCGCCAAAGTCGCAGCCAGCCGGCCGCGCAGTCGTGGCGCCCGGCTGGTTTGGCGGCGGTTTCCGTCGTCTCCCGACGGTTTCGGCCGCCAAAGCAGCAGCGGGCCGGCCGTCAGCCGAGCTTGTCGACCAGGCGGCGGACCGTGCGGATGTTCCGCATGGTGACGGGCACGTCGCCGATGGCGCGGCCCATGTCCTTCGGGCGCTGGAACAGCACCGAGTCGGACATCTTCCCGGCGGTGTGCCAGTGCAGCTCGCTGCCCGACGTGGCCAGGTGGTCGTCGGCCGACGACAGCGACACGAGGCGCGCGGCGTCGGCGGCGGGGAGCGCGGCGCGCAGGAAGCCCACGTTCCAGGTGCCGGCGTCGAGGTCGACGGCGCCGTCCCAGGGGTCGCAGTCGGCGAGGGCGGCGAGCTGGCGGCGGCCCCGGACGAACACCTCCGTGGTGAAGCCGAGCTCGTCCTCGAGCGCCCGCTCCAACGCCGTCTCGAGCTGCGGGCGGCGAACCGGCAGGGTCCCGGGGGCGAAGAGCAGGTTGCCGCTGGCGATGAAGGTCGAGACGTCGTCGGCGCCGGCGGCCTCGGCGGCGGCGACGAGCTGCTCCTTTCGGGCGGTCCGACCGCCGACGTTGACCGCCCGGAGGAAGCCGACGTGCGTGGGGCTTCCCACCGTCAACCGATCCCCACGGGAAGGTCGGCGGTGCGCCAACCGAGCAGCGTGCGGGCCTGGTTGAAGGCGAACCGGTCGGTCATGCCGCCCACATAGGTGACCGCCTGGCGGAACGCCTCGGGGCTGCCGGGGTCCACCCCGCGGAGCAGGCGGGCGGGACGGGGGAGCGAGTTGGGCCGGTCCGCGTGGTGCTCGACCAGCGCCCGGAGCACCCGGATGACCGAGTGGGACTGCTCGACCGACGCAGGCCGCATGTAGATGTGGTCGTAGTCGAACCGCCGGAACTCGCCCAGGGCCTCGGCGAGCGGCTCGGACATGCAGACCTCGCCGGTGGCCTCGACCCCGTCGACGACGCCGGCGATGAACGCGCCCAGCTGCTGGCTCCGGCGCGTCCCGCAGCGCTCGGCGACGACCGGGGGCAGGAGGTCGGGCGTCGTGATGCCGACGTGCACCGCGTCCTCGAAGTCGTGGCAGACGTACGCGATCCGGTCGGCCCACGAGACCACCTCGCCCTCGGGCGTCGACGGGGCCGGTCGGGACCACGAGTGGTTCCGGATGCCGTCGAGCGTCTCGGTGCAGAGGTTCAGCGGTTCGAGCACGACGTCGGCGCCCCAGACGGCGTGGTCGTAGCCGCCGTCGACGTACGGCGAGAACGCGTCCTCCGAGGCGTGGCCGCCCGGCCCGTGTCCGCAGTCGTGGCCGAGGGCGATCGCCTCGGTCAGGGCGACGTTGAGCCCGATCGCCCGGCTGATCGCCACCGCCACCTGCGCCACCTCGAGCGCGTGGGTCATGCGCGTCCGCTGGTGGTCGTCGGGGAAGACGAAGACCTGCGTCTTGCCGGCCAGGCGCCGGAACGCGGTGCCGTGGAGGATGCGGTCGCGGTCGCGCTCGAAGCAGGTGCGCCAGGGGTCGGGCTCCTCTTCGAGGGCCCGGTTGCCGGCGCCGACGGCGCGCGTGGCGCCCGAGGCCATCGTGCGGTCCTCCCGCTCCTCGCGGGCCTCGCGGTCGGCGGGCGACGCGGTCCCGACCGTGGCCGACCCCTCGGCGTGGGCCCGCCGGACCGCCGTGGCGCTGCGCCCGCGGTCCCGGTGGCCGGTCATGGTCGCCGCCCACTCCTCGGCGCGTGACGTGCCGAGCAGCGGTCCGGGTCGGGGGGCAGGTCGCTCGGAGGGCATCGCGCCGAGACTACGGGGCCCGTCTGACGCGCCGGGGACGCCCTCGAGCGACCGCTCTGGCGGCGGGATCCGTCGTCAGGCGACGGATGCCGCCGCCGAAGGCCGGGGCGGGCGCCGCGGCGCTCAGGGCCAGGGGACCTGGGCGTACTCCTCGCGGAGCTTGTACTTGAGGACCTTCCTCAGGGTCTCGTTCCGGGGCAGGGCGTCGACGACGACGAGCTGCTCGGGGAACTTCTGCTTCATCAGCTGGGCCTCGGTGAGCGTGGCGACCATCTCGTCGAACGTGAGGTCGTCGGCCGCGTCGGCGCCGGGCACCCGCTCGACGACGGCGCAGACCCGCTCGCCCCGCTCCCGGTCCGGGAGCCCGATCACCGCGATGTCGCCGACCTTCGGGTGGGCGTAGAGCAGGTCCTCGATCTCCTTGGCCGAGATGTTCTCGCCCTTGCGGATGATCACGTCCTTGAGGCGGCCGGTCAGCACCACGTGGCCATCGGGGCGGACGTGGCCGAGGTCGCCGGTGCGGAACCAGCCGTCGTCGTCGAAGGCCTCGGCGGTGGCGGCCTCGTCGGTGTAGCCCTTGAAGACCATCGGGCCCTTGAGGCGGACCTCGCCGTCCTCGCCCGGCGCCGCCACCGTCCCGTCCTCGGTGACGATCCGCAGCTCGAGGCCCTCGACCGCCTTGCCGACGGTGTTCGCGAGCTGCTCGTCGGTGTCGTGCGGCGAGCCCTCGCAGATCATCGGGCACTCCGTCATGCCGTAGCCGTGGCAGATCTTCACGCCGAACTCGCGCTTGACCTCCTCGAAGATCTCGGGCGGCATCGGGGCACCGCCGCCCGACATCTTGCGCAGCGACGGGATGATCGGCGTGTCGGGGTCCTTGCGCTGCTCGGTCAGGTACATCTGGTAGAAGGCCGTGCCGCCTCCCACCATCGTCACGCCGTTGGCGGCCAGCACCGGCACCGCCGTCTCGGGGTTGAACGCCTCGAACAGCACCGCCGGGAAGCCCGCCAGCAGCATCGTGCCGAAGTAGTCCGGCCCGGCGATGTGGCTGAACGGGAAGGCGATCGAGCCGACGTCCTCGGGGTTCATGTCGAGCGCGACGGCCAGGCCGTTGGCGCCCGTGATCAGGGTGCGGTCCGAGTGGCGCACGCCCTTCGGGTCCGACGTCGTGCCCGACGTGAAGTACACCCAGCGGATCTCGTGGCCGTCGGTGGGCGCCGGCACGTCGGCGAGGGCGGCGGGGTCGCCGTCGGGCAGGTCGGCGAACACGTCGACGACGACCGGCCGGTCGGCCAGGTCCGCCGTGAGCTCGTCGACCATCGCGGCGAAGTCGAAGCCGCCCCACTCGCCGGGGACGAGCACGAACTCGGCCTGGGTCGCCCGGATCGCGTAGCCCACCTCCTTGTGGCGGTAGAAGTGCAGCACCGGGTTCTGCACCGCACCGAGGCGGGCGAGGGCGAAGCTGGCGATGATCGTCTCGAACCGGTTGGGCAGCTCCCACGTCACGCGGGTGCCGTGGGCGACACCGAGGGCGTGGAAGCCCGCCGCGGCCCGCAGGGCACGGTCTCGGAACGCCGCGCACGTGATCGAGCGGCCCGACTCGTCGATCAGCAGCAGGGCGTCGGGCGTGGCCTCCGCCCGGCGCTCGACCAGCTCCCAGAGCGTCTCGGTGTCGGCGAACGTCATGCCCATGGATCCCCCGTTGGTCTGTCGGACGGCGGAGGTGACACTAGCCACCGTTCCGTCCTCGGGTGAACGGGCGTTCGGGCTGAGGAACGTCGCACGAGCCGTCGCGACGGGCCCCGTAGGCTGGGGCACCGTGTCGAACTTCGTGGACGAGTGCTCCCTCAACGTGAAGGGAGGGGACGGCGGCGCCGGGTGCGTGTCGTTCCGACGCGAGGCGCACACGCCGATGGGCGGCCCCGACGGCGGTGACGGCGGCAAGGGCGGCGACGTCTGGCTGGTCGCCGACCACAACACGGCGTCGCTCCTGGCGTTCCGGGACCACCCGCACCGCAAGGCGCAGAGCGGCACTCACGGCAAGGGCGCCAAGCGCCACGGCGCCAAGGGCGACGACCTTGTCGTGCCCGTGCCGGTCGGCACGCAGATCATCGACTGGGAGGGCACGCCGCTGGCCGACCTGGTCGGTGACGGCGACCGCTGGCTCGCCGCGGCCGGCGGGCAGGGCGGCAAGGGCAACGCCCGGTTCCTGTCGAACAAGCGCCGGGCCCCCGGCTTCGCCGAGCAGGGCGAGGTCGGGGAGGAGCGCTGGATCCGCCTCGAGCTGAAGCTGATGGCCGACGTGGCGCTCGTCGGGTTCCCGAACGTCGGCAAGTCGACGCTGATCAGCCGCATCTCCGCCGCCCGGCCCAAGATCGCCGACTACCCGTTCACCACGCTGGAGCCGAACCTCGGGGTCGTCCGCCTGGACGACGGGTTCGAGATGGTGGTCGCCGACATCCCCGGCCTCATCGAGGGCGCGGCAGAGGGTCGGGGGCTCGGCCATCGCTTCCTCCGCCACATCGAGCGGGCGTCCGTGCTGGTGCTGCTGCTCGACCTGTCGCCGTTCGCCGGCGAGACGTGGGAGGAGCAGGAGGCCACGCTGCTCGGCGAGCTGGGCGGCTACCGGCCCGACCTGCTCGACCGGCCCCGGCTGCGGGTCGGGTCGCGGGCCGACCTGGCGGAGCCGGGCGTCGTCGACGGCTTCGACGGGCTCGTCGTGTCGGCGGTGACCGGCGAGGGCATCCCGCAGCTGATCGGCGCGCTGCGGCGCGAGGTCGAGGCCGCCCGGGCCGAGCAGGCGCCGCCCGAGGGGTTCGTCACGCTGCGCCCCGCGGTCGAGGGCATCACGATCAGCCGGCGCGACGACGGCAGCTTCGTGGTCGAGGGCCGCGAGGCCATCCGCGCCGTGAACCTCAACGACCTGACCAACCCCGAGGCGATGGACGTCGCGCGGGGCCGGCTCGCGAAGCTCGGCGTCGACCGCGCGCTCGGCCGGGCCGGGGCGCGCAACGGTGACGCCGTGCACATCGGCGGCCTCAGCTTCGACTGGGAGTCCGACGACGAGATGGACGTCCAGCCCTTCGACGAGCGGCCAGAGCCCGACACCGTCGACGGCGAGGACGGCGGTGCGGACGACGAGTGGGGCGACGCCGGGGACCGCGGGCCGTGAGGGTCGTGCTCAAGCTCGGGACGTCGAGCCTCACCGACCGCCACGGGGTCATCGACGTCGACGCCGTCGCCAAGACCGCCCACGAGGTGGCCGCCGCCCGCGAAGCCGGTCACGAGGTCGTGCTGGTGAGCTCCGGCGCGGTGGCCGCCGGGCTGCCCGCCCTCGACATCAGGGCCGAGGACCGCCCGCGGGACGCACGGACCCTCCAGGCCGTCTCGGCCGTGGGCCAGGCCCGGCTGATGCAGACGTGGGGCGAGCACCTCGCGACCCACTCGCTGGTCGCCGGGCAGGTGCTGCTCGCCCCGCTCGACTTCATGGTGCGGGCCCAGTACCTGCACGCCCGTTCCACCCTCGAGCGCCTGCTCGAGCTGGGCGTGGTCCCCGTGGTCAACGAGAACGACGCGATCGCGGACGACGAGATCCGCTTCGGCGACAACGACCGCATCGCCGCGCTCGTGGCCCAGCTGCTCGGCGCCGAGCTGCTCGTGCTCCTGACCGACGCCCCGGGCCTGATGGACGCCGATCCGAGGGTGGCCGCCGAGGCGTCGCTGATCGAGGAGATCGTCGAGGTCGACCAGCAGCTCGAGGCGCTCGCCGGCGGTGCCGGTTCGGATCGCGGCTCCGGCGGCATGGCCTCCAAGCTGGCGGCGGCCAAGATGGCCTCCTGGTCGGGCGTCCGGGCCGTGATCGCGGCGGCGGGCCGACCGGGCGTGGTCGCCGATGCCATCGCCGGCCGCACCGGCGTGGGGACGATCGTCCTGCCCCGGGCCCGGCGGCTGTCGGCCCGCAAGCTCTGGATCGCCTTCGCGCTGCCGTCGCACGGTCGGGTCACGATCGATGCCGGTGCGGCCCGGGCCGTGGCCGGCGGCGGCCGGTCGCTGCTGGCCGCCGGCGTGGTCGGTGTCGACGGCTCGTTCGACGCCGAGGACGCCGTCGAGGTGGTCGGGCCCGACGGGGCCGTGGTGGCGAAGGGCCTGGTGCGCGTCGACACGCCGACGCTGCGGTCGATGGTCGGCCGGCGATCGGTCGACCTCGCCGGCTCGGGCGAGGTCATCCACGCCGACGACCTGGTGGTGCTCCCGGGTTAGGCCCGATCCGGGCTCCGGGTGGTCAGCTGCCCGGCGAGGGCTCCTGCGCGGTGGCGGGCGCCTCGGCCGGTGCGGCCTCGGCGGCCGGGGCCTCGGCCTCGTCGATGCCGAGCTTCGAGCGGATCTCCGACAGCCGGGCCTGCGCCTCGACGTTGATCGACGCCTGCTCGACCTCGAGCATCTTCGACTCGACGGACATGTCCTGGAGCTCCGCCATGCCCTTGGCCTTCGCGTAGCGGGTCTCGATCTTCTCCCGGACCTCGTCGAGCGTCGGCACGTCCTCGCCGACCTGCTCCGACAGCGTGGCCATGGCCTTGTTCATCTGCTCCTGCATCTTGGCCTGGTCGAGCTGGCCGAGGAGCTTCTGCTTCTCGGCCAGCTTCTGCTGGAGCACCCGGGAGTTCTGCTGGACGGCGTTCTTGGCCTGCTCGGCCGCCTGCGTGGCCTGCAGCGACATCGCCTTGAGGTTCTCGACCTCCTTCTCCTTGGAGATCAGCTGGTTGGCGAACGCCTCGGCGGCGGAGGTGTACTCCGCGGCCTTCGCCGCGTCCCCGCGCTTGGCCGCCTCGTCCGCCATGAGCACGGCCTGCTGGGCGTTGCGGTTGAGCTTCTCGAGCTCGGCCAGCGTGGCGTCCAGGCGCATCTCGTTCTGCTTCTGGTTGGCGATCACGTTGGCCGCCTGCTCCTTGAGCCGGCGGTGCTGCTCCTGCGCCTCGGTGATCGCCTGCTCGAGCTGCACCTTCGGGTCGGCCTTCTCGTTGAAGACGCTGTTGACCTTGGCGCCCAGGTAGGCCCACCAACGCTTGATCGCTTTCCACATGGCCCGAAGACTAACCAGGTCCTCCGGCCACCGGCTCTCGGCCGCGATCTACCCCGCCATCGAGCGGCCGCGCCGGCGCATGCCCTGGCGCAACCGGTCGATGGCGGGCTCGAACCCCTTGGGCTTCAGCATGAACGTCACGGGCACGAAGACCGCCAGCGCGACTCCGACCTCGATGACCAGCTGCACGACCGGCCCGACCTGGTCGCCGATCACCACCTCGGTGGCCACGAGGGCGAACAGGACGGCCACGCCCACGCCGACCGATCGGAGCAGCGGCCAGGCCGCCCGCACGGTCAAGAGGTGCGGCACCCGGCGGTTCAGCACGTACAGCGTGATCGCCGCGATGGCCCAGTACGACACGGAGTACGCGAGCGCCAGCCCCTCGGCCCCCCAGAGCTGCGTGAACGGGATGACCAGGGCGACGTTCAGCCCGTTCTGGAACAGGTTGAGGAAGAACGGGGTGCGGGTGTCGCGCCGGGCGAAGAAGGCCCGCACGCAGTACAGGTACAGCGAGAAGGCCGGCAGGCCGACGGCGAACCCCAGCAGCATCTGGGTGGTCCGGGTGGTGTCCTCGGCCGTGAAGCTGCCGCGCTGGAGGAAGATGCGGATCAGCGGCTCGCCGATGAAGAGCAGCCCGACGGCGGCGGGCAGCAGGAAGGTGAGCAGCAGGCTCGTGCCCTCGCGGAAGCGGGCGATGTAGGCCCGGTCGTCCCGGTCGACCGCGGCCTCGGCCAGCTCGGGCAGGATCGCCGTCATCAGCGACACGGCGATCAGGCCGTGGGGGAGCTGGAAGAAGATGAAGGCGTACTGGTACGCCGACACCGTGCCCGCCTCCTGGCCCCGGGCCAGCGTGAGGATCAGGAGCAGGGCGACCTGGTTGGCCGCGGCGAAGCCCACCGTCCAGCCCGACAACCGCAGCACCGACCGCACCGCGGGGTGGCGGGGCCGGAACCGCCAGCGCAGCGTGATGCCGGCCCTGCGGATGGACGGCACGAGCGCGATGGCCATCGCCGCCACGCCGGCCGTCGTGCCGAGGCCGAGCATGTAGACCTGCCCCATGTCGGCGCCGCTGCGGGCGAACCACTGCGCCGCCCCGACGGCCGCGGCCGCGGTGACGAGGTTGGTCAGCACCGGCGTGAACGCGGGTGGCGCGAACCGTCGCCGCGCGTGCAGGAGCGCGGTGACCAGCGTCGTCACGCCGTAGAACAGGATCTGCGGGATCAGCAGCTCGAGGAAGTCGTCGCCGAGCTCCAGCTGCTGCGCTCGCTCCGCGCCCTCGAGCGGCAGCGCGAAGAGGCGGTTGATCCAGGGCGCGAGCAGGACGCCGAGCAGCGTCATCGCCACGATCGCCGAGAACGCCACCGTGGTCACGACCGAGGCCGTGTCGTCGTCGGCGTCGTCGAGCGTGCGGACGAACAGCGGGACCAGCGTCGAGGAGAGCACGCCGCCCAGCACGAGCTCGTACAGGATGTTCGGGGTCGTGTTGGCGAGGTTGTAGACGTCGGCGATCGTGGTGAGGCCGAGGGCGTACGTCAGGGCGCCGACCCGGACGAGGCCCGTGACCCGGCTGAGCGTGGTGCCGACCGCCGGGAGGGCGCTGGCGCGCAGCAGGCTCCGGCCCCGCCGATCGTCGACGACCGGGGGCGATCCGTCGCTCTCGTCCTCCTCGTCCCACTCGTCGCCGTCGTCCGGGGCCCCCGCGTCCCTGGGCGCGGCGGCGTGGCGCCCGACGATGAGGTCGTCGCCGACGCCCGCCTCCTCGGCGGCGAGGTCGCGCGCCAGGTCCTCGTCGTCCCAGCGCTCGGTCTCGTTCACGCCGAGCCCGTCCCCTCGGTGCCCTCGGTCCCCTCGGTCCCCTCGGTCCCCTCGGTCTCCTCGATGGCGAGTCGCAGCGACTCCATCTCGGACACGATCGCGTCGACCTCGCTGCCGATCCCGCCGACCTCCCGGGCGTCGGCCTGCGTCACGGCCAGCTCCACCGTGCGGGTCACCGTCTCGTCCAGCCGTGCGTCGAGCAGGCGCAGGCGGTCGTAGGTGTCGTAGATCGTGCGGTCGAGCCGCTCCGCCGACTCGAGCTGCGCCGAGATCGCCTGGACCGTGGCGTCGGACCGCTCGGTGCGCGGCGCGGCGCGGGCGGCGTCGAGCTCGGCCCGCACGGCGTCCACGTCGATCTGGGCCCGGCCGTCCGACAGCGTGTTGCCGGCGCGGGCGATGCGGCCGGCGTCGTCGACCGCGCTGTCCAGACGGCCGCCGACCTCGACGAGACGGTCGCGGAGGGGACCCGGTTGCACCGACGAGATGGCGCGGTCGTAGCGCCGCCGGGCGTCCAGCACGCCCTGCATCAGCGTGCGCCAGGGCTCCACGAGCCCCCGCACGTCGGTGCCCGGCCGCTCCGGCGCCCTCGGCACGGCGGCCAGGACCCGGGCGGCGTACGCGCCCAGCCCGAGCACGGCGCCGACCGGACCGAACGCGAGGATGCCCACCGCGGCGCCGGCGCCGGTCGCCAGGATCGCCGACGGCGAGGTCGTCGCCCGCGCCACCCTCGGCGTGAAGAAGCGGTCGCGGAAGGACATGGCCCGTACAGACTTGCAGGTCGCCGACGGGCAGCGGCGCGACCCCCGCTCGGGTCGCTCGGGCCGTCGGCGTGCGGAGGCATTGGCCTCGGTCGACGACCTTCATGGCGCCGGCTCTGCCCCCCCGCTCGAGCTGCTCGGGCCGTCGGCGCCCGGAGGGAGTGGCCTCAGTCGACGACCTTGATGGCGCCGAACATCCCCTTGGTCTTCGAGCCGTGGAGCGAGCAGTAGTAGCCGAACTCGCCGGTCTCCTCGAACGTGCGGGAGGCCTCCATGCCGGGATCGAGCTGGTCGACGGGCACCTCGCTGAAGTCGCCCTCGTCGTCGGGCAGCACGTTGTGCCGGTTCCGACCCGTGTTCTCCCAGGTGATCTTCGTGCCCTTCTTCACCTCGATGAACTGGGTCACGTAGACGTTGTCCCGGGCCTCGATCGTGACGGCCTTGCCCGACTCCGACTCCCACTTCTCGCCCTCGGGGAGCTGGTAGGTCGACGAGCTGCCGCCGCCGCTGCACGCCGCGAGCACGAGTCCGGCGGCGCCGACCGCGGCGACCCGGAGGGCGGTGGGGAAGCGGTGCGTCACCCGATCGACTGTATGGTCGGGCCCGGACCCGATCCCAATCGATCGGGTGGGGGGACGAACCAGGGGGTACCGGAGTGGGTGTCAGGTCGATGCGACGCGGACGCGTGCTGGTCGTGGCGGTGCTGGCCGTCACCGCGATCCTCGCGGGAGCCTGTTCGTCCGACGACGGCGAGGACGTGTCGAGCGGCGGATCGGGCGGCGCCACCGACGGCACCATCCGCGTCCCGCAGGACCGGACGACCATCCAGGCCGCGGTGGAGGCGGCGAAGGAGGGCGACCTGATCCTCGTCGACGAGGGCGTCTACAACGAGGCGGTCGACGTCGACGTCGCCGACATCACGATCCGTGGCGTGGACCGCAACAAGGTGGTCCTGGACGGCGAGTTCGAGCTCGAGAACGGCATCCGGGTGCTCGAGACCGACGGCGTGGTCGTCGAGAACATGACCGCCCGCAACTACGTCTCGAACGGGTTCTACTGGACCGGCTCCGACCGGTACCGCGGGTCGTACCTGACCGCCTACCGCAACGGCGACTACGGGATCTACGCCTTCGACGCCTACCACGGGCAGTTCGACCACAGCTACGCCTCGGGCAGCCCCGACGCCGGCTTCTACATCGGCGAGTGCTACCGCTGCGACGCCGTGATCAGCGAGGTCACCTCCGAGTACAACGGCCTCGGCTACTCCGGCACCAACTCCGGCGGCGACCTCTACATCGTGAACTCGGAGTTCGCGAACAACCGCGCCGGCATCGTCCCCAACTCCGGCTCCTACGAGCTCTGCTACCCGAGCCGCGAGACGACGATCGCCGGCAACCTGGTGCACGACAACAACATGACCGACGGTCCGGGCATCGACGTGTCGCTCCTGGCCCAGGGCAACGGGATCCTGCCGGCGGGCGCGGTCACGGCGCTGATCACCAAGAACCGGGTCTGGAACCACGATCGGACCGGCATCGGGCTCGTGCCCTTCCCCGAGTCCGACGCCAACGACCTCGCCCCGCCCGAGACCGAGTGGGGCACCCCGTGCGACGAGACGCCCGCCAAGGCCGAGAAGGCCCAGCCGACGATCCCGGCGGACGAGTGCGTCGAGGTCTCGCTCATCGGCGAGGGCTGCATCGTCATGTGGAACCCGATCGAGAACACCGTGGAGGGCAACGACGTGTCGGCGTCCAAGGTGGCCGACCTGGCGGTGGGCACGGTGGACCTGACCGAGTCCGGCCAGACCACCGAGACGTTGCGCAACTGCTTCTCGGCCAACGTCTTCACGACCTCCGCACCGGCGAACCTGGAGCAGCTGGCGCCGTGCAACGGAGAGCCGACCGCGACCGACTGGAACGCGTCGCCGCTCGACCTGATCGGCCTCATGGGCAGCCCGGCGGCCAAGCCGGGCCCGGACGCCTACAAGACGACGCCGGAGCCCGGCCCGCAGGAGAACATGCCGAACGCCGCCACCACCAAGGCGACGCAGTTCACCAAGCCGATGGCGATCGACGTGGCGTCGATCCAGCTGCCGGCCGCCGGTGGCTGAGCCGACCGATCCCGGGGTCGGTCGATCCGGCGCCGCCGTGTCCGCAGGGCTGCTGGTCCTCCTGACCGTCGCCGCCGCGCTGGCGATCGGCTACGGCGGGTCCGAGCCGGCGCCGAGACCGGCGCCGAGACCGGCGACGACCGGTGGGCACGCGATGGCCGACGGCACGACGATGGCCGGCGACCCGGCCCCGGGGGGCGCGCACGACATGTCGATGCCGCTCGACGACCCGCCGCGCTGGTCCGACGGCACCGTCGCGACCCCGACCCGCCACGTCGGCCCGCAGGGCGGGTCCGGCCAGTTCGTGGCCGAGTGCGCCTGGTCGCACTCGGGCGAGGTCGACCCGATCGTGTACCCGGGCGAGGTCGGGCGGTCGCACCGCCACGACTTCTACGGCTCGACGACGACCGACGAGGACAGCACGCCCGACTCGCTGCGAGCCGGCGGCACCTCGTGCGACAAGCCAGGCGACGACGCCGCCTACTGGCAGCCCACGCTCTACGACGGCGAGGTGGCCGTCGAGCCCATCGCCATCCACGCGTACTACCGGGCCGCGCCCGGCATCGATCCCACCTCGGTGGTGCCCTACCCGGACGGGCTGATGATGCTGGCCGGCGACCCGTACGCGACGGCGCCCCAGCCCGGCGAGGCGGTCGGCTGGACGTGCGGGGTGCGGACCGTGCTCTCCGACGAGCCGCCGGCGTGCCCGGTCACGGCACCGCTCGCGATGGTGCTGACCTTCCCCGACTGCTGGGACGGCGAGCACGCCGACGTGCCCGGCCACCGCGACCACATGACGTACTCGCGCGACGGCGCCTGCCCCGACGGCCACCCGATGTCGGTGCCGCAGCTGACGGTGAGCGTCGGGTTCCCGATCAGCGGCCCCGACCACGACCTGCGGCTCGCCTCGGGCTCGGTCCTGTCGGCGCACGGCGACTTCTTCAACGGGTGGGAGCCGGCGGCGCTGGAGCGCGAGGTCCGCCAGTGCCTGCACCGCGACGTCGTCTGCGACCTGGCGTCGAACCGCCAGGAGGAGGGCCCGTTCCTCACCCGGTGAGGTGCCGCCCGACTCGCGTGGGACCGCCCCGCGTGCGACCGGGCGACCGGGTCCAACCCGTCAGAAGTTGCTGACCACGGCCGCGAACACGTCGTCGATCGTCGTGGCGTCGGTGGCCGTGTAGGCCGTCGCGTTGGACGCCTCGGCGATCCGCTTCAGCTCCCCGGGGTTCGTGTCGCCGCCGTAGGCGATCGTGAAGATCCGCACCGGGCGGGAGTTCTCGCCGTCGTTGCTGTCCTTCACGTCGGCCAGCAGGGCGTCGAGCTGCTTGCGGTCGTCCGACGCGTCGCCGTCGTCGTTGCGACCGTCGGTGAGCACGATCACCGCGTTGATGAGCGACGCGTCGTAGCCCTGGAGCATCTGGTCGTAGGACTCCTGCGTCACCTCGTACAGCGGGGTGCCGTTGAGCGGCGCGAGCCCGTCGACCTGGTTCTTGATCCGCTCCCGGTTCGGTCCGATCGGCGCGACCGGCGCGAGGTCCTGGTAGCTCGCGTCGCCGCCGTCGATCCCGCTCGTGAAGACCCGGACGCCGACGAGGTCCTCGGGCTTGAACTGGTCGAGGCCCTGGACCACCGCCTGCTTGGCCAGATCGAGCTTGGTCGGACCGGAGGGGTCATCGGGGTCGGCCGGGTCGCCCATGGAGCCGGACACGTCGATCACCAGCATCACCCGGGCACCCTTGCGCTGCTGCGCCCACGTCTGCAGTAGCTGGTCCATCACCGCCCCCGACGGGACCTCGAGCAGCGTCTGCGGCTGGTTCGGGTCCACGCCGCTGTCGGTGCTGATCGGATCGGCCACGGCGACGTCGGGGTTGCCGGGTCGGAACCCGAACTCGAGCACCTTCTCCTGGTTCGCGGGCTCGAGCACGAACTGCTGGAACTGCTCGGCCGCCTGGCGCTGCTGCGACGAGACCCAATCGGCGTCGAGCACGTACAGCGGGTTGTCGGAGTAGAGCGTCCCCTCGGTCGGGTAGATCGCGACGAGCTTCGTCCGCGGCTCGCGCGGCTCCTCGCCCTGGTCCAGCACGCCGTCGGGGTTGCCGGCGTTGTAGTCGATGACCGACTTCTCCTCGATGGCGACCGCCGACGCGTAGTTGAGCGCGGTCCCGCGCCGGTCGGCCCGGAACCAGTTGTTGAGGAACGTCATCGTGATGTCGCCGTAGTGGACGACGGCCGACTCGATGTCGGTCCCGTACTGCTGCACCGTGGGGTTCTGGAGGTCCTCGGAGCTCAGTCCCGACGTCTTGCCGGTCGCGGCGTACGTCTGGGCGATCAGGGCGTGCAGGCCCGACGTCGAGTAGTTCGGGTTCGTCTTGCCGAGCTTGAACCGGCCCCACTCCGGGTGACCGAGGTCGGCCCAGCCGTTCTGCGAGCGCGACAGGGCGAGGATGTCGGACCACCCGATCGGCTTGTCCGGCCACCCGAGCGCCGTGGCCATCGGCTCGGGCATGGCGATGACCAGCGGCGTGTTCATGAACGACACGGGGTCGGTGGCCATCGGGGGCTTGCCGGCCGCGCCGAGGCGCTGATCGAGGATCTGGCCCCACGCGCTGGACGCAGGCGACCAGATCACCGGTCGGGGACCGTCGGTGGCGGTGTCCCAACCGTCGGCAAGCTGCTGGGTCGCGACGCCGGACGCCACCTTCTGGATCTCGACGTCGATGCAGCGCCCGTCGACCGTGGCGCCGGAGTCGTCGAAGTCGTCGGCCAGGTCGCCGAGCAGGTCGACCTTCTCCGAGCTGACCGCCACGTCGACGCCGATGCAGTCGCCGCGGTCGCCGCCGCCACCCCCGCCGGTCTCGTCGGCCGACGAGCACGCCGCCGCGAGCGCGGCGACGCCGAGGGCGACGGCGAGCAGGGAGCGGCTCGTACGGGTGGACCGGTGGCGCCTCACGGCCGCAGCACCGCCCACTCGTCGCGCAGCGCCTGGAGCGCCCCGGCGGACGGGAGCCCGGGACCGTCGGGGAGGGCCGGGCCGTCCACGCCGTCGGCGGTCTGCTGGCCGGGGACGCGCCAGCCCTCGGCGGCGAGGGCCTCGGCGAGCCGGTCGGGGCCGATCCGGTCGAGCGCGTCGGCGGCGTCGCGCCCCGCCGGCGCGGTCAGCGTGACGTCTGCGGTCACCATCGGCTCAGGGTAGAGGAGCGCGTACCGGTCGCGGACGGCGGCCGCCGCCAGCTCGGGGCCGGACTGCTGCTCCAGCGGACCGACGACGCTCATCGTGCCCGGTCGGGTCAGCAGCACGCTCAGGGGGTCGCGGTCGACCACGGCGGCGCCGACGAGCTGGCCGAGCCACGGCGAGCTCTCCTCGAGGTCGAGGCGGTCCCACGCGGCCGTGCCGACGTGCGACGACACGGCCTGGGACAGGGCGACGAGCCCGGCGCCGGTGTCGGGCGGGGCGAGGCCGGACCGGAACGGCCCCCACGTCGGCTGGCCGCCGATCGCCGCCCACGGCTGGCCGGAGGCGTCGCCGATGCACGCCCACGTCACCGTCCCGCCGCAGTGGGCGCCCAGGGCCTGCATCCGGTCGGCCGGTCCGACGAGCGTCACGGGCGACCGGGCCAGGACCTTCGTCGGCGGGCCGAGCACGTCGTCGTCGACGTCGGCCTGGCGGCGGTCGTCGGCCACGATCGCCGCCCACGGGCCGGCGGCCAGCCACGCGTCGAAGTTCGCGGTGGCGCCCGGGGCCGCCAGCTGGTCGGCGGTCGTGCCCTCGTCCTCGACGCTGATCGTGATCGAGCCGTCCTCGTCGGCCAGCCGCTGGCACACGGCCCGGAGCTCGGTGCCGCACCGCAGGCGGACCCGCTCGCCCACGCCTCCGCCGTCGTCGCCGTCGATCACGTGCTGGCGGATCCACCACGCGCCGCCGACCATGGCCACCGCGGCCAGGACGGCCAGGAACCGCTTCACGACGGCACCGCGCCGGCGTCGTCGGGAGAGGCCCGGTCGGGCAGGTCGTCGGGCAGGAGCGTCGTGAGGTCCTCCTCGGTCGGTGGGCCCTCGAGGCGCATCACGCGGCTGGCGTGGTGGTTGATCGCAGACTCGAACAGGTTGCGGGCGAGCCGGGCGTTGCCGAAGCCCTGGCCCCGGGGCGTGGCGTCGAGGACGGCGCGGAGCTTGCCCCGGGCCGCGTCGGTCAGGCGGTACCGCTGCTTGTCGCCGATGCTGTCGACGATCCGCACCAGCTCGTCGGTCGTGTAGTCGGGGAATTGGATCACCGTCGGGAACCGCGACCGGAGGCCGGGGTTCGACGACAGCAGGTGCTCCATCTCGCCCGTGTAGCCCGCCACCACCAGGACCACCCGGTCCCGGCGGTCCTCCATGAGCTTCACGATCTGGTCGATCGCCTCGCGGCCGAAGTCGTTCTCGCCGCCCCGGGCCAGCGTGTAGGCCTCGTCGATGAAGAGCATCCCCTCGTCGGCCTCGTCGAAGCGCTTGGTGACCAGCGGCGCGGTCTGGCCGACGTAGCCGGCGACGAGGCCCGAGCGGTCGGTCTCGACCAGGTGGCCCCGTGCCACGACGCCGAGCGTGCGGTAGATCTGCGCGAGCAGCCGGGCCACCGTCGTCTTGCCGGTCCCGGGGTTCCCCGTGAACACCAGGTGGTGCGAGGTGTCGACCGTCGGCAGCTCGCGCTCGGCGCGCAGCTGCTGCACCCGGAGGAAGTCGGCGACCAGCCGGACCCGGGCCTTGACCTCGTCGAGGCCGACCAGGTCGTCGAGCTCCGCGAGCAGCTCCTCGAGCGGACGGGGCGGGGGATCGGGCGGCCGCTCCGCCTCGCCGCCCTCCGCCGGGCCGCCGCCGGCCACCGCCCGGGCGCCCGGGCCCAGCGCGGAGTCGGGCGGGGTGGCGTGCAGCGGCCGGTCGGGATCCCGGCTGCGGAGGCCCTCGAGCAGGCGGGCCCGCAGCGCCGAGATCGCCTCGAGCTCGGCCCGGGCCGGGATCACGTCCAGGCTCGCCACGACGTGGGCGATGTCGAGCGCCCGCTCGTAGTAGGCGTCGGCGAGCCGGGTCCCGTTGCGGCGGTCGGCGTCGACCAGCAGGCCGAACAGCTCGGAGTCGACGTCGAGCCAGCGGCGGTGGCCGGCCACGAGCGTCGAGCCCCGCAGGGTGTCGGGAGTGGCCCGGATCAGCTGGGAGTCCTCGAGGCGGGGCCCGAAGGCGTCGATCAGCGCGTTCAGCTCCTCGTCGGTGTGGCGGTCGTCCGCGTCGATCATCGCCGTCGTGAGGTTGAACGCCTCGACCGTGACGTCGTCGGTGAAGCGGCCCCGGTCGATGCCCTGCAGCCCGCTCGTCGCCTCCTCGAGGGCCATACCGACGTCGTCGACGAAGGACGTCACCACCACGTCGAGGGGTCCGGCTCCCACGGCGGTGAAGGGTATCGGTAGCCTTCCGGGATGGCCGTCACCCCGATCCCGGAGCTCGCCCGCCGGTCCAAGGCCGCGTCGCGACTGCTCGCCACGGCGTCGACCGCCGTCAAGGACGAGGCGCTGCTCACCGCCGCCGACCTGCTCGAGGCCCGTGCGGGCGACGTCCTGGCCGCGAACGCGCTGGACGTCGCCGGGGCCGAGGAGGCGGGCATCCCCGCCGGCCTGGTCGACCGGCTGCGCCTGACCGAGGAACGGATCGCCGCCATGGCCTCCGGGCTCCGCCAGGTGGCGGCGCTGGCCGACCCCGTCGGCGAGGTCCTCGACGGGTGGGTGCGCCCGAACGGGCTGCGCATCTCCCGAGTCCGGGTGCCCCTCGGCGTCGTCGCGATCATCTACGAGAGCCGGCCGAACGTCACCTCCGACGCCGCCGGCCTCTGCCTGAAGTCCGGCAACGCCGCCTTCCTCCGGGGATCGTCGACGGCCGTCCACTCCAACCTCGCGATCGCGGAGGTGCTCCGGGAGGCCGTCGCCAAGGCCGGTCTGCCCGAGGACGCCGTGATCGTCGTCGAGGACACCTCGCGCGAGGCCGCCACCGAGTTCATGCAGCAGGAGGGGCTCGTCGACTGCCTGATCCCGCGCGGCGGGGCGTCGCTCATCGCGTCGATCAAGGAGCACGCGACGGTGCCGTTCGTGATCGACGGCGACGGCAACTGCCACGTCTACGTCGACGCCGCCGCGGACCTCGACATGGCCGAGGCGATCCTCGTCAACGCGAAGACCCAGCGCCCGTCGGTCTGCAACTCGGCCGAGTCGCTGGTCGTCCACGCCAAGGTCGCCGCCGACTTCCTGCCCCGCGTCGACGCCGCGCTCGCCGACGTCGAGCTGGTGGGCGACGGCCGCGCCCGGTCGCTCGTGCCGCGCATGGGCGAGGCCACGGAGGACGACTTCTCGAGGGAGTTCCTCGACCTGAAGATGTCGGTCCGGGTCGTCGACGACCTCGACGAGGCCATCGCCCACGTCAACGACCACTCGACCGGCCACTCCGAGGCGATCGTCACGACCGACGTCGCCGTCGCCGACCGGTTCCTCAACGAGGTCGACGCGGCCGCCGTGCTGCTCAACGCCTCGACCCGCTTCGTCGACGGCGAGGAGTTCGGCTTCGGGGCCGAGATCGGCATCTCCACGCAGAAGCTCCACGCCCGCGGCCCGATGGGCCTGCAGCAGCTGACGACCGCCAAGTACGTCGTCCGCGGCGACGGTCAGACCCGCGGCTGAGCCCGTGGGCCGGACGCGGCTCCTCGCCGTCGCGGTGCTCGGGGTCGCCCTGCTGGCGGCCATCGCCTGCGACCCGCCGAAGCCGCCGCCCGGTCCGCCCACCGGGCAGTGCCGGCCGGATCCGTTCGACGTGCAGTTCCAGCACGACATCGACGCCTTCGGCGCCGCGGCCCACCACGTCACCGCCGCCGTCTACGACGACCGGACCGGCTGTTGGTACCACCTGCGCCAGGGCCAGCGCGTCACGACGGCGTCCGTCGTGAAGATCGAGATCATGGCGGCCACGATCCTGCGGGCGCAGGACCAGGGCCGGGGCCTGACGCAGTGGGAGGCCACCCGGATCGGCCCGATGATCCACGCGTCGGACGACGCCGCGGCCTCGGCGCTCTGGACGAACCTGGGGGGCGTGCGCGGCATGTCCGACTGGGGTGCCCGGATGGGCCTCGGCGCCACCGTGGAGACCGAGCCGAAGTGGGGCCTCACGTCCACGACGGCCGAGGACCAGGCCGCGTTCGTCCACCGGCTGCTGCAGGGCGACATGCTCGAGCCGGCCCGGCGCGGCCTGGCGTGGTGGGAGCTGAAGAACATCCGCGAGGACCAGCGATGGGGGATCCGCTACGGGGTGCCGCCGGGCTGGGAGGTCGGGCACAAGAACGGCTTCGCCGGCTCCGACTGCTGCGGCTGGCGGGTGAACTCGGTCGGCTACGTCGCCGACCCGGCCGGCGGCGGCTACTCGATCGCCGTCCTGTCCGACGGCTGGGCGTCGCTGCCCCAGGGCGTGCCGATGGTCGAGGTCGTGGCCGGCGCCGTGGCCCGCTCGCTCACCGGTTGAGGCGATCGTGCCGCGCGTGTCGGTCGTCGGCGTCCCGGGATCGGGCAAGACCACGCTCGGGCGCGCGCTCGCCGGCGCGCTCGACGCCCCGTTCACCGAGCTGGACTCGGTGTTCCACCGGCCCGGCTGGACCCACCCCGACGCCGAGGAGTTCCGGGCCGAGGTGCGCGAGCTGGTGGCAAGGGAGCGGTGGGTCATCGACGGCAACTACTCGGCCGTGCAGGACCTCGTGTGGGCGCGGGCCGACGCGGTCGTCTGGCTCGATCCGCCCCGCCTGACCGCGACCGCTCGGGTCCTGCGCCGCACGCTGCGGCGGGTGGCCCGGCGACAGGCGCTGTGGAACGGCAACCGGGAGCACTGGACCAACCTGCTGCGCTGGGACCCCGAGCGGAACATCGTGCTGTGGTCCTGGGTCAAGCACCCGGAGTACCGGGAGCGGTACGGCGCCGCCGTGGACGAGCCGCCACCGGGCCAGGACCGGATCCGGATCCGGTCCGACGAGCAGGCGCGGCTGCTGCTGGCCGAGCTCGCCGAGCGGGCGGGCGCTCCCTCGTAGCCTGACCCGGATGCCCCACGGCGCCGACGCCCAGATCCGCCCCTTCCGCCCCGGCGACGAGGCTGCGCTGATGCAGGTCTGCCTGCAGACCGGCGATGCCGGCCGCGATGCCACGCCGCTGTTGGCGGACGGCGACCTCGTCGGCACGATCTGGTGCCTGCCCTATCTCCTCCTCGAACCCGAGCTGGCGTCGGTGGTCGCCGTCGGCGACCGGCCGCCCCGGGGCTACGTCCTCGGCGCGCTCGACACGGCTGCGTTCCACGCCGCGGCGGCCGAGCGCTACTGGCCCGAGGTCCGGGAGCAGTACCCGCTCGACTCGTACGACCCCGACACGATGGACGGGCTGCTCGTCCACGTCATCCACGACCGCAGCCAGGGCGCGGGCGGCCACGGCGACCTCTGGGCCCGCTACCCGTCGCACCTGCACATCGACCTGCTCCCCGACGTGCAGGGGCAGGGGTTCGGGCGGCGGTTGGTCGAGCGCCTCCTGGGCCAGCTCGCCGAGCACGGCAGCACCGGGGTGCACCTCGGCGTGAACCCGGCCAACACCGGCGCGATCGAGTTCTACCGGCGACTCGGGTTCGACGAGTGGGACGAGCCCGGCGACGCCACGTCGGTCACGTTCGTGCGGGCGATCACGCCTCGGTGACGCGGCCGTCGAGCACCTCGACGCGGCGCTCGACGCGGACGGCCTCCAGGAGCCGCCGGTCGTGGCTCACGAGGAGCAGGGTGCCGTCGAAGCTGTCGAGCGCCTGCTCGAGCTGCTCGATCGCCGGCAGGTCGAGGTGGTTCGTGGGCTCGTCGAGCACCAGCACGTTCACGCTCCGGGCCTGCAGCAGCGCGAGGGCGGCACGGGTGCGCTCGCCCGGCGACAGGCCGCTCGCCGGTCGGGCGACCTGCTCGCCGCCGAGCCCGAACTTGGCGAGCAGCGTCCGGACCTCCGACGTCGTCATGTCGGGCCCGCCGTCGTCGCGGACGTGGTCCACGAAGGCGTCGAGCAGCGTCCGGTCGTCGCCGAACGCGGCCCGGGCCTGGTCGACCTCGCCGATGCGGACCGAGGCGCCCGGCCCGGCGGTGCCCTCGTCGGGCGCGAGGCGACCGAGCAGGAGCGACAGCAAGGTGGACTTGCCCGAGCCGTTGGGGCCGGTGATCGCGATGCGGTCACCACGGTCGACCTGCAGCGTCACCGGGCCGAGCGTGAAGTCGCCGCGGCGGACGACGGCGCCGGACGCGACGGCGACGACCTGGCCCGACGGCGGCGCCCCTGCGATGGAGAAGCGCAGCTCCCACTCCTTGCGGGGCTCGTCGACCTCCTCCAGCCGCTCGATCGCCTTCTCGGTCCGGCGGGCCTTGGCGGCCAGCTGCTCGGACGTGGCGATGTTGTGGTGGCGGATGAACTTGTCGCGCTCTGACCGGTCGCGGCGGGCGGTGCCCGCGCCCTTGTCGGCCCACGCCCGCTGGGTGCGGGCCCGGTCGCTGAGCGTCTGCACTGTGTCGGCGTACTCCTCGTAGCGCTCCCTCGCCTGCTCCCGCGCCCGGGCCCGCTCGGTCAGGTACGACTCGTAGCCGCCGCCGTACAGGTGCCACGAGCGCTGGTGGCGGTCGAGCTCGAGCACCTGGGTGGTCGTGCGGGTGAGGAACTCGCGGTCGTGGCTGACGACGACGATCCCGCCGGCGGCACCGGCGACGAATCGCTCGAGCCGGTCGAGGCCGGCCAGGTCGAGGTCGTTGGTCGGCTCGTCGAGCAGGAGCACGTCGAACCGGCTGAGGAGCAGCGCGGCCAGGCTGACGCGGGCCGCCTGCCCGCCCGACAGCGTGGTCATGGCCTGGTCTCCGTCGACGTCGAGGCCGACGTCGGCGGCCACCTGCGGGACCCGGGCGTCGAGGTCGGCACCGCCGAGCGCGAGCCATCGCTCGAGCGCGGTGGCGTACCGGTCGTCGGCGCCGTCCGAGCCATCCGCGAGGGCGAGCGTGGCGGCGTCCATCTCCTCCTGGGCCGCCGCCACCCCGGTCCGCCGGGCCAGGTGCGCGAGGACCGTCTCGCCCGGGACGCGGTCGGTCTCCTGGGGGAGGAGCCCCACGGTGGCATCCGGCGGTTGCAGCGACACCGCACCCGCCGCCGGCACCTCCAACCCAGCCAGCAGGCGCAGGAGCGTGGACTTGCCGGCGCCGTTCGGGCCGACCAGCCCGGTCACCGAACCTGGCGCCACGACCAGGTCGACGCTGTCGAAGAGGGTGCGGGACCCGTGCTCGGCGGAGAGGCCACGGGCCACGAGCTGCGCACTCATGGCCGGCGATCGTACGGAGCCGCGCGTCCCGGCGCCGAGCGAGTTCCACCCTCCGGGCGGCGGCCCGGAACGTGATTGACCGTCCGGTCAAGCGCGTCGGTAGTCTGCCGCGATGAGCAGCGAGCAGACCGATCCCCGTTTCGACACCGTTGACGACGTCCGGGACCGGCTCCGCAAGGTCGACTACCTCTCCGACGAGTCGATCGCCGGCATCGTCTACCTGGCCGACCGCCTCGGCAAGCCGATCCTCGTCGAGGGCCCGGCCGGCACCGGTAAGACGCAGCTCGCCAAGTCGGTCGCCGAGATCACCGGTGCCCGCCTCATCCGCCTCCAGTGCTACGAGGGCCTCGACGAGTCCAAGGCGCTCTACGAGTGGAACTACAAGAAGCAGCTGCTGCGCATCCAGGCGTCGCGGGGCGAGGGCGAGACCACGGGCTGGGACGCCATCGAGGAGGACATCTTCTCCGACGACTTCCTCCTGACCCGCCCGCTGCTCGAGGCCATCCGGGCCGACGACCCCGTCGTCCTGCTCATCGACGAGGTCGACCGCGTCGAGGTCGAGACCGAGGCGCTGCTGCTCGAGATCCTCTCCGACTACCAGGTGTCGATCCCCGAGCTCGGCACGATCACCGCCAAGCAGATCCCGATGGTCTTCCTCACGTCGAACAACACCCGGGAGCTCTCCGAGGCGCTCAAGCGGCGCTGCCTCTACCTGCACGTCGACTACCCCGACATGGACCGCGAGAAGGAGATCGTCCTCACCAAGGTCCCGGGCGTCACCGAGTCGCTCGCCGACGAGATCGCCCGCATCGTCCGGTCCATCCGCCAGCTGGAGCTGAAGAAGGCGCCGTCGGTGTCGGAGACCATCGACTGGGCCCGGACGCTGGTCCTGCTCGGCAAGGACGCCGTCGACGCCGAGACCGCCGTGGCGACCGTCAACATCCTGCTGAAGTACCAGTCCGACATCGCCAAGGCGACCAAGGAGCTGTCGGCCGATCCGCAGGCGGCCGGTCGTCCGCCCGCCCGGTGAGCGACGCGACCGGTCTCGACGTGGGCGATGCCGACGCGACCGCGACCGGCGACCGGCTCGCCGGCGAGGCGCTGCTCGACCTGCTCAACGGGTTCATCGGCGAGCTCCGCAACGCCGGGCTGCCCGTCAGCCTGACCGAGAACCTGGACGCCATGGAGGCGGTCCGCCACATCCCCCTCGACGACCGCAACGCGTTCAAGTACGCCCTGGCCGCGACGCTGGTGAAGAACCACTCGCACTGGCGTGCGTTCGAGACGGTCTTCGAGGTGTACTTCTCGCTGCGGGGCACCGAGTACTCGATCGACGAGGACGCCGACGCCGGCCCCGAGCTCGACCTCGACGACGACCAGGTCGGCGAGCTGCCCGAGGGTGCCGGCAAGGGCGACGGCTCCGGCGGCCACGGCGACGGCATGACGCCCGAGGAGCTCGCCGAGGCGCTGTACCAGGCGCTGCTCAAGGGCGACCAGGCCATGATGCGGGCGATGGCCCGCCAGGCCGTCAAGCGCTACGCCGGCATGGAGCCCGGACGCCCGGTCGGCGGCACCTACTACCTCTACCGGACGATGCGGAACCTCGACCTCGAGGGCATGCTCGAGCGGCTGATGGAGCAGTCGCGCCAGGACGCCCCCGAGCCGCTGAGCTCGCTCGAGGAACGTCTCGAGCACGACGAGTTCGAGACCCGCATCGAGCAGCTCAAGCAGGAGATCGAGGCCGAGATCCGCCGGCGCCTGGTCGCCGACCGCGGCGTCGAGGCGATGGCCAAGACGCTCCGCAAGCCGCTGCCCGAGGACATCGACTTCATGCACGCCAGCCGCGAGGAGATGATCTCGCTGCGCAAGGCGCTGCAGCCGCTGACCCGGCGCCTGGCCGTGCGGCTGGCCCGCAAGCGCCGCCACGGCCGGAAGGGCGCGCTCGACTTCCGCAACACCGTGCGGCACTCGCTCAGCTACGGCGGCGTCCCGGCCGAGCCGAAGTTCAAGTACCCGCGGCCGGCCAAGCCCGAGATCTTCGTCGTGGCCGACATCTCCGGATCCGTCGCGGCGTTCGCCCGCTTCACGCTCCACCTGGTCCACGCCATCGCGAGCCAGTTCTCCCGAGTGCGCAGCTTCGTCTTCATCGACGGCATCGACGAGGTCACCCGCTTCTTCGAGGGTGAGGAGGACATCGTCGAGGCGATCCACCGCGTGAACACCGAGGCCGACGTCGTCTGGGTCGACGGCCACTCCGACTACGGGCACGCCTTCGAGGTGTTCTGGAACCGGTGGGGCCGCGAGATCGGGCCCAAGACGACCGTGATCATCCTCGGCGACGCCCGGAACAACTACCACGCGTCGCAGTCGTGGGTGATCAAGGAGATGCGCCAGAAGGCGCGCCACGTCTACTGGCTCAACCCCGAGCCGAAGGCGTACTGGGACACCGGCGACTCCATCGTGGGGGAGTACGGCGTCCACTGCGACGGCACGTTCGAGTGCCGGAACCTCCGCCAGCTGGAGCGCTTCGTCGACCACCTCGTCTGAGCGCGGGGCGGCTCGGCCGTCGTCGTCTGGCCGCGCGACGCGGCGGGTCGGTGATCGCGGCTCGGCTCGGCTGCGGGTCTGCTCAGCTCGGCTCAGCTCAGCCGAAGATATCGCAGCGGCCCTGTTCCGGGTCCACGATCGCGTCCTCCCGCGACCACTCCCACTGCGGATCCAGGTAGGCCGTGCGGACCTGCTGCGCCGCGTCGGCGTCGTCGACGAAGAGGTCCATCTCCTGCAGGTTCGACGGGTACATGTTGTTCGAGCCGACCGAGAACACCTGGTCGTCGACGTGGATGAACTTCGAGTGGTTGGCGAAGCCCTTCCCGTCCGGCCACGTCGCCTCGGGACCGATCTGCAGCGACGCGAGCTGCAGGTTCGAGCAGATCGCGTCGCGGGCCTCGTCGGGGTCGCCGGTCGACGCCACGAGCACGTCGTACAGCTGGATCGACAGGTCGTGCAGCGACTCCATGTTGGCGTACGACGTGCCGAAGGCGCCGGTGACGACGATGCGCACGTCGACGCCGCGCAGGAGCTGGTCGGTGATGACCTTGAACATCCGGGCGTCGTAGCGCGGACACTGCGCGAGCAGGTCCTGCTGCGAGATCACCACCCGCTCGTCGGCCGACGCGACGAGCGCCCGGGCCGCGACCTGGCCAGGGTTGGCGGCGTCGTAGGCCGGGTCGCCGGCGTCGGTGGCCGGGCAGATGAGCGCGAGGATCGCCGGCACGAACGAACCGCCGAACGTGCCCGGGATCGGCAGGCCGCTGCCGAGCCGGCCGACCGCCATGATGCGGGTCGAGCCCGGCGTCTCGGCGCTCAGGACCGGCGCGCTGCGTGGGCACGCCCCGCTCGGACCGGACCGTGACGACCGGATCCAGAGGATGCTCCAGAACCCCTCGGCCTCGCGATCGCAGACGTAGCCCCAGAGCACGTCGACGAACCGTTGCGCCGCCCGGGCGGCGGGTCCGTCGGCCCGCATGGACACGTCGGAGACCGGCGTCGCGGTGAGGTAGGACTCGGCCCACTGGTTGTGGCCGCCCACGAGCGCCCGCCGACCGTCGACCGCCACGATCTTGGCGTGGTTCCACGACTGGACGTCGGTGGTCATCGTCGCCACCGACACGTCGATCTCGGCCCCGGCCGGGCCGAGGCGGTCGAGCAGCTGCTGGCGGACGACGTCGGGGCCGAGGCCGGTCGTGTACGAGTAGAAGAACGGCGTCCCGGCCAGCCACCGCACCTGCGGCCGGTGGCCGTCGGCCAACGAGCGCTGCAGGCCGTCGACGATCGCGTCGAGCCATGCGTCGTCGGCGAACGGGAACAGCGTCGTGATGTCGATCGACACCTCGGCCGAGGCGACGAGGTCGGCGAGCTGGGAGAGGAGCTCCTCGGTGCCGACCGGCTCCTGGCAGTCGGACGAGCCCCAGCAGCGCGGCGTCTGCAGGAACCACTCGTCGACGTCACCGGGCAGGAGGTTGCCGTCGGTGTCGGCCCAGACCGTGCCCTGGGTCTGCGGCGACGCGGCCCGGACCGCGTCGACGACCTGGTCCATGTCGTCGTCGGGCCCGCCGTTGGACGCCGGCGGCCCCGACGGCGCGGTCGGCGTGCACGCCGCGGCGACGCCGACGACGACCAGTGCGATCACCCACTTGAACGCGGACCTGCGCATGGCGGTCCCTCCCCACATCGCTCGTGGCGAAGAGGCTAGGACGAGAGCGTCAGGGCAGGTGGGCGATCGCGTCGTCGAACACGCGGAACAGCGCCGGGCCGCCCTTGTCCTCGCGGGCGAGCACGCCGATGCGGCGGCACCGGGCCAGCACCTCCCGGGCCTCCTTGCCGGGCCACGGTCGGGGCAGCAGCTCCGGGGGCAGGAGCGGATCCATCTCGAAGCACTCGTTGAACCGGATCGCGATGTGCAGCGCGCCGGGGAGGAAGTCGTGCTCCGAGATCCGCTCGTGGCGGCGACGCATGGCCTCGAGCGCCTCCGGGACGTCCCGGTAGGTCGCGATGAAGTCGTCGTAGCGGCGGGCCACCTCGTCGAGCGGCCAGAGACGCTCGACGAGCGTGCGAGGATTGGTCTCGCCGCCGACGTGGAGGTCCTCGGTGGTCAGCGTGCTCACGTGCTCGGGGATGCCGAGCCGCTCGGCCTCCTCGGTCACCTCCGCCGTCCACCGGTGCGGCGACACGTAGAGGCCCGGCTGGATCGCGGCGCCGCCGAGGATGCGCAGGTGGTCGCGGAAGGCGTCGCGGGCCGCCCGGCGGGACTCGGGGATGGCGAACGCCACGAGCCGCCAGCGACGGTCCCAACCCCGGCCGGCGGCGTCCTGGGCGTAGGCCATCAGGTGGCGCTGGTGGGTGACCTCGAGCGCCGCCCGGCCCGCCTCGGTGGCGCTGAACACCGCGTCGCGGCCCTCGCCCTCGCGGAGGAATAGCCCGTCGGCGATCAGCCGGCGCATGCACGAGCGGACGGTCTCGTCGGAGATGCCGCACTCGGCGGCCACCGGGTACAGCTCGGCGCCGTGGACGGAGCCGTCACGGTGGGCGAGGCCCAGGACCATCAGCCGGGTGGGGACCCCGCCGTCGGTCGGGTCGACAGGGAGCGCCGCCTCGACGTCGTCGGTCCCGTCGGGGTCGGTCGTCTTCCCGTCGGTCGTCGTCGGCACGACCGTAGGGTGTCGCCCGCCGTCGGACCGTGTCAACTGCGGGGCCAGCCGGGTGTGGATCAGGGGCGGGGGTGTCGGTACCGTTGGAGAACCGCGGTGCGGAGGGGATCGGGCACTGGCGCCCGGCACGACGAAGGGGTGACGACATGTCGTTGGCGGACAAGATCAAGGGCCGGGTGGGGCGCGCGAAGCCCCGGGTCTCCGAGTGCATCATCTTCGCCCGGCCGCTGCCGCTCGTCGCCGACGAGTACCCGCCCGCCGGCGAGGACTACGAGTTCAAGGCGGTCTTCGACCCCACCGACCGGCACCTCGCTCAGATCGAGACCCCGGAGCGGCTCGAGCTGGCGAAGCCGTACTTCGCGCAGGGCTCCCTCGTGATGCTCGCGATCCACAAGCCGACCGACCGGGCCGTCTCCAAGATGTGGCTGTTGACCCACAGCCCCCACTCGGACGACGCCAAGCGCGGTCTGCTGCCCATCCGGCTCGCCAAGGACGAGGCGTTCCTGTTCGACCTCTGGACGCACCCCGACTTCCGGCGCCAAGCCATTGCCTTCACCCTCTGCTACGAGCTCGGTGCCGTCGTCGACCAGATGTACCCGCAGCTCCGCTGGGTCTACGGCTACGCCCACAAGGACAACGAGGCGTCCGTCGCCCTGATCAACCAGGTCTACGGCATGTGGCCGGTGCAGGAGATCAAGGAGGTGGAGATCGGGGACTACTGGGTGAACGTCGTCCCCGGTTCGGACCACCCCAAGTTCGGTCCCTTCTCGAAGAAGGGTCGCCACTCCGGCGACGGCTTCCAGATGCCCGGCCGGCCGCGCTCCGGTGACCTCTACCGGGACTACCACCACAAGGACGGCTTCGCCCGGGGCGTGCCCACGGCGGTGGCCGTCGACGACTGGTTCTGGGAAGGCCCGGAGTACTTCGACAACGACCACCCGAAGGACGCCGACGGTCGGCCGGCGACGCCCGACACCTTCAAGCGGTCGCTCCCCGGCGACGGCCGGCGCCACGCCGACGGCACGGCCATGACCGACGAGGAAGCGTCCTAGACGACGAGGCCGGACTGATCCGACCGGCCTGAGCGTTCAGCTCAGGTGCAGGCCGCACTCGGTCTTGCCGCGACCCTTCCAGCGGCCGGAGCGAGGATCCTCGCCCGGCGCCACCTTCTCGGTGCAGGGCATGCACCCGATCGACGGGTAGCCCTGGTCGATCAGCGGGTTCACCGGGACGTCGTGGCGCTCGATGTAGTCGTCCACATCGGCGGCGGTCCACGTGGCGAGCGGGTTCACCTTCACGAGGCCGCGGAGGTCGCGGGCGACGATCGGTGAGTTGGCCCGGGTCTCGGACTCGTCGCGCCGCAGGCCCGACATCCACGCCGCCTTGCCGGCCAGCGCCCGGTCGAGCTGCCCGACCTTGACGGCGGAGCAGCAGTTCTCGGGGTCGACCTTCCACAGCTCGGGAGCGTGGGGGGCGACGGTCATGATGCGCAGGTTGAGGCCGTAGCGACGCCGCACGGTCTCGACGGTCTCGAGCGTCTCGGGAAAGTGGTAGCCGGTGTCGATGAACACCACCTCGATCGCCGGCGCCACCTTGACCGCGAGGTCGATCAGCACGGCGTCGGTCATCGACGCAGCCAGCGCGAGGTGGGGGCCGAAGCTGTCGGCCGCCCACTGCACGACCTTCGAGGCCGGCGCCTTCTCGAACTCGGCGTTGAGCTCGGCGAGCTCGGCGTCGGTGAACGTGGCGGGGGTGAATGGTCCGGGTGCCGGGTCGAGTCCGCTGGACTCGCCGGCGACGGGGATCGTGAGAGCCATCAGACAGCGCACTCCGAATCGCCGACCACGGCCTCGTAGGGTCCGGTCTCGCCGTAGTCGATGTAGAAGTCGGGGTGGGCGTCGGGCTCCGGGAACTCGTCGAGGTCCTTGAGCTCCGCACCGATCGCCTTGGCGCCGCCGCTGCGCTCGAGCCACGTGCCGAACGTCTCGCCGTAGGCCCGCTCGCCGGCGTAGCGACCGACGATGCGCACCACGGCCTGCGGCGCGGCCTTGGCCGGCAGGCGCAGCGCCTTCTGACCGAACTCCGCCCGCTCCTCGCCGACGTAGCCGCCCAGGAGGAGCTGGTAGCCCGGGGCCGACTTGCCGTGGGCCCGTCGCTCCGCTCCGAAGAAGCCGATGTCGGCGATGTGGTGCTGGCCGCACGAGTTCGTGCAGCCCGAGATGTTGGTGCGGACCCCGTCGATCTCGGCCAGTCCGGCGGCCTCGAGCGCCTCGCCGATCGCAGAGGCGAGCCCACGGCTCTGGGTGACGGCGAGGTTGCACGTGTCGGCACCGGGGCAGGCCACGACGTCACGGGCCAGCTCGGCGCCGGGCCGGGCCATGTCGAGCGCCTCGAGGCGGGCGTGCAGGTCCTTGAGCTGGTCCTCCCGGAGGCCCCGGAACACGAAGTTCTGCCGATTGGTGATTCGGACCTCGGCGTCGAACTCCCGGGCGATCGAGGCGATGCCCCGGAACTGCGCCGCGGTGATGTCACCGAGCCGCGACCAGGCGAGGGCCGACACGGTTCCCTTGGCGACGCCGCGGACGACGTTCGCCTGCTCCCAGCGCTGGTAGTCCGACGTCCCGGTCAGGAACACCGGGACGCCCTGGCCCACTGGCGAGACCGGCCCGGTCGTCGAGGCGCCGGCGGGGGCGTCGCCCGCCTCCTGGACCTCCACGGGGATGCCGCCCGGCCAGGACGACGAGGCGACCAGGAACTTGCGCGAGACGAGGATCCGCCGCTGCAGCTCCTCGAAGCCGAGCTCGTCGACGAGCCACTTCATGCGGGCCCGGAGCTTGTTGTTGCGGTTGCCGGCCTGCTCGAACACCCGCACGCAGGCCTCGATCGTCGGCAGGAGCTCCTCGCGGGGCGTGAACTCCTCGACGGCCAGCGCCGGGTGCGGGTTGGCGCCGAGGCCACCGGCGACGAAGACGCGGAAGCCGGCCTCGGTCTCGCCGCTCGGCAGCTGCCGCGTGACGGCGACGACGCCGACGTCGTTGAACATGGCCTGGCCGCAGTCGGTGGAGCAGCCCGAGAAGTTGATCTTGAACTTCCGCGGCAGCCGCTGGCTGATCGGGTTGCGCAGGAAGTGGCGGAACGTGGCCTCGGCCCACGGCTGGATGTCGAGCGCCTCGTGGGGGCAGGCACCGGCGAGGTGGCAGCCCATGACGTTGCGCACCGTGTCGGAGCACGCCTCGCGGGTGGTCAGTCCGACCGCGGCGAGCTCCCAGAGGAGGTCGGGGACGCGCTCGAGCTCGACGAAGTGGAACTGGACGTTCTGGCGGGTGGTGAGGTGGCCCCAGCCGCGGCTGTAGCGCTCGGAGATGTCCGCGAGGCGCTCGAGCTGGTACGGCGCGATCGCGCCGTAGGGGGCCTTGATGCGGATCATCTGGTTGTGCCCGCCCTGGCGCTGGCCGTACACGCCGTTGGCGAGCCGGAAGACCTTGAAGACGTCCTCGTCCAGGTCCCCGTCCAGGTAGCGCGCGAGCTGGGTCTCGAACTTGCGGATGTCGGCCACCATGGCGGGATCGATGTCGATCCCGTCGATGGAAGCCGCCCCCTGTTCGTCGATCTCGATCGTCGTCATGTCAGTGCCTCGATCAGCGTCGTTGCGGCCCGTTCGGGCGGTCCAGGAGTGCGCTCGCGGCGCCGGCTCCTAATTCACGACCGAACCGATCAAGTTTCCCAAACCCGACTCAGGCGGTCAACATTCCCCGGCCGTCAGGAAGGTTCGGGATCCCCGTGGTGATGCGCCCTGTGGCACACCGCGCAGTGCGGTCGCAGCTCGTCGACCACCGTACGGCGGGAGACCGAGAACGGCGGGTCGTGGTCGTACTCGATCAGTTGGGTCGACCCGCAGGTGACGCAGCGGCCGCCATGGCGCTCGTCGACCACACGCTTCTGACGCGCCGTCGGGAAGCGGCGCCGGTTGGTCGCGTCGATCGGCTTGTCCTCGATGTCGTGCAGGAGGGCCCGGATGAACGACCCGCCGATGAGCGATGCGACGGCGTGCGACGAGACCGGCGTCCCGTCGTGCATGGTGCAGCCGTCACCACGCACGTGCACGATCACCTCCCGGGTGACCGTGGCCCCGGCGCCGCTCGTGGCGACGTGGTGCAGACAGCGGGCGCGCTGGCCGGCGAGCGATCGACGCGGGCTGCCGTGCGGGGTCGACGCGAACCCGGTCCCGCGCTGCACCTCCCCGTCCACCACGGTCAGGATCTCCGCCATCTGTGCCGGGGGCAGCACCAGCGTCATCACGCTCATCCCGTCCGCCTCCGTGCGGACCGAGAGCCGCGTCTCCCGTTCGTGGCGGTCCGCCTGCTGCGCGGCGGTCTCGTTGTGCTGGATCCACCGGGCCAGCGTCCGCGGCAGGTCGTTGATCGCCGTCGACGTGGCGATCTCGACGAGCTCGGCGGCGCGACCGGCGTGCTGCGGGGTCACCCGTGTGACCGCCCTCGCGGCCGAGTACGACAGGCGCCCGTCGGCGAACGCCTGGCGCGCCGCCGGGCAACGGGCGAGCTCGTGCGAGACGCGCAGCCAGTCCCGGGCGGTGCTCCGGGCGATGCCGTGACGTTCGGCGAGCCACGAGGCGCAGCTGTCGTGGCCGTCGTGGGCCCACTCGCCCGAGGCGTCGAACGGCGCGAGCAGCACCAGGAGGTCGGCCTGCGAACGGGCGAACGCTCGGATCGCCTGCTCGACCTGCCAGCGGAGCCGGGCGGTGTCGACGACCTCGGCCGGCGGGGCCGGCTCGTCCGGGAGTGCCTCCTGCGGCGTCGGGTCGGGTTCGGCTGCCATCTGGTCCCCCTTGTCGACCGGCACGCGGCCGGTCCGATCGAGCAGGGGAGCGGGCGCCGCTCCGATCCCGGCCCAGGACGAGCCCGCAGCCGGTGCGCCCGACCGTACGCGCACGGTCTGACACCGGCCCCTGGCGGCTGCGCCACCACGCTCCGTGGCGGAAGCGCGTCAGCTGACGCGCCTCGACCACGCTGCGTCGACGGTCAGGCGTCGTCGCGCTCGATCGCGGCCAGCACCGCGGCACCTCGAGGCGAGAGGCGGTAACCGACCTCGAGGCTCTCGGTCAGCCCGAGCGACTTCAGCTTGCGCACGTCGGCCTTGAACGGGAGCCGCTCTCGGCCGACCTCGTCCGCCAGGTCGCCGGCCCGGACCGCCGGGCGGTCACGGATGAGCGCCAGGAACCGTCGCGTCCAGGGACCGTGCGCCGCCCGCCGGTCCATCCGGTCGAGTCGACCCCGTACGTCGGCGAGCTCGTCCGGCGAGAGGTCGGCCGCATCCCGGAGGGCGATCCGCGGGTCCGCCCCTTCGACGTGGAAGCGGATCAGGAACAGCTCGCCGTCCCGGCGCAGGTGCGGCGAGGCGAGCGCCGCTTCGGCGGAGTCCCAGCCCGCCGCCCCCGCGACGGCGTCGGTGAGGTCAACCGGCTCGATCGGGTCGACCGAGTCGATGGCGAGCACGCCGATCGGCGTGACCAGGGTGCCGCCGGCGCGGACCGTCGGTCGCTTCCACCGCCGCAGCGCAGCGGTGACGCTCCCGTCCGCGATCGCCGGGAGGTCGTCGTTGCGGAACAGCACGACGCCATCATCGTCGGTGGGCCGACGTACGGTCGTGCCATGGCGACGTTCACGACCACGCTCTTCCAGGACGGCCGCAACGTGGGCATCGAGGTGCCCGAGGAGGTCGTGCTCGGGTTCGGCGCGGGCAAGCGGGTGCCGGTCGTGGTCACGATCGCCGGCTACAGCTACGAATCGACGATCACGGTCATGGGCGGGCGCTACCTCATCCCGCTCGCCGCGGCGCACCGGACGGCGGCGGGCGTCGCCGGCGGCGAGGAGCACGAGATCGAGGTGGTCCACGACACCGCGCCGCGGACCACGCCCGTGCCCGACGACCTCGCCGCCGCGCTCGCCGCCGCCGATCGGAGCGAGGCGTTCGACGCCCTCGCCCCCTCCAAGAGGAAGGAGCACGTCCGCCAGGTCACCGATGCCAAGGCAGAGGCGACGCGCCAGCGACGGATCGAGAAGGTCGTGGACTCGCTCGGGTGAGTCAGCTCTGGAGCAGCTCGGCCACGCGGAAGGCGAGGTCGAGCGACTGACGGCCGTTGAGCCGCGGGTCGCACATCGACTCGTAGCGCAGGCCGAGGTCGTCGTCGACGAGGTCCTCGGCGCCGCCGAGGCACTCGGTCACGTCGTCGCCGGTGAGCTCCACGTGGACGCCGCCCGGCCACGTTCCCTCGGCGGCGTGGGCGTCGAAGAACCCCTTGATCTCGCCCAGGATCGCGTCGAAGTGGCGGGTCTTCTTGCCGCTCGGCGCCGTGAACGTGTTGCCGTGCATCGGGTCGCACGTCCACACGACGGGGTGGCCGGCGTCGGTCACCGCTCGCAGCAGCGGTCGGAGGCCGTCGGTGATGGAGTCCGCGCCCATGCGGGTGATGAGCGTGAGCCGGCCGGGGATCCGCCCGGGGTTGAGGACCTCGCACAGCTCGAGCACCTCGTCGGTGGAGGCGGTCGGACCGACCTTCACGCCGACCGGGTTGCCGACCCCGCGGAAGAACTCGACGTGGGCGTCGTCGAGGCCCCGGGTGCGCTCGCCGATCCAGATCATGTGGGCCGAGCAGTCGTAGAAGTCGCCGGTCAGCGAGTCGCGCCGGGTCAGGGCCTCCTCGTAGCCGAGCACCAGCGCCTCGTGGCTCGTGTAGAAGTCGACCTCGTGCAGCGCCGGCACCGTGTCGGGATCGAGCCCGCACGCCCGCATGAACCGCAGCGCCCGGTCGATCTCCTGGGCGAGCCGCTCGTAGCGCAGCGCCTCGGGGCTGCTGCGGACGAACTCCTGGGTCCACTGGTGGACCCGGCCGAGGTCGGCGAAGCCGCCCTTCGTGAAGGCTCGCAGCAGGTTCAGCGTGGACGCCGACTGGTGGTACGCCTCGACGAGCCGCTGCGGGTCCGGGACGCGGGCCGCGGCGGTGAACGCGATGTCGTTCACCATGTGGCCGCGGAAGCTGGGCAGGCCGACGCCGCCGACGGTCTCGATGGCCGACGAGCGGGGCTTGGCGAACTGCCCGGCGATCCGGCCGACCTTCACCGCCGGCACGCCCGCCGAGTACGTGAGCACGACGGCCATCTGGAGGATGACCTTCAGCCGCTCACGGATGGAGTCGGCGGAGAACGCCTCGAAGGACTCGGCGCAGTCGCCGCCCTGCAGCAGGAACGCCTCGCCGGCGGCCACGCGGCCGAGATCCGCGGTCAGCTGTCGGGCTTCACCGGCGAACACCAGCGGGGGATAGGACGACAGCGTCTTCAGCGTGCCGTCGAGCACGGCCTCGTCGGGCCACTCGGGCTGCTGCTCGGCATGCCGGTCGCGCCAGGTCGTGGGGGTCCACGGGGCGCGCTCGGCTCCGGGGGAGGGCATGTCGGCCATGGCGTCAGGCTACCCGTGGCCCGGTGCCGGGCCGAAGCGGGTAACCCGGCGGCGGGCGGCGGTGAACCCGCCGCGGCCGGGTGATCAGGCCGAGGCGCCGGCCAGCGCCCGGTCCCGCACGGTGGTGACCGCGCGCTTCACGAGGCGACGGGCGGCCTCGGCGGTCACACCCAGGTCCTCGCCGACCTCTCGGTAGCTGCGGCGGCGGCCGTCACCGAGGCCGAATCGGGCCTCGACCGCGGAGCGGGCCCGCGGGTCGAGCACGTCGAGCAGGCCGTGCAGCCACTCGTCGTGCTCGGCGCTGAGCAGCTCGTCCTCGGGGCTGGGACGGTCGTCGGCGAGCAGGTCCACGAGCTCGTTCGAGTCGTCGTCGCCGACGGTGCGGTCGAGCGAGGTCGGGGTGGTGAGCCGGTGGAGCCGGGCGTTCTCGTCGTCGAGCTCGTCACCGTCGCCGGACACGGCGCGCAGGGCGCAGCGGAGGGCGGCGGAGCGGTCGCCGGGCAGGCGGACGAGCGAGGCCTTCTGGTCGAGCGCCCGGCCGATGGCCTGGCGGATCCAGAAGGTGGCGTAGGTGGAGAACTTGAAGCCCTTGCGCCAGTCGAACTTGTCGACGGCGTGCTCGAGGCCCATGTTCCCCTCCTGCACCAGGTCGAGCAGCTCCATGCCGGGGGGCAGCGGGTAGCGGCGTGCGACGCTCACCACCAGCCGCAGGTTCGCCCGGATGAAGCGGTCCTTGGCCGCCGCAGCGGCTGCGATCTGCTTGTCGAGGTCCCGGCCCCGCTCGCCGGCGGCCTTGCGCCGCCGGGCCTCGGCGCCCGCCTCGATGGTGCGGGACAGCTCCCGCTCCTCCTCGGCGTTGAGGAGTGCGACGGCACCGATCTCGTTCAGGTACATCCCTACGGAATCGCTCATCAGATTCCATCCCTCTGGTGTCAGCTCACTGAACGGCGCGGCGCCGGTCGAGGTTCGGCTGCGGTGGCCCCGACCCGTTGTTGATCGGCGCATCGCTTCGGGAGTTGAGAGGTCGTCTGGCCCATTCGCGACGCTTTTCGGGATGTGCCGCTACCATCCGCCGATGGCCGCGGGGACGACGCGGGGGTCCTCGGGCCGGCGCATCGGCGTCTTCGGCGGGACCTTCGATCCGCCCCACATCGGCCATCTGGTCACCGCCGTGCGGGTCGCGGAGGCCCTCGACCTCGACCTCGTGCTGATGGTCGTGGCCAACGTCCCGTGGCAGAAGGTGGGTTTGCGCCGGATCACCCCTGCGGATGTCCGGATGGACATGGTGCGGGCCGCCGTCGAGGGCGTCGACGTGCTGGAGGCGTGCGACCTCGAGATCGAACGGGGCGGCGAGACCTACACGGTCGACACCTTGGCGGCGCTCCGCGCCGCCGGCCCCGATGACGACCTCGTCCTGGTGCTCGGCTCCGACGCCGCCGCCGGGCTCGACACCTGGGACCGGCCCGAGGAGCTTCGGGGGCTGTGCCGGTTGGCGGTGGTCGAGCGGCCGGGCTCGCCGGTCGTGGTGCCCGACGGGTTCCGCTGGGACGCCGTCCGCGTGCCGATGCTCGAGGTCTCCTCGACCGAGATCCGCGAGCGGGTGGCCGAGGGCCGTTCGATCCGGTTCCTCCTGCCCGAGGGGGCTGTCTCCCTGGTGGAGCAGCACCGCCTCTATCGTTGACCCCCATGACGGCGACCGACAGCGGGCCAACCACGGATGTGGAACCCCCCGCGGGCGCCGATCCCGGCAGCGAGGTCACGGTCGTCCGGCGGCGTCGCGCCGAGCAGTCCAAGAGCGGCGGCCGGGCCCGCCGTGGCGGTGTGGACCGTGGTCGGACGGTCTGGTGGCAGCTGGGCACCACGCTCGCGTTCGTCGCGCTGCTGGTCGGCCTAGCGGTCGTCGGGTACCGCGCCAGCCTCCTGATCACGGGCGGCGGCACCGACAAGGTCACCGATCCGAAGGCGCCGGGCTACGTCGCCGAGGTCCGGCCCACCCCGGTCGACCTGGTCGCGGTGACCACCGACGACGGCACCCTGGCCGCCGCACTGATCGTCTCCAGCTCCGGTGGCGACGCCGGCGGCACGGTGTCGGCGCTGCCGGCGACGATGTCGGCCGGCCCCGGCGAGGACGGGCTCTACCCGCCGATCGGCGACGCGTACGCGACCGGCGGCCTCGACGAGCTCCGGTCGGTGCTCGGGACGGGGTTGACCTTCGGGTTCACCTCCGCCGAGGAGGTCGCCGCCGGGGACTTCAAGGCGTTCACCGGCCTGGCCGGCCCCCTCACGGTGAAGAACGTCGACAACCTGATCGACAACAGCGAGCGCGGGAAGATCCAGGCCGATCCCGAGAACGAGTCGGTGCGATACCGGGCCGGCGACGTCGTCCTGCAGCCCGACGAGGTCATCACCTACCTGGGGTTCGCGGGCGTGGGCGAGAAGCCCGACCGCCAGATGCTGCGCCACCTCACGGTGTGGGAGCAGCTCCTCAACGCGCTCAAGGGCAAGGACCTGTCGGCCATCGGCGCGTCGTCGGCCGGCGACGGTGTCTCCGGCGGGGGAGCGAGCGCGGTGGCCGAGCTGCTGTCCGAGCTCGAGGGCGGCACGGTCCGGTACGAGCCCGTGCCGCTGGTCCAGCAGCCGATCCCCGGCACCTACTTCACGACGATGGTCCCCGACGCCGCGGCGCTGCCGACGTACGTCGCCCGGGTCGTGCCGTTCCCGACGTCGGCCACGCCGGGTCAGCGGGCCCGCGTCGAGCTGCTGAACGGCACCTCCAAGGAGGACTCCGCACTCCTCGCGGCCCCCAAGGTGGTGGCGGCCGGCGGTGAGATCTCGCTGCTCGGCAACGCCGGCTCCTTCGACGTCGCCGCCACCGAGGTCGAGTACCTCGCCCCCGAGGCCGAGCAGGCCGCCGACGAGATCGCGAAGGCGCTCGGGGTGACGGCGACCGAGGCGACCTCGCAGTCCGGCGGCATCGACGTGCGCGTCACCGTCGGCGGGGACCGCACCTCGTGACCGTCACCAGCCCGGAGGAGTCGCTCCGCACCGCGCTCGCGGCGGCCGAGGGGGCCGAGGACAAGCTGGCCACCGACGTGGTGATCCTGCACGTCGGCCCGGTCGTCGGCGTGGCCGAGTACTTCGTGCTCGCCACGGCCGGCAACGACCGCCAGGTGAAGGCGGTGGTCGACGCCGTCGAGCAGCGCGTGGCCCACGACATCGGCGAGAAGCCCCGCTCCGTCGAGGGCGCCGATGCCCGCCGGTGGGTGCTGCTCGACTACGGCGACGTGGTGGTCCACGTGTTCCTCGCCGAGGAGCGGGACTACTACCGGCTCGAACGGCTCTACGCCGACGCGCCGGTCGTGGAACGCGGCTGAGGGCTCAGGCCCCGCCGTCCGGCGGCGGTGCGCTCGCAGCGGTCGCCCTCGCCCCGGCGGTGAGCCCGCCCCACAGCACCACGAAGCCGGCGAGGGCCAGCACCGCGCACAGCGCGGCGACCACGCCCCAGCCCGCGGGCTTCGTGTCCGACACGTCCCAGACGTCGACGTAGGTGAGCAGCGCCATGATGGCGCCGAGCGAGCCGGCGATGATCATCCAGGCGCCGAGGCGGACGCGTCCGCGTGCTGCGACGATCGCGGGGTCGGTGGTGGACATGCGACGGTTCTACCGCACGGAGGGCACGCCCGGCTGACCCGCTGCGGGCGATCCGGCCCGGGAACGACGAAGGGGCCCGGCCGGCGGCCGAACCCCTCACGCTGACACGATCTGGTGGAGCCGATGGGAATTGAACCCACGACCTCTTCCATGCCATGGAAGCGCTCTCCCAACTGAGCTACGGCCCCGTGAGGCGGCCACTCTAGCCGCACCCGACAGGGCCCGCGAATCGTCGGAACCCGGTTCGGGGCGACGTGGGTGCCGTCGGTAACCTGCCGCCATGTCGACAACCGCCAGCGCCGATCCGAGCGGTGCGCCCGAGGCCCCGACGGTCGATCCGTACGATCCCCAGGCCATCGAGCCGCACTGGCAGGCGTACTGGCGCGAGCACGGCACGTACGAGGTCGACAACGACGATCCCCGGCCCCGCAGCTACGTCCTGTGCATGTACCCGTACCCGTCGGGCGCGGCGCACATGGGCCACGTGCGCAACTACACCTTCGGCGACCTGCTGACCCGGTACCGCACGATGCAGGGCGAGGCCGTCCTGTCGCCGATGGGCTTCGACAGCTTCGGCCTGCCGGCCGAGAACGCGGCGATCCAGACCGGTGTGCACCCCCGCACGTTCACCGACGAGCGGATCGAGATGCTGCGGAGCTCGATCACCCGGATCGGCGGCGTCTACGACTGGCGGCGAGAGGTCCGCAGCCACAGCCCCGAGAACATCCACTGGTCGCAGTGGATCTTCCTGAAGCTGTTCGAGGCCGGCCTGGCCTACCGCAAGGCGGCGCCGGTCAACTGGTGCCCGGGCTGCCAGACGGTGCTGGCCAACGAGCAGGTGATCGACGGTCGCTGCGACCGCTCGGGCGACGTCGTCGAGCGGCGCGACCTGGAGCAGTGGTACCTCCGCATCACCGACTACGCGCAGCAGCTGCTCGACGATCTGGACATCGTGCAGTGGCCCGACCGGGTCGTCACGCAGCAGCGCAACTGGATCGGGCGGTCCGAGGGCGCCGAGTTCGAGATGGCCGTGGTGGACGCCGACGGCGAGGTGCGCAGGGACCTGCCCGGCGTCCCGAGCGTGCGCGTCTTCACGACCCGCCCCGACACCAGCTACGGCATGACGTTCTGCGTGCTGGCGCCCGAGCACCCGTTGGTGCCGGTGATCACCACCGAGGACCGCCGGGCCGACGTCGAAGCGTTCGTCGAGCGGGCCCGCAACACCGCGGAGATCGACCGGCTGTCGACCGAGGGCGCCGTCGAGGACCGCGGCTGCGCCACCGGCGCCTACGCGCTGAACCCGTTCACGGGCCGGCCGGTGCCGATCTACCTGGCCGACTACGTGCTGGCCACCTACGGCACGGGCGCGGTCATGGCGGTGCCGGGCGAGGACCAGCGCGACTGGGACTTCGCCACTGCGTTCGGGCTGCCGATCATCGAGACCGTCGAGCGCCCCGAGGGCTGGGACGGCCAGGCGTACTCGGGCCCGGGCGTGCACGTGAACTCGCCGGTCGACCCCTCGGCCGTGCCGGGTCCCGACCTGAACGGGCTCGACGTCCCGACCGCGAAGGACCGGGCGATCGAGTGGCTCGAGGCCGACGAGCGCGGCGAGCGCACGGTGAACTTCCGCCTGCGCGACTGGCTGGTGTCGCGGCAGCGGTTCTGGGGCTGCCCGATCCCGATCGTGTACTGCGAGCAGTGCGGGCCGCGCCCGGTGCCGCTCGACGAGCTGCCGGTGCTGGCGCCCGACGACGTCGAGTTCCGCCCGACGGGCCAGTCGCCGCTGCGGTTCCACGAGGGCTTCCTGCTCACGACCTGTCCCGAATGCGACGGCCCCGCCACGCGGGAGACCGACACGATGGACACGTTCGTCGACTCGTCCTGGTACTTCCTGCGCTTCTGCGACCCGTGGAGCTCCGACGCGCCGTTCTCCAAGGAGGCGGTCGCCTCGTGGATGCCGGTCGACCAGTACATCGGCGGGGCGGAGCACGCGGTCCTGCACCTCATGTACGCCCGCTTCTTCACCAAGGCGCTGTCGGACCTCGGGGTGGCGCCGGCGGACCTGCGCGAGCCGTTCACCCGGCTGTTCACGCAGGGGATGATCCGCCTGGACGGCTCGAAGATGTCGAAGTCCAAGGGCAACCTGGTCGCGCCCGAGGAGATCATCGACACCTACGGCGCCGACACGCTGCGGCTGGCCCACCTGGCGGTGAAGCCGCCCGAGGAGGACGTCGACTGGGAGGACTTCGGCCTCGACGGCTGCGCCCGGTTCCTGGCCCGCGTCTGGAGGGTGGCGGTGCCGGGCTCGGACCTGCTGCAGCGCACGCGCGAAGGTGCGCGGACCGAGGCCGACGAGGCGATCGTGCGCGCCACGCACCGCCTGGTCGCCGACGTGACCGAGGCGTTCGAGCGCTGGTCCTACAACGTCGCGGTGGCCCGCTCGATGGCGTTCGTCAACGACCTGTACCGGTACGTCCAGACCGATGAGGGTCCGCACGGCGAGGTCGTCGCCGAGGCCGTCGACACGCTGCTCCTGCTGCTGGCGCCCGCCGCCCCGCACATCACCGCCGAGCTGTGGTCCCGGCGGGCGGCGGAGCTGGGTACCGCCGGGCGGCACGTGCACGCCGAGCCCTGGCCGGTCGCCGACCCCGAGCTGCTGGTCGAGGACACCGTGACCATGGTCGTGCAGGTGGCCGGCAAGGTCCGCGACCGGATCGAGGTGCCGGCCGACGCCGACGAGGCGACCTGCGAGCGCCTGGCGCTGGCGTCCGAGAAGGTCCAGGGGATCCTCGACGGGGCGACGCCCCGGAAGGTGATCGTCCGACCCCCGAAGCTGGTCAACATCGTCCCGTAGGGAAGTTCGTCGGCCCGGCGGGCGTTGATCGTTCCGTCGGATCGTTCGCCGTGTGTACGGTCGCGTGACACCAGACGTAACCGTCGCGTCATCTCCGGAGTCGGAACCAACGTGCTGTCATCCGAACTGTCCCTGATCTCCCGCATCGAGTCCGTCGCCGAGCGCGGCCAGGGCAAGGTGACGTTCGTGGCCGGCGACGACCACGAGACGCTGACGTGGGGGCAGCTGCACGCCGAGGCCCGGGCGGTGGCCGCCGCCCTGCAGGCCCGGGGGGTCGGCCCCGGCGACCACGTCGCCCTGCTCGGCCCGACGACCCGACGGCTGGTGACCGCGATCCAGGCCATCTGGCTGACGGGTGGCGCGCTCGTCACCATGCCGCTGCCGATGCGCATGGGCGCGCTCGACCAGTTCATCGAGCAGACCCGCGCGCGCATCCGCCGCGCCGACTCCAAGGTCGTGGTGATCGACAGCCAGCTCGCGGATTTCGTCGAGCCGGTGCCGGGCGACCCGCCGTTCATCGGGCTCGACAGCTTGTTCGAAGGTGACGGTCCCACGGCGGCCGACTACGTGCGGCCGGCCGACGACCCCTCGGCCCTGGCGGTGCTGCAGTTCACGTCCGGCTCCACGTCCGAGCCGAAGGGCGTGATGCTTCCGCACGAGAACATCTGCCACAACCTCGACGGCGCCTGGACGGCTGCGGAGCTCACGCACGACGAGGTCATCGTCAGCTGGCTGCCGCTGTACCACGACATGGGCCTCGTCGGGCTCCTGACGATCCCGATGACCCGCGACACGCACCTGGTGCAGGGCGCCCCCCAGGACTTCCTGGCCAAGCCGATCCGCTGGATGCGCTGGCTGACGGAGTTCCACGGGACGGCGTCGGCCGGGCCGAACTTCTCCTACGCGCTGGCCGCCCGGGCGCTGAAGCGGACCGACGAGCAGCTCGAGCTGTCGCAGGTCCGTATGTTCCTCAACGGCGCCGAGCCGATCGACGCACCGACGTTCCGCCGCTTCCTCGAGGCGGGGGAGCGCTTCGGGCTCGAGCCCGGCGTCGCGTTCCCCGCCTTCGGCATGGCCGAGGTGTGCATCGCCGGGTGCTTCCCGACCCCTGGCAAGGGCCTCGTGACCGACGTGGTCGACCGCACCGCGCTCGAGACCGAGCACCGCGCCGTCCCCGTCGACGCCGACAGCGAGGGCTCGACCGAGCTCGCCCTCCTGGGCCGGCCCGTGCCCGGCCTCGAGATCGAGATCATCGACACGGCGACCGGCGAGCCCTGCGCGGACCGCCAGGTCGGCGAGCTGCGCATCACCGGCAACTCCGTGACCACGGGCTACTACCAGCAGCCCGAGGCGACGGAGGAGCTGATCGTCGACGGCTGGCTCCACACCGGTGACCTCGCCTACACGGTCGGCGGCGAGCTCGTGATCTGCGGCCGCATCAAGGACGTGATCATCGTCGGCGGTCGCAACGTGTACCCGCAGGACATCGAGAAGGTCGTCGGCGAGGTCGAGGGCGTCCGCACCGGCAACGTCATCGCCTTCGGCATCGAGGGCCGTCAGGGTGCGCAGAACATCATCGTGGTCGCCGAGTCGAAGGCGTCCGGCCACGAGGAGCTCCGTCGTGAGATCACGCGCGTGGTGACCGAGTCCGTGGGCATCCCGCCCAAGGAGGTCATCCTCGTGCAGCCCGGGTCGGTGCCGAAGACCTCGTCGGGCAAGCTGCAGCGCTCCGCCTGCCGGCTGCAGTACCTCGCCGACGAGCTCGACGTCCTGCAGCCCGCCTGATCGACCGGCCCGACCGGTCCCGACGAGCAGCCCGATGTCCGACGACCTCGACGACGGCGCGACGCTCGAGCGCCTCGCCGCCTTCACCGAGGACCCGACGGGCGGGAACCCGGCGGGGGTGTGGATCGGCGGTCGGCTGCCCGCGCCCGACGTGATGCGGCGCGTCGCCGAGGAGGTGGGGTACTCCGAGACCGCGTTCCTCGCGCCGAGCGGGGACACCGCCGGCGCCGCGTCGCGCTGGCGGGTCCGGTACTTCAGCCCCCGCAAGGAGATCGACTTCTGCGGGCACGCGACGATCGCGTCGGCCGTCGCCCTCGGAGATCGCCACGGCGAGGGCACCTACGTGTTCGAGACCGCCGTCGGCGACGTGCCGGTCGTGGTCGGTGCGGACGGCGGCCGCCTCACGGCGACGCTCACCTCGGTGGCACCGTCGGGAAGTCCCGCCGACGACGGGCTCGTGACCGAGGTGCTCCTCGCGACCACGTGGACGGCCGACGACCTCGATCCGCAGCTGCCGGCCGAGCTGGCGTTCGCCGGGGCCTGGCACCTCGTGCTGCCGGTCCGGACCCGGGAGGTGCTCGCGTCGCTCGAGTACGAGTTCGAGGCGCTGCGCGACGTGATGGACGCCCACGACCTCACCACGATCCAGGCGGTCTGGCGCGAGGACGACCGCACGTTCCACAGCCGGAACCCCTTCCCGGTCGGCGGCGTCGTCGAGGACCCGGCCACGGGCGCCGCAGCGGCGGCGCTCGGCGGCTACCTGCGCCGGCGCTCGCTGGTCGACCCGCCTGCCGACGTGGTCGTCATCCAGGGCGTCGACATGGGCCGACCGAGCCGGATCGCCGTCCACGTCCCGGCCGACGGCGGCATCGACGTCTCGGGCGCCGCCGTCCGGCTCGAGCCCTGACCGGCCGCCGCCGGGTGCTCAGGCCGCGCTGAGCGCTGCGAGGACCGGGAGCCAGGTGTCGGGGTCGCTGCGGTACGGGGCGTAGAACATGATGCGGTCGATCACGTCGCCGTAGCGCGCCTGGAGCTGCGCGGCGACCGCACCCGGCTCGGCGACGACGGCGAACGTGTGGAGCACCTCGTCGTCGATCAGCCCGCCCATCTCGTCCCACCGGCCCTGCTTGCTGAGGGCGGTGAGCTCGTCCTGGAGCTCGCCCCAGCCGTGGAGCTCGAGCACCGGTCGGTAGGCCGGCGTGGAGCCGTAGAACGCGATCTGGCCGCGGGTGGCGGCGTCCGACGCCGCCATCGCCTCCTCGGTCGCGCCGGTCACGACGAACGCCGGGCCGGAGATCTGGAAGTCCTCGCGCCGCCGCCCGCCCTTGGCGAAGCCACGCTCGAGCGCCGGCACCGTGACCTCCCGGAGGTACCGCTCGGTGGTGAAGCCGTGGCAGAGGAAGCCGTCACACACCTCGCCCGCCACCTCGGTCATCCGCTCGCCGACGCCGGCGAGGAAGACCTTGGGCGGGCCGTGCGGGTTGGGGCCCGGGTCGAACATCGGGGTCATGAGGGTGTGCGTGTAGAAGTCGCCCCGGAAGTCGAGCGGCTGTCCCTCGTGCCATGACGCCCAGATCGCCCGGGTCGCCGCGATGAACTCGCGCATCCGGGCCGCGGGGTGCGACCACTCCATCGAGAACCGCTTGGTGATGTGCGGCTTGATCTGCGAGCCGAGCCCGAGGATGAAGCGGCCGCCGCTGAAGCGCTGGAGGTCGTCGCCGATGTTCGCGACGAGCATCGGGTTGCGGGCGAAGGCCACGGCGATGCCGGTGCCCAGCTCCAGCTGCTCGGTGGACTCGGCGGCCCGGAGCAGCGGGAGGAACGGGTCGTTCTTGATCTCCGCGGTCCACGCTCCGGCGTAGCCGGCCTCCTCCAGGCCGCGGGCCGTGTCGGGGGCGAGCTGGAGGTCGGGGCCGAGCGGGGCGTCCACGCGCATGGCGGGCACCGTACCCGGCGGTCGCGCGGGGTCGGTGCGCGACTTGACCGAGCGGTCTACTGTGACGGGCGCCACGTCGGCAGCGGAGCTGGGCGGGGCGGGGGTCGGTCCCCGGTCGGTCCGGGGCCGAGGTCAGTCGTAGGAGCGCGGTTGCGGCAACGGCAGTCGACGGTGCATCGGGGGCGGCGCGCATGAGCCTGGCGCGCACGAGCAGCGCGAAGGACCAGCTGCGGGCCGCTGCGAGGACGGTGGGGCCTGCGCTCGCCATCGTCGCGATCCAGCTCGTCTGGTTCCCGATGCCGTCCGGCGGCGTCCTCACCGGCGTCGTCCTCGGGCTCCTCGGGTCCCTGGCCGCCATCGGGCTCGCCCTCGTGTGGCGGGCCAACCGGGTCATCAACTTCGCGCAGGGCGACCTGGGCGCGGCGCCGGCCACGCTCGCGGTGCTCCTCATCACCCTGTCGGGCCTGCCGTGGCTGCTCGGCATGACGATCGGCCTGGCGGCGGCGATCCTCGTCGGCCTCCTCGCGGACGTGCTCGTCATCCGGCGCTTCTTCCGCTCGCCGCGCCTGATCATGACGGTGGCGACGCTCGGCCTCTCGCAGATCCTCGCGTTCGCCACGCTCGGGCTGCCGCTGCTGTGGGGCGAGGGCCCGGCGATCCGCTCGCTGCCGGCGCCGTTCGAGTGGAGCGCCGAGATCGGCGGCGTGGTCTTCGACGCGAACGACCTGATCGCCGTGGTCGTCGCCCCGCTGCTGCTGTTCGCCGTGGCCGCGGTGCTGCGCCTGACCGACACCGGCATCGCCGTGCGGGCCTCGGCCGAGCGGGTGGAGCGGGCCGCGGTGCTGGGGATCCCGGTCCGCCGGCTCGAGGCCCAGGTCTGGACGCTGGCGTCGGTGCTGTCGTTCTGCTCGGTCGCGCTGACCGCCGGCGTGGCCAGCCTCCCGACCGGGTTCGGGCTGGGCCTCACCGTGCTGCTGCGGGCGCTGGCGGCGCTCGTCGTCGGCCGGATGACGCACTTGGTCGCCATCACCACCACCGCGGTCGCGCTCGGGGTGCTCGAGGCGGGCATCCAGTGGAACACCGGCGAGACCTGGCTGGTGTCGCCGTTCCTCGCCGCGTTGATCGTCGTGAGCCTCCTGCTCGAGCGCAAGGGCACGAGCCGGGCCGACAGCGACCAGACCTCGTCCTGGAAGACCACTGGCGACGTCCGGCCGACGCCGTACCGGCTGGCCCGGCTCCCCGAGGTGCGCCTGGCCCGCTGGGTCGGTGGGCTGCTCCTCGTCGCGGTGGCCCTCGGGGTGCCGCAGCTCATCGGCACGAACGGTCAGCTCAAGGCGGGCGTGATCGTGGTCTTCGCGACGATCGGCACGTCGATCGTCGTCCTGACCGGCTGGGCCGGCCTGGTGTCGCTCGGCCAGATGGCCTTCGTGGGCGCCGGCGGCGCGGTCGGGGCGTGGATCATGGTCGAGCAGGGGTGGGACCCCATCGTCGCGATGGTCGTGGCCGGGATCGTCGGCGCGATCGTCGCCGTCATCGTCGGCCTCCCGGCGCTGCGGCTCCGCGGCATGTACCTCGCGGTGACGACGCTGGCGCTGTCGCTCGCAGCGTCCGACTGGATCTTCTCGAACAAGATCGCCGACTGGATCCCCCGGGGCTCGTTCCCGCGCCCGGCGCTCTTCGGGCGGTTCGAGCTCGACAGCCCGCTGCGCATCTACTACTTCGCGCTCGCCGTGCTCGCCCTCGCCGTCCTGGCGCTCCGCGGCATCCGCAACAGCCGCACCGGCCGGGTGCTGGTGGCGCTGCGCGACAACGAGGGCGGCGCGACGGCCTACGGCATCTCCACCACGCGGGCGAAGCTCACGGCCTTCGCGCTCTCGGGTGCGGTGGCGGCGATCGCCGGCGTGGTCATGGTGATCAGCCAGGGCGCGTTCCGCGACGTCACCTACGGCCCGTGGGAGTCGGTCGACGTGTTCATCGCCACGGTCATCGGCGGCCTCGGGTCCCTCGCGGGCGCGGTCCTCGGAGCGGTGTTCCAGCGCGGGGCCCAGTGGTTGCTGCCGGCACCGTGGTCGTTCCTGGCGACGGGTGCCGGCGTGCTGGTCGTGCTGCTGTCGATGCCCGACGGCCTCGGCGGCCTCGCCTTCCGGTGCCGCGACCGGTTCCTGGCCTGGGCGGCCCGGCGCCACGGCGTGTCGTCGCTCGCGATCGACCGGACCCACCAGGACGACGACGTGCTGCGGAAGGCCGCCGCCTCGGTGGCCGGCCACGTGGCCGCCGACGCCGACGCCGACGAGGGCCCGGGCCCCGACGACGGCAGCGACGATCGCACCGAGCCGGAGGTGGTCGGGTGAGCGCGACGGCCGAGACCGCGACCGAGGCCACCGGCCCCCGCATCAGCCGCGAGGACCTCCGGGAGTCGGTGCGGGGCATCGTCTCGCCGCGCCGCTGGGCCCGCAACCTGGCGCACCCGATCCGGGCGGTCGGCGAGGTCGCCGGCTCCGGTCCGGTGTTCGCGCTGCTGGTGCTGTTCGGCCTGAACTGCGTCGACGAGCTCGACCGCACCGGCTTCGGCATCCTGCTGCCGAACGTCCGGGACGCGTTCGGCATGTCCAACACCGGGATCCTGACCCTGGTGGCCCTGACCCTGCTCGGCGCCTTCCTCATGCAGATGCCGATCGCGGTCTGGGCCGATCGCGGCAACCGCGTGTTCATCACCCTGCTCGGCGCCGCGACGTGGGCCGCCTTCTCGGTCATGACCGGCCTGTCGACGGCGATCTGGATGCTGATCATCGCCCGGGCCGGGGCCGGCATCGGCCGGGCCGTGGTCGACCCCACGCACGCGTCGCTGCTGTCGGACTGGTTCCCGGTCGACCGGCGGCCGGCGGTGTTCAGCTTCCACCGCGCCGCCAACGTGCTCGGGCAGTTCCTCGGCCCGCTGCTCGCCGGCGGCATCGCCTACCTGACCGACTGGCGGGTGCCGTTCCTCATCTTCGCCATCCCGACCGTGCTGCTCGTGGTCGTCGGCACCCGGATGAAGGAGCCGATCCGCGGCGCCCAGGAGCGCCGGGCCGCCGGCGCATCCGAGGAGGTCGTCGAGACCGAGGAGCCGACCCCGAGCTTCGCCGAGTCGTGGCGCCTGCTCTGGAAGATCGAGGTGCTCCGGCGGATCTGGTACGCGGTGCCGTTCCTGGCGGTGTCGCTGATCGGCTTCGTGTCGCTCGCCAGCCTCCTGTACTCCGACGTCTACGACATGGACGAGCTGCAGCGCGGCTACCTCGCGGCGGTGGTCGAGCCGTTCCAGCTGATCGGCCTGGCGGTCGGCGCCAGGCTCGGCACCCGGCTCTTCCTCAAGGACCCTGCGCTGATCTTCCGGCTGCTGCGCTGGGTGAGCTTCACGGCCGCGGCGCTGGCCGCCGGCTTCGCCTACGCCCCGAACATCGGCCTGGCGGTCGTGTTCAACATCCTGCTGACGGCCGACCTGGCCATCCTCCTGCCCGGCATCCTTGCCACTCTGTCGCTCGCCATCCCGGCCCGCGCCCGGGCGGTCGGCTTCTCGGTCGCCTCGTGGTGGGCCATCCCCGGCCTCGCGCTGCTGCCGCTCATCGGGTGGATCGGCGACAACTGGGGCACCCGGCTCGGGATGCTCGTCATGACGCCGATCCTCCTGATCGGCGGCCTGATGATCTCGTCGGGCGGCGCGGTCATCAAGCGCGACATCGAGGACGTGTGGAAGTCGTCGATGGCCCGCTCGCAGGCGCTGCTCGAGCGCCGGGAGGGCCGCTCCAAGCTCCTGCTCGTCCGCGACCTCAACGTCGGCTACGACGGCCTGCAGGTCCTTTTCGACGTCAACATGGAGATCGCCGAGGGCGAGGTCGTCGCCCTGCTCGGCACCAACGGCGCCGGCAAGTCCACGCTGCTGCGGGCGATCACCGGCGTGACCGAGGCCGACTTCGGCGCCGTGATCTTCGACGGCCGCGACATCACCCACGCGCCGCCGAACGAGATCGCCGCGCTGGGCGTGGCGTCGATGCCAGGCGGCGCCGGCGTGTTCCCCGGCCTGACGGTGAGGGAGAACCTGCGCTCGGCGGGCTGGCTGGTGCGCAAGGACCGGGCCCTCATGGAGGAGCGGATCGAGGGCGTGCTCGAGGTCTTCCCGATCCTGAGCGAGCGGATGGACGAGCCGGCGTCGAACCTGTCCGGCGGTCAGCAGCAGATGCTGGCGCTCGGCATGGCGCTGCTGGCGCGGCCGAAGCTGCTGATCATCGACGAGCTCAGCCTGGGCCTGGCGCCGGTCGTCGTCGGCAAGCTCGCCGACCTGGTGCGCGACGTCGCCGCCGGTGGCACCACAGTGCTCCTCGTCGAGCAGTCGGTGAACGTGGCGCTCAGCATGGCGAGCACGGCGTACTTCATGGAGCGCGGCAAGGTGCAGTTCTCCGGGCCGGCGGAGGAGCTGCTGGAGCGGCCCGACCTGCTCCGGGCCGTGTTCCTGGCCGAGTCGGCGCGGCAGGGCGACGGCGCCGGGCCCTCCAACGGCGCGGTCGCCAACGGTGCGCCGTCCAACGGTGCGCCGTCCAACGGTGCGCCGTCCAACGGTGCGACGGCGAACGGTGCGGCCGTGCCCGACACGCCGGCGACCGCGACCGTCTCGTCGGACCTGTCGGAGCGGGTCCCGGCGCTGCAGCTGTTCGGCCTCGTCCGGCGCTTCGGCGGTATCAACGCGGTCGACGACGTGAGCCTGGCCGTGGCGCCCGGCGAGATCGTCGGCCTCATCGGCCAGAACGGTGCGGGCAAGACGACGATCCTCGACCTCGTCAGCGGCTTCCAGCCGCTCGACGGCGGGCGGATCCTGCTGGCGGGGCGGGACCTGTCGCACCTGTCGGCTGCGCGCCGGGCCCGGGCCGGCCTCGGCCGCACCTTCCAGGGCGGACGGCTGTTCCCCGGCCTGACGGTCGCCGAGACGGTCGCCGTGGCGCTCGACCGGTCGGTCGCCGTCAAGGACCCGGTCAACGCCGCGCTGCGCCTGCCGGCCTCGTACGACAGCGAGGTCGCCGTCGGGCGACGGGTGCGGCAGCTGCTCGAGCTGTTCGGGCTCATGGACTACCGCGACCTCTTCACCGCCGAGCTGTCGACCGGCACCCGCCGCATCGTCGAGCTGGCGTGCGTCGTCGCGCACCAGCCGTCGGTCCTCCTGCTGGACGAGCCCGCAGGCGGCGTCGCGCAGCGGGAGGTCGAGCAGCTCGGTGCGCTGCTGCGGCGGATCCGCGACGAGCTCGGCTGCGCCATGTTGGTCATCGAGCACGACATGCCGCTGGTGGCCGGCCTGGCCGACCGGCTGGTCGCGCTCGAGACCGGGGCCGTGATCGCCGAGGGGGACCCGGCGGCGGTGCTGGCCGACCCGAGGGTGGTGGCGTCCTACCTGGGCGACGACCACCTGGCGGTCGCCCGGTCGGGCTCGACGACCAGCTGGGGTGGAGCGGGGGACACGTGACCGTGGGACACACGAACGGGGGAAGCACATGAAGGCCATGGAGGAACCGGAGGGCTCGGGGGGCAGCGGCGCGCTCCGACGGTGGGGGCCGCTCGTGGCCGTCGTCGTCGTGGTCGCGGTCGTGGTGGGCTTCCTGATCACCAGGGGCGGCGACGACGAGGACGACGTCGCCGCGGGCTCGACGACGACGTCGCCGTCCGGCCAGACCCAGCTGCCCGAGGGTGTCGTGTCCTTCTCGTCGGCCGAGGCCGACGGCACGGTCGAGGACATCGACTGGGGCGAGCGATGCGACACCGACACCGGTGTGCTCGCCCTGCCGATCTTCCCGGCGCCCGAGTGCTACAAGCCGTTCACCGGTGACAACGGCGGCGAGACGGCGACCGGCGTCACGGCCGACACGATCAAGATCGTCGTCTACCTGCCACAGGAGAACGACCCGATCCTGAGCTTCATCTACAAGCAGGTGGGCAACACCGACACCCCGACGCAGCTCTTCGAGAGCTACCAGGGCTTCAACGAGCTCCTCTCGACCTATTACGAGACGTACGGCCGCAAGGTCGAGCTCATCCGCTACAACGCCACGGGCACCATCCAGGACGAGGTGGCGGCCACGTCCGACGCCGAGACGATCGCCCGTGACATCCAGCCGTTCGCGGTGATCAGCGGGCCGGCGCTCACCGAGGCGTTCGCCGACACGCTGGCGCAGAACAAGGTCGCCTGCGTCACGTGCACGCCGGGTCAGCCGAACCAGTGGTACGTCGACCGGGCGCCGTACGTCTGGGACATCCAGAAGAACACCGACCAGAACCTGCAGATGGTGGCGGAGTACATCGGCAAGCGGGTCGCCAACCGCAAGGCCCAGTACGGCGGCGACGAGGTCAACGGCAAGGACCGCAAGCTCGGCCTCGTCTTCCTCGTCTCGTCGCCGCAGTCCGAGGAGCTGCGCCAGCAGTTCGTGTCGAACCTCGAGGACGAGTACGACGCGACGATCGCCGAGACAGCGACCTACACCGACCCGGTCGCGCTGGCCGGCCAGGCCGGGGCGATCATGGCGAAGATGAAGTCCCAGGGGATCACGACCGTGATCTTCCAGGGCGATCCGCTGGCGCCGCAGACGCTGACGAAGAACGCGACCGAGCAGGGCTTCTTCCCGGAGTGGGTCGTGACGGGCTCGGCGCTCGTGGACACGACGATCTTCTCCCGGACCTACGACCAGCAGCAGTGGGGCCACGCCTTCGGCCCGTCGAACCTGTTCGCCCGCTCGAGCGGCGAGGTGTCGGGTCCGACGTTCCTCTACGACTGGTTCTACGGGCAGGACCCGCCGGCGGCCCAGGTGGCGCTGATCCTGCCGAACATCCAGTTCTTCTACTCGGCGTTCCAGGGCATCGGCCCGAACCTGACGCACGAGTCGTTCCAGAACGCCCTGTTCGGCGCGCCGATCGTGAAGAGCACGGTCCTCACGCCGCAGCTGAGCTGGGGCAACCGGGACATCTGGCCGGCGACGGACTACGCCGGCATCGACGACCAGACCGAGATCTTCTGGGAGCCGGACGCCACCGGCGTCGACGAGCTCGACAAGCAGGGCACCGGCATGTGGGCCTACGTCGACGGCGGCAAGCGGTACCTGCCCGGGCAGTGGCCCGAGGGCGAGGCGCAGGTCTTCGGCGACGCGCCGGACCCGGTGACCTTCTACAGCGAGCTGCCCGAGGGCTACACGCTCCCGACCTACACGCCGCTGAAGCCGCCCGGCTGACCCGGCCTGCGGCCGCACCGCGCGTGCGGCCGCCGTCCAGCACGCGCCGGCGGCCCGGCCCGGAGCGATCCGGGTCGGGCCGTCCGCCGTCGGTGCCTAGTCGTCGTCGGGCCGCTGCTGCAGGAACTCCTGCAGCTCGGCCGCGAGCTCGTCGCCGGAGGGGATCCGGTCGAAGCCGAACGTCGGGGCGTCGTCGGGCCCGTCGCCCAGGCCCTGGTCGACGAACTCCTCGAGCTGGGCGACCATCGCCTGGTGCTGGGCGTTCTCGCCCACGAGCTCGTCGATGCGGATGCGGGTGGCGGCGGCGTCCGCAGCCAGCTGGCCCCGGTGCGCGTCGATCCCGGCGACCTCGGAGAGCCCCTCGAGCAGCGCGAGGCTGGCCGCCGGGTAGGCCATCGTCGACACGTAGTGCGGCACCTGCGCCCACAGGCCGAGCGCGGGCAGGCCGGACTCGTTGCAGCTCACGTCGATGACGGCCTGGATGCCGCCGGGGACGTCGAGGGTGCCGCGGACGTAGCCGTGGAGGTCGTCGGACAGCTGGGCCGACGACGTGGTGACCGAGAGGTTGACCTCTCGCGTGTGGGGGACCGGGGCGGGGTAGGCGCCCAGGCTGACGACCATCCGGCTCCCGAACTCGAGCGCGAGGTCGACGACGGTCTCGGAGAACGCCTGCCACTCGAAGTCGGGCTCCGCGCCGGTGAGCAGCAACAGGTCGCGGCCCGACGAGTCGGTGCCGGCGAGCAGCTCGATCGACGGCCACGTGAGGCCGGTGATCAGCCCGTTCACGAGGTGCATGATCGGGCGGCGGGCCCGATGGTCGAGCAGGCGGTCGGCGTCGAAGGTCGCGACCACCTCGGCGTCGGCGCCGGCCATCAGCGCCGACATGGCGTTGGCCGCCCCCATCCCCGAGTCGATCCAGCCCTCGAGGCCGACGACGAGGACCGGTTCGTGGAGCTCCGGGTTGAACTGTCGTTCGACGAGCGACACGTCAGCCGACCCCGTCCGCGGCCTCGACCGTCAGATCCGACAGCCGGTCGAGCATGTGGCGGAAGCCGCGGACCTGCTCCTCGGGGACGTCGCCCATGGCGCCGCCCGCGTACCGGGCGTACACACCGGCGATGATGCAGGTCAGCTTCCAGTAGCCGAACGCCACGTAGAAGCCGAGGTCCGACAGGTCCCGCTCCGACGTCGCGGCGTAGCGCTCGATCAGCTCGGCCTTGCGCGGGAAGCCCTCGAGCGCGGTGGGCGAGGCCTGGGGGAGCACCGCGCCCTCGTCGGGGTCGGACCAGTAGACCCAGAGCAGGCCGACGTCGGCGAGCGGGTCGCCGAGCGTGCAGATCTCCCAGTCGAGGACCGCCTTCACCGAGCCGTCGGTGTCGAGCATGCAGTTGTCGAGCCGGTAGTCACCGTGGACGATCGCCGCGCCCTGCTGCGGCGGGATCGACGCCGACAGCCGGTCGTGGACCTCGTGCACGGCGGGGAGGCCGAGGCCGCCCTCGACCTGCGAGTCGGAGGCCTGGAACTGCGAGTACCACCGCTTGAGCTGGCGGGCGACGTAGTCCTCCTTGCGGCCGAGGTCGCCGAGGCCCACCGCGTCGACGTCGACCGAGTGGATCGCGGCCATGACGTCGACCAGCGACTCGCCCGCGGCCCGTCGCTGGTCGGGCGTCAGGGCGGCGGCGTCGGGCTCGCCACGGATCACGCGCCCGTCGACGAAGTCCATGACGTAGAAGGGCGAGCCGTTCACCGAGTCGTCGGTGCAGAGCCCGACGGTCGGCGGCACCGGGACATCGGTCGGGCCGAGGGCCGAGATGATGCGGTGCTCGCGGCCCATGTCGTGGGCGGTGGCGAGGACCTGGCCGAGGGGCGGGCGCCGCAGGACCCAGCGCTCGTCGGCGGCATCGGTGACCGAGAACGTGAGGTTGGAGTGGCCGCCGGCGATCAGCTGGAACGAGAGCGGGGCCTTGGCCGACGGCACGTGCTCGGCGAACCACGCGGTCACGCCGGCCGCGTCGATCCCGTCCGGTGCGGTGGTGTCGGTCTGCTCTGGCCGGTCGCTCACGAGTCCCCCTGTGGTCGGCCACTCAACCTACAGCGGTGCCCGCTCGCGGAGCGTCGGGTCCGCCTCCCGTGGGCCCCACCGCCGTCACTACAATTCGCACGCCCCGCACCCGCCTCCAGGAGCCCAGCCGCCGCCATGGCCGACGTCACCGATGCCACCTTCCAGACCGACGTGGTGGAGCGCTCCCACACCGTCCCCGTCGTCGTCGACCTGTGGGCGGAGTGGTGCGGTCCGTGCCGGACGCTCGGGCCGATCCTCGAGCAGGTGGTCGCCGGGACCGAGGGCAAGGTCGAGCTCGCCAAGGTCGACATCGACGCCAACCCGGGCGTCGCCAACGCCTTCCAGGTGCAGTCGATCCCGGCCGTCTACGCCATGAAGGACGGCAAGGTCGTGGACGGCTTCCTGGGCGCCCAGCCCGAGTGGCAGGTGTCCGAGTTCGTCCAGCGGCTGTACCCGACCGCGGTGGACGACGAGGTGGACCGGCTGATCGCGCTGGGCGACGAGGCGTCGCTGCGCACCGCCCTCGAGCTCGAGCCCGCCGAGGAGAAGGTGATCGTGGCGCTGGCCGAGCTCCTGGTGGGCGATGACCGCGCCGAGGAGGGCCTCGCACTCCTGGAGCGGATCCCCGAGTCCGCGGCCACCCGGCGGGTCGCCGCGCTGGCCCGCACCGGTGGCGCGCCGGCGGACGACGAGGGACTCGACGCCCGGCTGACCGGCCTGCTCGACCGGGTCAAGGGCGACGACGACGCCCGGCAGGAGTTCGTGGACCTGCTCGAGCTGCTCGACGACGAGGACGAGGTCGCCGGCTGGCGACGAAAGCTCTCGGCCCGGCTCTTCTGAGCCGCGGGCCGAGCCCCGGACCTCCGGGTCCACCCCACCCAGCGGCCGCCCGGCCGCCCGAGACAGGACACCGATATCCATGACCGCCACGACCATCCCGCACTGGATCGGCGGTGCTCCCCACAGCGGGGAGAGCGGGGACACGGCGAGCTCCTCCCGGAGCGGCGACGTGTTCGACCCCGCGACCGGCGCCGTGACCGGCTCCGTGCCCTTCGCGAGCGCCGCCGACGTCGACCGCGTCGTCGGCGTCGCGGCCGACGCCTTCACCACCTGGCGAGACGTGTCGCTCGCCCGCCGGGCCGAGATCATGTTCCGATTCCGCGAGCTGCTCGTCGCCCACCGCTCCGACGTGGCCGCGGCGATCACCGCCGAGCACGGCAAGGTCCTGTCCGACGCCGCCGGCGAGGTCCAGCGCGGCATCGAGAACGTCGAGTTCGCCTGTGGCGCGCCCCACCTGCTCAAGGGCGCGATGAGCCACCAGGTCGCGACCGGCGTCGACGTGCACTCGGTGCTGCAGCCGCTGGGCGTCGTGGCGGGCATCACCCCGTTCAACTTCCCGGCGATGGTGCCGCTCTGGATGTTTCCGAACGCCCTCGTCTGCGGCAACACGTTCGTGCTGAAGCCGTCCGAGAAGGATCCGTCCGCGTCGCTGCTGCTCGCCGAGCTGCTCGCCGAGGCCGGCCTGCCCGACGGCGTGTTCAACGTCGTGCACGGCGACAAGGAGGCCGTCGACGCCCTCCTCGTGAACCCGACCGTGCAGGCGGTGAGCTTCGTCGGGTCCACCCCGATCGCCCGCTACATCTACGAGACCGGCACCGCCCACGGGAAGCGCGTCCAGGCGCTGGGCGGCGCCAAGAACCACATGATCGTGCTGCCCGACGCCGATCTCGGCATGGCCGCCGACGCCGCCGTGTCGGCCGCGTACGGCTCGGCCGGCGAGCGCTGCATGGCCGTGTCGGTCGTCGTGGCGGTGGGCGACGTGGCCGACGGCCTCGTCTCGGCGATCACCGAGCGGGCCAAGGCGGTGCAGATCGGCCCCGGCACCGATCCCGAGTCCGAGATGGGCCCGCTGGTCACGCGCGAGCACCGCGACAAGGTGGCGGGCTACCTGCCGGCCGCGGCCGACGCCGGGGCCCGGATCGTGCTCGACGGGCGGGACCAGCGCTTCGACGGCGACGGCTTCTTCCTCGGCGTGTCGATCATCGACGACGTCACGCCCGAGATGTCCTGCTACCGCGACGAGATCTTCGGCCCGGTCCTCGGGGTCGTCCGCGTCCCCGACTACGACGCCGCGGTCCAGCTCCTGAGGGACAACCCGTTCGGCAACGGCACGGCGATCTTCACCCGCGACGGCGGCGCCGCCCGCCGCTTCGTCGACGAGGTGCCGGTCGGGATGGTCGGCGTGAACGTGCCGATCCCCGTGCCCGTCGCGGCGTTCTCGTTCGGCGGCTGGGGCGATTCGCTCTTCGGCGACAGCCACATGTACGGCCCCGAGGGGCTGCACTTCTACACGCGTTCGAAGGTGGTCACGACCCGCTGGCCGGACCCCGCCACGAGCGCGGTCGACCTCGGGTTCCCCCAGAACCGCTGAGGTCCGGGACCGCTCACGCCGCTGACGTCGTCGTCCCCTGTGCGCTGACGTCGCAGTGCCGGTCACCGGGGAGCGCTCCCCGGTGACCGCCACGACCGCGGCGCCCTAGCCTCGGTCCCGCCTTCCCCCGACGACGCCGGCACGGCCGGCCCGGCCAGGCGCACCGAGGGTTCCGGTGCGCCGGGGGAGCGCGGTGGACGGACGGTCGCCGGTGCGCGACGCCGCGATGGACGAGCTGGCGCGCCCCGACGCGCCGCGCACGCCGTGGGAGCGGGTGGCCGAGCTCTTCCCGTCCCGTCGAGAGCGCCGGGGCCCGGGGCGGGGGCAGGAGCCGGGACGGGGGGCGGGACCGCGGCCGTGGCTGCCGGTCGCGGCGACGGTCGTCGCCGTCCTCGTCGGCCTCGCCGCCTGGCAGCTGCTGCGCCGGCCGCCTGACGCGGCCGAGGCGCTGCCGAGGGCTGCGTCCGAGCCACCCGCCTCGACCGCGCTCACGCCCGACGACGCATCGCCAGGAGGATCGACGACCACCGCCGGGACGGGGTCCGGCCCTGGCGGCGGGCCGGTGGTCGTGCACGTGGCCGGTGCGGTGGTCCGCCCAGGGGTGGTGACGCTGCCCGCCGGGAGCCGGGCCGTCGACGCGGTGGCGGCTGCGGGAGGGTTGGCCCCCGGCGCCGATCCCGACCGGGTCAACCTGGCCGCGCCCGTCGTCGACGGCGAGCGCCTCGCCGTCCCGCTCGTGGGCCAGCCGCCGCCGGCGGAGGTCGCGCCGCAGGTGCCGGCCGGATCGGGCGCCGGTGCAGGCACCCCCGGGGCCGGTGCGCCGGGGGCCGGCGCTCAGGGTGCGGGCGCTCCGATCGACCTCAACGCGGCCGATGCGCAGCAGCTCGACTCGCTCCCCGGGGTCGGCCCCAGCACGGCGCAGGCGATCATCGCCCACCGGGACGAGCACGGGCCGTTCCGCTCCGTCGAGGAGCTGCTCGACGTGCGCGGGATCGGCGAGGCGAAGCTCGACGCCCTGCGCGACCTGGTCACGGTCGGTGGCGCGTGAGCGACGCCGCCCTCGTCGCGACGGCGGTGCTGGTGGCGCTCTGCGCGGTCCTGGGCGTCGCGGTCCCGGTCCCGGTGCTGGTGGCGGTGGTCGTCCTGGCGCTCGTGCACCGGCACCCGGTCGAGGTGGCGTTGGCGCTCGCGCTGGTGGCCGGCGGCCGGTCCGACGCGTCGCTGCGCGCCCTCGAGGCGCCCCTGCCCGACCGGGTCGAGGGGACCGCCCAGCTGGTCGGCGACCCGGAGCCCGGGCGGTTCGGCACCACGGTCGAGCTGCGGATCGGCGGCCGGCGCTGGCAGGCGCAGGTCGGGCGGTCCGACGAGTGGGTGCTGCGGCCGCTGCTCACCGGCGACCACGTCGTCGTCGCCGGCCGTCCGAGCGCCTTCCACGGCGCGCCGGTCGGCTGGCAGCGCAGCCGCCACCTCGCCGGTCGGCTGGTCGTCACGCGGATCAGCCGTGGGCCGCCGGCGGCGCCCTGGTACCGCCTCGCCAACGGCGTCCACCGGCTGGTCGCCGACGGCGCGTCGTCGTTCGAGCCCAGCGCCCGCTCGCTGTATCTCGGCCTGGTGCTGGGCGACGACCGGGCTCAGGGCGACCTCGACCGGTTCCGGTTCCAGGCCACGGGCCTCGGCCATCTGCTGGCGGTCAGCGGTCAGAACGTCGCGTTCGTGCTGCTCCTGGCCCGGCCGGTCATGGCCCGGTGCGGGCTGCGGACCCGGTGGCTCGTGGGCCTGGCGGTGCTCGCGCTGTTCGTGCTCCTCACGCGGGCCGAGGCCTCGGTGCTGCGCGCCGCGGCGATGGCGTCGGTCGCGCTCCTCGCGGCCACGTCCGGCCGGCTCGTGTCGGGCGCTCGGGTCCTGGCGCTGGCCGTCGTCGGGCTCCTGCTCGCCGACCCGCTGCTCGTCACCGGCCTCGGCTTCCAGCTGTCGGTGTGCGCCACCGTCGGGCTGCTCGTCGGGGTGCGGCCGCTGTCCGAGCGGCTGCCCGGCCCCCGGTGGCTGGCCGATGCGCTGGCCTGCACGATCGCCGCGCAGCTGGCGACGGCCCCGCTGCTGCTCGGTCTGAACGGCGGGGTGCCCTCGGTGGCCACGGTGACGAACGTGCTCGCCGTGCCGGTGGCGGGTGCGGTCATGGTCCTCGGGCTGACCGTCGGCGTGGTCGCCGGCGGGCTCGTCGCCCCGGTGGCCTCGGTGCTCCAGTGGCCGAGCCGGCTCCTCGTGGGCTGGGTCGAGGCGGTGGCCGCGACCGGTTCGCGATCGCCGCTCCCGCTGCTCGGGCCGACCCGACTGGCGCTGCTCGTCGGCGCCGGCGCCGCGCTGCTCCTCCGTCGCGGCCGGCGGTGGCCCGTCGCGGTCGCGGTGGCGCTCGTCGCCGTCGCGGTGCGCCCGGTGCCGCCGCCGGTCGGTCCGACGGTCGTCGGGCCGGGCGTCACGGTGTGCGGGGCGACGGTCGTGCTCGACGGCGCGGTCGACGTGGTCGACGCGCTGGAGGCGCTGCAGCGCGCCGGCGTGGTCCGGGCCGAGGTCGTCGTGGGGCCGCCGTCGGAGTCGAGCGTGCACGTCGCGGAGCAGCTCGACGCGACGCTGCAGGCCCCGACCGGCCGGGCGGGCGGCGACCGCTCGGACGCCGGCAGTGGGCGGTCGGCGGGCCCGGCAGCGGCGTCGGAGGCGCCGTGTACGGTGGCGCCGTGACCGTCCGAGTCGCCACCGCCGCCCAACTCGGGGCGCTCGACGGACCGGTCCGGGTGGTGTCGGCCGACGGCGACCTCGCGTCGCGCCTGGCGGCCGTCCGCCGGCTCGCCGCCGAGGGCGCCGTGGCGGCTCTCGTGCTCGACCTCGACGACGGCCCGGTCGCCTCCGTCGTGACCGCTGCGGTCGAGGCCGGCGCCGCGGTGGTCGTGCTGCCCGACGGCGAGCCGATCGACGGCGAGGTGGCGCGGGACGCCCGGCGCGCCGCCGACGTCACGCAGGCGCTCGTGGTCGAGCGCGGGGGAGCGGCGCGGTGAGCGGCGAGATCCACCTGCTCAAGGGCAGCGACCCCGTCCTCCTGAACGACGCCGTGCTCGAGCTGGTCGACCGCCTGGTGGGCGACGCCGCCCGTGACGAGGTGCTCGCCGAGTTCTCCGGCGACGACTACGACATCGGCGCGGTCGTCCTCGCCGCCCAGACGGTGTCGATGTTCGGCGACCGCGTGGTCGTGGCCCGCAACATGGGCCGCTTCGGCACCGGCGGCAAGGCCGATGACGATGACGACGGCGCCGACGACGTGGACGACGCCCCGGCCGGCGCCGCCGACATCGGCGTCCTGCTCGACTACCTCGCCGACCCCTCACCCGACGCCAGCCTCGTCCTCGTCTGGAGCCCGCCCGCCACCGCGGGGGTCCGCCGCGGGCCGGTGCCGCGGAAGCTGACCGCCGCGGTGAAGGAGGCGGGCGGCACCGTCGCCGACCACGGCATGCCCAAGGGCAAGGGCGCCTCGATGTGGGTCGACGACCGCCTCGACGCCGCCGACGTCCGCCTCAGCGGGGCGGCCAAGCAGCTGGTGGTCGAGCGCCTCGGCGAGGACCTGAACCGTCTCGACGGCATCCTCCGGGTGCTCGAGGCCACCTTCGGCAGCGGCGCCGGCCCCCTGGGGCCCGATGAGGTCGAGCCGTTCCTCGGCGACTCCGGCGGCGTGCCGCCGTGGGACGTCACCGATGCGATCGACGGCGGGCGGGTGGCGCAGGCCGTCACGAACGTGCGGCGGATGGTGCAGGGCGGCGGCCGGCACCCGCTCGCGGTGATGGCCACCCTGAACAGCCACTACGGGCGGATGCTCCGGCTCGACGGCGCCGGCATCCGCGACGAGAAGGAGGCCGCGGCGCTGCTCGGCATGAAGGGCTCGACCTTCCCGGCGAAGAAGGCGCTCACGCAGGCGAACAAGCTCGGGTCCGCCAAGCTCGCCCGGGCGACGCAGCTGCTCGCCCGGGCCGACGTCGACCTGCGGGGCCGGACGGGGGGACCTCCCGAGCAGACGCTCGAGGTCCTGGTGGCCCGCCTCGCCGCGCTCTCGTCCGGGGGACGAGGGGGCTCGGGCGGGCGATCCGCCGCCGGAGGTCGCTCCGGCGGGCGGGGTGCCGTCAGTCGGCGGCGTTGACCTTCTTCGCCAGGCGGGCCTTGCGGCGGGCGGCGGTGTTCTTGTGGAGCACGCCCTTGGCGGCAGCCTGGTCGATGCGCTTGATGGCGTCCTTGAGGAGCTCCTCGGTGGGCTCACCGGCCTCGATGGCGGCCTCGACGCGCTTGGTGCGGGTCTTCAGCTCGGAGCGGACGGCGCGGTTGCGCTCGTTCGCCCGCTCGTTCTGACGGTTGCGCTTGATCTGGCTCTTGATGTTCGCCATGGCGGTTGCTGTCCGGTCCTGATCGATCTCGGCCGGCGACCCGGCCGGCGGGGGTGTGGGTGCACCGGCACTCGCCGGGCGACCGGTCAACGATAGCCGCGCCGCCGCCCACGGTGCACTCCGCGGCGCCGGGAGCGACGTGATGCCGGGCTCGCGCGGTCGCGCTGCCAGACTGGTGGACCGACCGACGGCCCGGACGACCGGCCGGGGCCCCACACGCATGACCTCACTCGACGCCATCCGCAACCTCTCGATCATCGCCCACATCGACCACGGGAAGTCGACGCTGGCCGACCGCATGCTCGAGATCTGCGGCGCCGTGGACCCCCGCGACATGCGGGCCCAGTACCTGGACTCCATGGACCTGGAGCGGGAGCGGGGCATCACGATCAAGCTGCAGTCGGTCCGCCTCCAGCACCGCAGCCACGTGCTCAACCTCATCGACACGCCCGGCCACGTCGACTTCGGCTACGAGGTGTCCCGGTCGCTGGCGGCGTGCGAGGGCGTGATCCTCGTGGTCGACGCGTCGCAGGGGATCGAGGCCCAGACGCTGGCCAACTGCTACCTGGCGCTCGAGAACGACCTCGAGATCGTCGCCGCGCTCAACAAGATCGACCTGCCGGCCGCCGATCCCGACACCTACGCCGAGGAGATCGAGAACGTGCTCGGCATCCCGGCCGAGGACATCCTGCGCATCTCGGCCAAGACCGGCGAGGGCGTCAGCGACCTGCTCGACGCGGTGATCGACCGCATCCCGGCCCCCGAGGGCGAGGCCGACGCGCCGCTGCAGGGCCTGATCTTCGACTCCCACTTCGACCAGTACCGCGGCGTGGTCAGCTCGGTGCGGGTCGTGAACGGCCACCTCCGCACGGGCTCACGACTGCGGTTCATGCAGGCCGGCGCGACCCACGAGGCCATCGAGGTCGGCGTGCGCACCCCCGACAACCTCCCGGTGGCCGAGCTCGGCCCCGGCGAGGTCGGCTACCTGATCGCCGGCATCAAGGACGTGGGCGAGGCCCGCTCGGGCGAGACCGTCACCGACAACGCCGCTCCGGCCGCCGAGCCGCTCGCCGGCTACCAGGACCCGAAGCCGATGGTGTTCTGCGGCCTGTACCCCGTCGACGGCGACGAGTTCGAGGACCTCCGCGAGTCGCTCGAGAAGCTGCAGCTCAACGACGCCAGCTTCACCTACGAGCCCGAGACCTCGGGGGCGCTCGGCTTCGGGTTCCGGTGCGGGTTCCTCGGGCTGCTCCACATGGAGATCATCCGGGAGCGCCTGGAGCGCGAGTTCGACCTGAACCTGATCGCCACGGCGCCGTCGGTCGAGTACCGGGTGATCCGCGACGACGGCCACGAGCTCGTCATCGACAACCCCGCCGACCTGCCGGACCCGGGCTCGATCGAGACGATCCTCGAGCCCTACCTCCGCACGACGATCATCACCCCGACGTCGTACACCGGCGCGCTGATGGACCTGTGCCAGACCCGTCGCGGCGAGATGGTGAAGATGGAGTACCTGTCGCCCGAGCGCGTCGAGCTGCAGTACAAGATGCCGCTCGGCGAGGTCGTCATGGACTTCTTCGACCAGCTGAAGAGCCGGACGCAGGGCTACGCCAGCCTCGACTACGAGCCGATCGGTGACGAGCCGGCCGACCTGGTCAAGGTCGACATCCTGATCTCGGGCGAGCCGGTGGACGCGTTCAGCTCGATCGTCCACAAGGACAAGGCCTACGACTACGGCAAGAAGATGGTCGACAAGCTGCGCGAGCTGATCCCTCGCCAGCAGTTCGACGTGCCGATCCAGGCCGCCATCGGCTCCCGGATCCTCAGCCGCCAGACGGTGAAGGCGTACCGCAAGGACGTGACCGCCAAGCTCTACGGCGGCGATGTGTCCCGCAAGCGGAAGCTGCTCGAGAAGCAGAAGGAGGGCAAGAAGCGGATGAAGCACCTCGGCCGCGTCGAGGTGCCCTCCGACGCCTTCATCAGCGCGCTCCGCCTGGAGGACTGAGCGCTGACCCGTCAGGCCCGTCCTGGTCGCACCGGGCTGGGCCTGTGACGGCCGCCGGGTGTGCAGCGTGGCTGAATTGGCACTCGCGTACACTGAGTGCCAATGCTCGACGACCGGGACCTGGACCAGCGCAAGGCGGCGATCCTGCGCGCCGTCGTGCAGCAGTACATCGAGACGGCCCAGCCGGTGGGGTCGACGACCGTGGCCGCCCGGCCAGACGTGGCGGTGTCGTCGGCGACGGTGCGCAACGAGATGACCGTGCTGGAGCGCGAGGGCTACCTCGCCCAGCCGCACACGAGCGCCGGCCGCGTCCCGACCGAGAAGGGCTACCGCTTCTTCGTCGACGGCCTGGGCGGGGTCGACTCGCCGAGCCCGACCAGCATCCGGGCCGTCCGGGACTTCTTCGCCTCGGCCCACGGCGAGCTCGAGTCGATGCTGCGTGAGACCACCCGGCTCCTGTCGAGCCTGACCCACAGCGCCGCGGTCGTCGTCGGCGACGCGCCCGAGGTGGCCGACGTCCGCTCGGTGCAGCTCGTCGACCTCAGCCCCCGCACGGTGCTGGCGGTCGTCGTGCTGAGCAACGGGGTGGTGCTGAAGCGCACGTTCGATCCGGGACCCGAGTTCCCCGACGGCCTCTCGTCCGACGACCTGGCCGACGCGCAGTCGCTGGTCGTGCAAGGCCTCGTCGGCCGGGGCGTCGCGACCCTCGCCACCTGGACGGCCCCTCCCGGCGCCCGGGGCGCGGTCGTGGCCGACGCCGCCGCCGACGCGGTCCGCCTGGCGGTCGCCGAGGCGGGCCAGCAGGTGTTCGTCGACGGGGCCGCCCACGTGGCCGGCTCGTTCGAGACCCGCGAGACGGTCGAGCAGGTGCTGACGATCCTCGAGCAGCACTTCGTCGTGGTGTCGCTGCTCAAGGAGCTGATCGACGGCGGCCTGACGGTCGCGATCGGCTCCGAGACCGGCGTCGAGACGCTGGCCGACTGCGCGCTCGTGGTGGCCCCGTACTCGGCCGGCGGGTCGCCGGCGGGGGCCATCGCCGTGCTCGGCCCGACGCGGATGGACTATGCCGAGACGGTGTCGACGGTGTCGGTCGTGAGCCGTCGACTGAGCCGGATGCTGACCGAAGGACGACCGGGCGAGGGATGACGGGTGGCTGACCTGTACGAGATCTTGGAGGTGTCGCGCGACGCCTCCATGGACGAGATCAAGCGCTCCTACCGCCGGCTGGCGCGGGAGTGCCATCCCGATGCGAACCCCGACGACCCCCAGGCCGAGGCGCGCTTCAAGGAGCTCGCCGCCGCCTACGAGGTGCTCTCCGACCCCGAGAAGCGGGGCCGCTACGACCGCTTCGGCTCGGCCGACGGCTTCGACCTCGGTGACCCGTTCGGCTCCGGTGCGTCGGGGCTCGGCGACCTGTTCGACGCGTTCTTCAGCGGCGGCGCCGGCCCGTTCGGCGGCGGCCGCCGGGGCCCGGCCGGGCCCCAGCGCGGCAGCGACCTCGAGGTCGTCGCCACGATCGAGTTCAACGACGCGGTGTTCGGCACCCAGACCGACGTGACCGTGCGCACCGCCGCCCGGTGCGACGACTGCGGCGGCACGGGCGCCCAGCCGGGCACGAGCCCCGAGACCTGCGCCGACTGCGGCGGCAGCGGCGAGGTGCGGATGGTGCGCCAGACCGTGCTCGGTCAGATCGTCACCGCGACGGTCTGCCGGTCCTGCGGCGGCGCCGGCCAGACGATCGCCTCGCCCTGCCCGTCGTGCGCTGGCGAGGGCCGGATCGTCGGCGACCGGACCTACACGGTGGACGTGCCCCAGGGCGTCGACGACGGCTCGACGCTCCGGCTCACCGGGCGCGGTGCGGTCGGCCCTCGGGGCGGGCCGCCCGGCGACCTGTACGTCCACCTGCGCGTGACCCCGCACCAGCGCTTCTCCCGCGAGGGCGACGACCTGGTCGAGCACCTCTCGATCGGCGTGGCCCAGGCCGCGCTCGGCGTGCGGCTGCCGCTCGAGACGCTCGACGGCTGGGAGGACCTCGTCGTCCCCAAGGGGACGCAGAGCGGGCAGAGCTTCCGCCTCAAGGGCCGAGGCGTCCCCCACCTCGGCGGCCGGGGCCGCGGCGACCTGATCGTGGTCGTCGACGTCGAGACCCCGACCAAGCTCGACGACGAGGAGGCCGAGCTGCTCCGGCAGTTCGCCGCGCTGCGGGGCGAGGACGTCGCGCCCGCCGACGAGGGCTTCTTCTCCAAGGTCAAGTCCGCCTTCCAGAGCCACTGAGGCTCCGAGGCTCGAACCGCGTGCCCGGTCCGATGCCAGCGCACCGCGAGGGCGTGGTCGCCCAGGTCGTCGTCGCAGATGTCGACGACCCCGCCGGTCCGCTGCTCGACGAGGGCGCCCGGCACCACCTCGGCCGGGTGCTGCGCCTGCGGCCCGGAGAGTCCGTGTGCGCCGCCGACGGCGCCGGCGGGTGGCGCCGGTGCACGTTCGACGGCGGCGAGCGGCTCGTCCCTGGCGAGGAGGGGGGTCGGGAGCCGGCCCCGGCCGATCCGATCTCGGTCGCGTTCGTGCCGGTGAAGGGCGACCGTCCCGAGCTCGTGGTGCAGAAGCTGACCGAGCTGGGCGTCGACCGGATCGTGGTGACGTCGTCGGCGCGGTCCGTCGTCCGGTGGGAGGGGGAGCGGGCCGACAAGCACCTGCAGAAGCTGCGGCGCGTCGCGCTCGAGGCGACCCAGCAGTGTCGGCGGCTGTGGCTGCCGGCGGTGGAGCCGGCATCGCTCGCCGGCCTCCTGTCGGGCGGCGCGGCGCTCGCCGACACGGGCGGCGCCGAGCCCGGGCCGGACCTGCGCTCGGTCGTGGTCGGGCCCGAGGGCGGGTGGACCGACGGTGAGCGGGCGCTCGCCGCCGCGCCGCCGGTGTCGCTCGGCGAGCACGTGCTGCGGGCCGAGACGGCCGCGATCACGGCCGGCGTCGTGCTGGCCGCGCTCCGCCGTCCTGAATGACGCGGCGGGCGGCCTGGCCACGCTGCGTGCACATGAGGGTAGTTTTCCTCGTGGTATGCGGTCGGATGATGACGCACAGTGGTCGAGTACCGATCGCAGCCACAGGTAGGGCCGAGGTCGGGTGAGACGACCGTGGTTGGACCGAGGGAGAGCGGGCGACCGGATGGATGAGGACATGTTGGACGACGGCGTGGGATCGCAGGACGAGGCGTTGGACGACGGCGGCTACGCCAAGGTCGTCGGCGAGCGCCTGCGCGAGATCCGCAAGCAGAAGAAGCTCTCCCTCCAAGAGGTGGAGAAGGTCTCCGGGCAGGAGTTCAAGGCGTCCGTGCTCGGCGCCTACGAGCGGGGCGAGCGGGCCATCTCGGTGCCGCGCCTCCACCGCCTGGCCCGGTTCTACAAGGTGCCGGTCGACCAGCTCCTCCCGGGTGGCGAGGACCCCGACGAGGCCGGTCGTCGCGAGGTCGACAGCTCCGGTGCCCGCATCGACCTGACGCGCCTCGAGGACATCGACGGCGCCGAGGCCGACATGCTGAGCCGCTACCTGCGGATGATCCAGGTGCAGCGCCAGGACTTCAACGGCCGGGTGCTGACCATCCGCCGCGACGACATGCGGGCGATCGCCTGCATCCTCGGCGTGGCGCAGGAGTCCGCCGACCGCCGCCTCGACGAGATGGGTCTGCGCCTCGGCTGATGCCCCCGTGCGGGCCCTCCACTCCCGTCGGGTGGCGCCCACGACCGGGACGTCCCGGCGCGCCGAACGGCCGCGCCCGGGTCAGCAGCTGCGATCGATGTCGTAGACGGCCCACGGGTTGCCGCCCGGGCGCCGCACGACCTGGACGCCCTCGACGCAGCCCTCTGTCGACATCGCCTGGAGCAGCTCGGGTTCGTTCGAGCGCGTGTAGCGCTCGGTGTACGACGGGAACGACACGACCGTGTCGACCTGTCGCTCCTGCAGGAACCGGGCGTAGCCGGCCTCCGACCCGAACGGCCCGCGGTGCAGGCCCTCGGGGAAGAACTCGGCGTCGAGCACGCCGCCGGCCCGCGCCACGGCGTACAGCCCGTACTTGCCGTCGAGCCCGGTCAGCACCCGGTAGGTGTCGCCCTCGGTGACGCCGCCCGAGTCGACGAACGCGTCGACCTGGGCGTCGGGGTCGCGGGTGAGGCTGCCCCAGGCGAAGTCCATGCCGAACGGGGTGTACATCGGCCACTGCAGCACGACGAAGGCGACGGTCAGGGCCACGGGGGCCCACCCGGGCGGGCGCAGGTAGACCTGCATCAGCACGAGCACGATCGGCACCACCAGCACGAGCAGGCGCATGCCGACGGTCTGCAGCAGCGCGCCGACCTGCGTGGCCATCGACGTCTGGGCGACGACCGGCGACTGGAAGACCGCCCACACCGCCGGAAGGCTGATGACGACGGTCAGCAGCCACCAGCCGACGAGCGACCGTCGCCGTTCCCGCTCCTCGAACGGCAGCCAGAGCAGCACGGTGAGGGCGATGATCGGCATGACGACGGCCGGGTGGATGATCGACGCCGCGGTCGTCAGCAGCACCGCCGGCAGCACCTTGGACCGCCGCCACAGGCCGATCGCGAAGGTGAAGGCGGCGATCGACCACATGAACGGCAGCTGGCCGAGCAGGGGCGAGATGACGAGCGACGGGTTCGTCAGCGTCGCGGCGGCCCACCAGCCCCGGCGCAGCGTCGGGAACGTCCAGAACGTGGCCACGACGGTGGCGACGAAGCCGGCGATCAGCCACAGGGTGACGGCGCGGTCGCCGAGCAGGGGCCAAGCGAGCGCGGCGGTGATCCACGGGATCGACGAGTACGGGAACGTCAGCGCCTCGCCGTTGGCGAGCGCCGGCACGTGCATGGGGATTCCGTTGCCGCTCCACAGCTGGTCCGAGATGAACCAGACGTGGACGTTGTTGCTCAGCGAGTCGTGGCTGATGAAGACCGGCCGCAGCAGCATCATCACGCAGATGACCGCCCAGGCCGCGGCGACGGCGACGGCGGCGATCCGCCCCGTGCGCAGCAGCAGCGGCGACTGCGCGTCCCACTCCGGGGTGTCGTCGCCGCCGGCCGGGTTCTCGGGGGCCCTCCGACCGCTCGCTACGGTGGGCCCGTGCGAGGGGAACACGTCGGTCATGTGCGGTCCGACGGCGTGGTGACGGTCATGTGCGGTCCGAGGCGGGCGAGTGGTCGATGACGTGAGCGCGGGGCGCAGGGGTGCGCCGGCCGCGGTGGCAACAGGATACGGGCTCGGGCTGGTGGCACTGCCGATCCCGGCCCTCCCCGGCTCGCCGGCCCTCCGGGACGTCGTCACCGTCGTGGTGGCCGTGCTGCTCGCCGCGGGGCTGGCGGCGCTGTACGCGCGCCGGGCCGCCACGGCCCGCACCCGCTGGGTGGGCGCGGTCCTGGTCGTGCTGTCCTGCCTGCTCTACTCGGTGACCCCCGCCGGCGTGTCGACGGCGATCATCGCCCTGCTCGTCGGCGCGGGGGCCGGCCTCGTCGCCGGTCCGCGACCGTGGCCGGGGCCGACGGCGGCCCGGGCCGCCGGCGTGGCGCTGGCCGTCGTCTCCGTCCTGGGGGCGTGGTCGATCGGCGGCACCGGCTCGTCGCTGCCGTTCGTGGTCGCGGCGATCGCCGCGGTCGTCGCCACCACCGTCCTGGCGATCGCACGGGCCGCCAGGGTCGGACCGGCCGCCGGCTCGCCGGCCGGCCCGGCGTCGGAGGGGCGGGGGGTGCGGCGCGCGCTCCTCACGGTGGCGGTCGTCGGCGCGGTCGGCCTGGTGGCCTGGACCGGCTGCAACGACCCGCAGCTGTCGTGGTTCGGCCCGGTCGTCTGGCACGGGCCCCGTGACCGGCCGCAGGTGGCGATCACGTTCGACGACGGACCGAACTCGACGGCGTCGCTCGAGGTGGCCCGCATGCTCGACGAGCGCGGCGCCAGGGGCACGTTCTTCCTGGTCGGCAAGGCCGTCGCCGAGCGGCCCGACATCGCCCGGCAGCTGGTCGAGGACGGCCACCTGGTCGGCAACCACTCCTGGCGCCACGACTACTGGGGCTGGCTCAACCCGCTCTACCCGGAGCTCGGCGAGACGCAGGAGGTCATCGGGCGCGAGGTCGGCGTGTGCCCCCGGTTCTTCCGCCCGCCGCACGGCCAGCGCACGCCGCTCATGAACCTGCAGGTCGCCCGGCGCGACATGGTGACGGCGACGTGGGACGTCTCGGCGGCGGACTGGGTGACCGACGACGGCGAGCTGGTCGCCCGGCGGGTGCTCGACCGGGTGCGGCCGGGGTCGATCATCCTCCTGCACGACAGCATCGACGGCCACGTGGACGTCGATCGACAGGTCGTGCTCGACGCGCTGCCGATCATCCTCGACGGGTTGGAGCGCAAGGGCCTCGAGCCCGTCCGGCTCGACGAGCTCGTCGGCGGCCCCGCCTACCTCCCCGACGACGACTGCTGAGCGGCCGCCCGCGCGCCGACCACCGCGGTCTAGCGTCCGGCGCCATGAGCGATCTGACCGGAAAGGTCGCGCTGGTCACCGGCGCGGGGGAGGGGATCGGACGGGCCGCCGCCCGCCGGCTGGCCCGGGACGGCGCGTCGGTCGTCCTCGCCGAGGTGGACCCGACCACCGGTGCGGAGGCCGAGCGGGAGCTGCGCGGGCTCGGCGCCAAGGCGGTGTTCGTCCCGACCGACGTGCTGGTGAAGGAGGAGGTCGAGGACGCGGTCGATCGTGCCGTCGACGCGTTCGGTTCGATCGACGTGCTGGTGAACAACGCCTGGGGCGGCGGCCAGATGGGCCGGCTCGAGCACAAGACCGACGCCGTCATGCAGCACGGGCTGCAGATGGCGTTCTGGGCGGCGCACTGGTCGATGCAGCGGGCGTACCCGACGATGCGCGACGCCGGCGGCGGGTCGATCATCAACGTCTGCTCGCTGAACGGGGTGAACGCCCACCCGTTCACCGCCGAGTACAACGTCGGCAAGGAGGCCCTCCGCGCCCTGACCCGCACCGCGGCCCGTGAGTGGGCCCGTCACCGGATCCGGGCCAACGCCCTCTGCCCGGGCGCGGCGACGGCGTCCTACAAGGCGGTCGAGGCGGCGATGCCCGAGATGATCGCCGACATCCTCACGCAGGTGCCGATGGGCTACATGGGCGACCCCGACGACGACATCGCCGGGGTCGTGTCGTTCCTCGCCTCCGACGACGCCCGCTACGTCACCGGCAACACGCTGTACGCCGACGGCGGCGGCCACATCAACGGCGTGCCGTGGGCCCCGGACCTGCCCGAGTGAGCAGCGCACCGTCCGCCGACCCCGGCCCCGACGACCTGGCCCGGCTGGTCGCCCACGACCAGATCCGGATGCTGGCCAACCGCTACGCGGTCGCGGTGGACTCCCGCGACCTCGACGCGCTCGTCGAGCTGTTCGTCGACGACGTGCAGGTCGGGCGCGACACGTTCGGGCGCGACGCGCTGCGGGCGTCGTTCCAGGCGTCGCTGTCGGCCGTCGGCGTGAGCATGCTGCACGTCGGCACCCACCAGATCGACCTCCTCGGCCCCGACGACGCGACCGGGCTCGTCTACTGCCTCGGCCAGGTCGCCGACGGCGACCGCTGGGTCCACCAGTCGATCCTCTACCGCGACACCTACGCCCGGCGCGACGGCCGGTGGCGCTTCGTCCGCCGGCTCCACGAGCTCTGGTACGGCGAGGCGGCGCCGACGAACCCGCTCGACCAGGCGCCGGCGAACTGGCCGGAGCGCCCCGACGGGCGCGGCACGGTGCCCGAGAGCTTCCCGAGCTGGGAGCGGTTCTGGCTCAGCGGGAGCGGCGGCGACGGCGGCGCACCAGCTGCGCCGTGACCACCAGCGGTGACAGCGCCGCGGCGACGATGCCGCTCGAGACCAGCACCGGGGGCACCAGGCTCGGGACCCGCTGGTCCTTCGGTCGCCGGAGCGTGACGCGGAACGCGGCGGCGGGCATCGCCGCCAGGTCGATCACCACGTCCCTCATGCGGGTGCGGGAGCGGAACACCGGCACCGGCACGACGATGTCGTTGCGGACCCGGTAGCCCAGCCGGGACAGCACGACGGCGACCTCGACGGTCTCCGAGTACTTGTAGCCCTGGTAGTAGTCGAGCGCGTCGGCCAGCGCGCCGAGGCGGAAGATGCGATAGCCCGACTCGACGTCCTTGAGCTGCACGCCGCCCGACCAGATCGTCGCCCAGGTGCTCATCACCCAGTTGCCGGCCTGCTTGTACGCCGGGTACGTCGACAGGTCCCGCTGCACGAGCAGGGCGTCGAGGTCCTCGTCGTACATCTGGCGGTGCAGGTCCTCGAGCACGGCGAGCTCGTGCTGGCCGTCGGCGTCGACGGTGTAGACGAAGTCGTCGGGCGAGAGCTCGCCCGACTCGAGGCGCCGGCGCAGGTCGCCGAAGGCGAGGTAGTAGGCCTCGCTCATGCCCTGGTTGACCTCGTGGACGAGCATGCGGGCGCCGTCCCGGCCGTCCATGAATAGCTGGATCTCGCGGCGCGTGCCGTCGGTCGACCCGTCGTCGACCACGACGAGCTCGTCGACGTAGCCGTACAGCTTGCCGAGCACGTCGCGGACGGTCGGCTCCTCGTTGTAGGCCGGGACGACGGCGATCCGACGAGGCTCGGTCATGTTCAGTCCTTCCCGGTGCGGTTGGCGACGTACCAGTCGAAGCTGCGGCGCATGCCGTCGGTGATGTCGACCTCGGGCTTCCATCCCAGCACGTCGACGGCCTTGTCGTTGCGGACCGTCTGCGGCTTCAGGTCGCCGGGGCGGCTCGGGCCGAAGCTGACCTCGACGTCGCCGGCCAGCTCGGCGGTGATCTCGGCCACCTGGCGGATGGTCACGGGGACCGGGCCGTCGACGTTGATCACCTGGTTCTCGGCCTCCGGCTGCAGGGCCAGGACGTGGGCCTTGGCGAGGTCCTCGACGTAGACGAAGTTCCGGCTCTGCATGCCGTCGCCGTCGATCGTGATCGCCTCACCGGACAGCGCCCGGCGGAAGAACGCGCTCATCACCGTGGTCTCCCGCATGCGGGGGCCGTAGGGGATGCCGTAGCGCAGCACCGTGAAGGGGCGGTCGTAGAGGTTGAGGTAGTCGCGGCACGCGAACTCGGACGCGATCTTCGTCGTGATGTAGAGGTGCCGGTCGAGGTCCTCGGTGAACGGCGTCGTCTCGTCGACGACCTCGCCGACCGTCGAGCCGTAGACCCACACGGTCGAGGCCAGCACGGTGCGGCCGGCGCCGGTGAGGCGGCCCGCCTCGAGCACGTTGACCGTGCCCTGCACGTTGAGCGCCACGGCCCGGGCCGGATCGGCGTAGATGTCGTTCACGTCGGCCATGGCGGCCAGGTGGAACACCGCTTCGGTGCCCTCGATCGCGGGCTTGAGCGACTCGACGTCGAGGATGTCGGCCTCGGCGAACCACTCGACGTCCCTGCGGTGGGGCTCGACGGCGTCGATCACCCGGACGCGGCGGCCCGAGTCGATCAGCGCGTCGACGACGTTCGAGCCGATGAAGCCGGAACCGCCGGTGACGGCGACGATGCCGCTCACGAGGGGATGACCTCGTTGAGGGCGGTGATCACCAACTCGACCTGCTCGTCGGTCATCACGGCCGAGACCGGGAGGCAGATGTGGCGGGCGCAGAGCTCCTCGGCACCCGGCAGCGGACCGTCGGCCCACGGCTCGAACACCGACTGCAGGTGCAGCGGCAGCTCGTACACCTCACCCGAGAGGGCCACCTCGAACTCCTCGCGCATCCGCTTCTTGATGAACGAGCGGTCGACGCCGGCCGGCAGGAAGGCGATGTACTTGTAGTAGTTGCACCGCGACTCGTCGGGGATCGCCAGCGGGGTGACAGGGCCGTCGGCCAGCGCCTCGTCGTAGAGGGCGGCCACGTGGCGGCGGTGGTCGACGAACTCGTCGAGCCGGCGGAGCTGGCTGAGCGCGATCGCCGCGTGCGGCTCGCTCATGCGCCAGTTGTAACCGAGCCGGGTGTGGTCGTTGGTGAGGAACGACGCCTTGCCCTGGTCCCGGTAGATCTTGGCCTCGTCCACGAAGTGGCTGTCGTTGGTGATGAGCATGCCGCCCTCACCGCCGGCGATGACCTTGGTGGGGTAGAAGCTGAACGAGCCGGCCACGCCGAACGTCCCGGCCATCTGCCCGTCGAGCGAGCTGCCGTGGGCGTGCGCCGCGTCCTCGAACAGCCAGAGGCCGTTCTCGGAGCAGATGCGCTGGATGTCGCGGATGGCGGGCGGGATGAACCCGCCGATGTGGACGACGACGACGCCGACCGTGTTGGGGCCGATCGCCGCCTGCAGCGCGGCGGGGTCCATCGCCATCGTGGCGGGGTCGCAGTCGACGAACTTGATGTCGGCGCCGGCCGACACCGCGGCGGCGGCGGTGGCGAAGAACGTGTTGGCCTGGACCAGCACCTCCTTGCCCTTGCACTCGAGGACCCGCAGCGGGATCTCGACGGCGCTGGTGCCGGAGCTGACGCTGACGGCGTGTGCGACCTTGTGGGCGTCCGCGAACTCGGCTTCCAGCTGACGGCCGACCTGGCCGAGCGTCAGCTGACCGGAGCGGAGGCTCTCGTCGATCTGGCTGAGGATCCACTCCCGGTCCTCGTCTGGGAACGAGATGGCTGCTGCGGGGACGCGCATTCGGCGGCCGTGCCTTTCTGTCGGCGGGGGGTTCGACCGGCCTGTCCGGACCACGATCTGGCCCGATCCGACCGTGAGCCGGTTTGGACGACCCTACTCGTTCGACCTTCGCGGGAGCAGCATCCGGACGGTGTCGGAGCAGCACAGGAGCACCCATCCGGCGGCGTCCCCGGAGTTGGCGTCCGTCGGTCCGCTTGGCACACTGGCTCGGCGTCGAACGGCGCTCAGGCGGGTCTCGACCCGAGGGAAGGACAGCGGAGTGACCAGGACGAAGAAGCTGGGGATCATGGTGGTGCTCGCCACCCTGCCGTTCCTGTTCGCGTGCGAGGCCCCGCCGCCGGCGGTGGCCGTCGGCAAGATCGACGTCTCGATCAAGCTGCAGCGGGCCTTCGTCTACGACGTCAACGGCGGCCTCCTCCGCGAGATCCCGATCTCGAGCGGCGCCGGCGGCCGGACCCCGCTCGGCAGCTTCCGCGTCTACAGCCGCTCGGCCTGGACGACCTCCGCGTCGGACTCGCGGGTCTCCATGCAGTGGATGACGCGCTTCAACGGCGGCATCGGCTTCCACGGCATCCCGCGCCGCGGCTCCACGCCGCTGTCGACGCCGCTCGGCGTGCGGCCCGTCTCGCACGGCTGCATCCGCATGGCCGACGCGGACGCCAAGTGGATCTACGACAACGTCCCCAACGGGACGGTCGTCAACGTCATCCCCAAGTGACCTGCCGCCCGGCCTGACCGGCCCGGCGAGTGCCGCCGTCCGGGCGTCCCCGAGCCAGGGCGACCGGGTCGCACGGCCCACGCCGACCGGACCCTTCTCGACCGGGCCGTCCGCCCCATGCCGTCGCCGCGCTGCGGCTGCGCCCCGCCGTGGCGCCCGATCGGGCCGATCCGACCCGACAGCCGGGCCGGCGTCCGATCAGACATGACGCGAAGTGTTTTTTCAACCGTCCCGGCCGCGGGGCCGATGGTTCGAGGGTGACCGCCACCTCCGACGCCGCTGCTCCCGATGAGCTCATCGGCACCGCCCTCGCCGCGCTCGGGGAGCGCTTCTCCACCGGCGTCCTGCTCTTCGACCGTTCGCTCGACGTCCTGTGGGCCAGCGGCGCCACCGAGTCGGTGCTCGGCTGGGCCGACGGCGCGCTGGTCGGTGCCAACGCCCTCGACCTGGTCCACCCCGACGACTTCGCCATGGTGATCTCGGTCGTCGAGCCGGTGCTCGACGACCCCGAGGAGACGCTCGCCCGACCCACCGCCGCCCGCACCGTCGAGCTGCTCGTCCGCATCAAGGCCCAGGACGGGTCGTGGCGGCCGGTGCTCGTGGCCGGTCGGGTCGTCGACCTCGACGGCCACATGGTGGTGACCGCCCGCCCGGGTGAGGAGCGCCACGCGCTCGACCGGGTGCTGCAGCTGCTCGGCCACGGCGACCACCTCAACGCCACGCTCGACGCGGTCATCGACGTGGTGCGCGCGCACTTCCTCATGCAGTCGGTCTGCCTCGTGCACTCCTACGACGGGCGCACGACGGTCGACGGCGACCCGGCCGCCCTCGTCGGCGCCGACCCGCACGCGCTGCTGCAGCAGGTGCGGGAGTCGCTGTCCGAGGAGATCCGCGCCGATGCCGAGCGCTGGATCTGCCCAGTGCTGTCCCACAGCCGCGAGTCGGTGTTGGGCGTCGTCGTGCTGCCCGTGCCGCGGCTCGGCGAACCGACCCCGTACGACGCGACGGTGATGCAGCGCATCACGTCGCTCGCCGCCCTGGCGTTCGAGCGGGCGCAGTACGACCGCAGCCTGAACCACGACGCCACCATCGACCACCTGACCGGCTCGCTGAACCGGCGCTCGTTCGAGCGCCGGCTGATGGGCCTCGCGGTGGGCGGGGAGTACCCGGTGGCGGTGCTCTTCGTGGACCTCGACGGGTTCAAGGGCATCAACGACGTCTACGGCCACGCCATCGGCGACGCCGTGCTGGTCGCGGTCGCCGGCCGCCTGGCCGGCGCGGTGCGCGGTGGCGACTTCGTCGGCCGGCTCGGCGGCGACGAGTTCGTGGTCGCCTGCCCGGGCCTGCCGCTCGAGGACGTCGAGGCCATGGCGACCCGGGTGCGCGAGGCGACCGAGGGCCAGGTGCTGGCGAGCGGTCGGATGGTGGACGTCGGCATGTCGCTCGGCGTGGCCGTCGCGATGGACGACGACGAGCTGGTGTCGGTCATCGACCGCAGCGACTCGTCGATGTACCGGGACAAGCAGGCCCGCCGCGGCGAGGCCCCCCTCCGCCTCCCCTGACCCCCCCCACCGGGATATAGGGGTGCACAGCGACAACCCTTGTCGCGATCCGCGCCTCAGAAATCGGCCGGCCAGGCCGCGAGCTCGGCGCCGAACGGATCAGGCGGTGGTCTCGACCGGCGTGCGGTCGACGACCGAGCACGCATCGGCGACCGGTGCCGGGCCGTGCAGCGCGCCCCGGACCGCGCCGGCGGCGACGACCACGACGGCGGCCGCGACCGCTGTCAGCACCGAGCCGGTGCCGCCCGCGAGCCCGAGGGCGACGGCCGCGAGGACCTCGACGACGATGACGGCCCGGCGGACCGGCTCGCGGGCCGCCTCGAAGCGCTCGTGGAAGACGCGGAGCCTGTCGGCCGACGTCAGCGTGGCGCCGAGCACGACCATCGAGCCGCGGAAGGCGCCGAAGGCGACGCAGAGCAGCAGCGCCGTCAGCGGGCTGCCGGTCAGGGCGGCGAGGACGATCACCAGGTAGACGCCCGCCGTCATGATGTAGGTGGCCACGCCGGTGCCGATCTGCCAGCCGAACCCGGCGCCGTAGGCCCAGGCGCGGTACGCGCCCAGCCAGTCCTCGTTGACCTGGCGGCGGTGGTGGGGGATCGGCGGGCCGAGCAGGCGGCCGTCGAGGCCGGCGGCCAGCACGGCGGCCGCAGCGGCGATCGCGTAGGTGGCGGTGGTGGAGAGCTCGAGCGCACCCACGCCTGCGGCCAGCGCGGCGGCGACCGCACCGGTGGTGGCGCCGCCGATGAGCGCGCCCATGAAGAACCACGACGCGGTCCACCGGTAGCGGTGGCCCCGTCCGGCCTCGGCGATCGGCGTGACGGTCGACAGCATCGACAGCCCGCAGGGCGACCAGGTGGAGCGGAAGGCAGCGGCGGCGGCCACGACCAGCGTGATGGCGACGAGAGCGGTCACGGCGCCGATCCTACGCGGCGCTCGCAGGACATCGACCCCTCGCGGTCATGGGAGCACGATGCGTTGACCCGCGTAGATCCGGCTCGGATCGTCGGGGTCCACCAGCCGCGTCCGGTTGAGCTCGACGACGATCCGCCAGTAGGTCGTCGTCTCGGCGTCGCTCGGCGCCCGACCGAGCGAGTCCGACAGCGATCGCTCGGCGATCGACCAGAGGCTGTCGCCCCGCAGGACCTCGACCGTCCGCGGCGGTGCCGGCACCGGGGCCGGATCAGTGAAGGGCGCCGGGTCCGCGAGCGGCGATGGCTCGGGGTCGATCTCCATCGTCACGACCGACCCGGACTGGCCCGGGGGGACCGAGCCGCTCCCCGGCGGTGCCTCCAGGACCATGACGACGGGTTCCCGGGCGACGACGTCGTGCCGAGCCGCCCTCGCCATGGCAGGTGCGCAGGACGACGCGCCGGACACGACGGTGGCTGCCGCGGCCAGCCCCGCGAGGCCGCGCGGTCCCAGTCGCGCCGACGCACGTGCGAGCCGGGCGCCGACACCGCCCGTCCCGGCGACCACGCCCATCGCCAGCGCGAGCAGCTGGGCGACGGTGACCAGCAGCAGGGAGGCGAGCAGCGCCAGCGCGAGCCATCGCCCGATCCACGCCGCGACGTCGAGGGGCTCACGACCGACGGTGGGGCGGACCAGCCACGAGAGCGCGGCCACGCCGGCGAGCTCGGCGCCGAGCCACAGGAGCAGGCGTCCCACCGCAGCCCGAGCGCTCACGGTCGGGCTCCGGGGATGCTCACCACACGCGCCGCTCCGTCCGCCGTCGTGACGACCGGTGGCCCGCAGGGCCCGTCCGGGGACGCGATCGAGACGGCGCCGTCCACCCGGCCGACCTCGGTGGCGGTCGCCGTCGCGCCCGGCGTGGCCCACCCGTCGAACACGTGCACCGTGCCGGTCGAGGGTCGCAGCACGGCCGGGGTGGCGATCCCGTCGCAGTCCCAGTCGGACACGGCCACGATGTCGCCGTCCTCGCCGACGCGGTACCTGCGGCCGTCGACCGTCACCGTGTTCCCGTCGGTGGTGAGGGCCGCCGGGGCCGTGGACGGCGCGCTCGTGGTGACGGGCGTGGCCACGGTCGTCGCCGCGGCGACCGACGTCGTCGGCGCGGCCGAGCTGGATGCGGTCGCCGTCGTGGAGGTGGATGGCCGGACGGTGGTCGCCGTGGTCGTCGGCGCGGCGGTGGCCCGGGGCTCGTCGACCGCGCTGCGCAGCGACCCTGCGACGAGGAGGACCAGCGGGATGGACACGATGATCGGCAGTGCCCACACCATCGTGCGCATCGGTGGGCCGCTCGCCCGCCCCGTGCGCCGGAGGATCCGGGCGAGCACCCTCGGGTCGGGATCATCGGGAAGCCGGTGGGTGCGTCGGGCCAGCACCTCGGCCCGCAGTCGAGCACCGAGGCGGGGATCGCGGCCCGGACCGGCCGGTGCTCGGGTCCAGTCGTCGACCATCCGGAGGAGGGCGGCGCGATCGGCCCGCGCCGCGTCCGGATCGGACTCGACCGGCGTGGCCGCGCGCAACGAGCACAGGCGCATCCGACCACGCCTCGTCAGGAGGACGTGGTCCGTCGTGATCCGCCCGTGGGCCCACCCCCGACCGTGCAGGCGGGCGACGGTGTCGCATGCGCTCGCCAGCAGCTGCAGCGCGGTGGCGGACGACGTGCCCTCGTCGGCGAGCGCCGCGCCGAGCGACGGACCACCGGTGTCCCGCAGCACGAGTTCCGTCTGCTCGAGTCCGTCGTGGAGGTCGACGACCTGGACCACCTCGGCACCGCCGACCGCACGGAGCACCTCGGCCTCTCGGCGGAGTGCTGCTCGGTCGCCGCCGGTGGCCGTCTTCACGACCAGTTCGACCGGGCCGTCGGTCCGGCGGGAGATCCGCCCTCGGCCGCCGTGCAGCTCGTCGGGCTCCAGCGTCTCGATCTCGTCCATCGCGCTACCCCCCATCGGTTCGGAGCCGTGCTCGGACGTGGATGGGGGCCGACAACGCCACGTCGCCCATCCCGGGCACGGCACGGAGGAAGAGGTGGGGCGATTCGACCCGGGCGGTGACGTCGACCGTCGAGTCGGTCACCTGGATCTGGAGGTCGCGGACCTGCCCTGCCAGGTCCGCGGCGTCGACGCGGGCGCGGACCACTCGTTCCGCGGCCCGGCGGTCGACGCGGACCGATCCGTCCGCCTGGTGCGCGCGGCCGTCGAGCATGCCGGCGGCGTCGTCAGCGGCCGCGGCCAGGACGCGCTCGGCCGATCGCTGCGAGCCGGCGACCGCGGTGAGGTCAAGGGCGATGGCGGCCAGGACGATCAGCACGAGTGCCATCGCCGGCGCGAGCACTGCCGCAGTCGCACGTTCACTCGGCACAGGCCGTCCGCTCCACGTCGTAGGAGGGTCCCGATCGGACCTCGCGGTGGGCGTCGACGAGCTCGGTGTGGGTCACCGCGACGGTGGTGGACGCGACCGGTCCGACGAACGGCAGGCGGGCAGCGGGCACCACGATCGACAGCGTGACGGTCGCGGTGGCGCACGGGCCGAAGGTCGACGGGTCGGGTGCCTCGACGGTCACGCCGTCGACCGTCCCCCGCTCGCCGCCGAGCACGTCGAGGAGCGCCCGCCGGCCCGCCGCGTCCGCCCCCGACGGCTCGTCGGCCTGGGTGTAGGCGCGGAGGTACTCCCTGGCCGCGCCGTCCAAGGTCCGCCGTGCCTGGAGGACCGACCAGGCGTTGATGACCAGCAGCGTGCCGGTCACCAGCACGAGGACGCCGAGCATGACGCCCTCGAGCCCCGCGACGGCGCCCCGTTCGCCCCGGTCCCTCTTCCACCGGGGCCTCACGGCTGGTCCTCGCGTCCGACCACCACCAGCTCGTCGAGTGCGCCGACGGACGGTCCGGCGACGAGTCGGGGCATGAGCGACACGCCGGGGTGGCGGACGCGGACGGCGACCCGGTCGTCGAGCCGTTCGAGCCGCAGGTCGGTCTCGGCGCCGGTCGGGCCGAGGCGCGCCCGCGCTCGCGACAGGACGGTCTCGACCCGCGCTGCGTCGAGCTCGCCGGCCGGCGTGGCGGCGAGGTCCCGCGCCGCGTCCTGCGCGACCGCCTCGACGGTGGACCTCGTCCACAGCCCGAGGCAGACGTTGGCGCAGAACCCGATCGCCACGATCACGGCCGCGACCCCGAACAGCGTGCCGAGCAGGCCAGAGCCCCGCTCGCTCAACCGCCGATCTGCTCGACCTGATGCTGGGTCTTCTCGGTCGCGCTGTTCATCATGACGTCGAAGCCCTTCCAGAGGGCGATGCCGAGGAACGCCACGATGAGCACGGCGATCGCGGTGGAGATGACGCCCTCGGCGATCTCGTCGCGACGACGTCGCGGCCGGGTCGTGCCTGGACGGCGGCGGGTGGTGGTGGTCATGGTCGCCTCCCGGCGGGGTCGGACCGGCGGGGATGCCGGTGGTCGAGGTCATGCGCCGGTGACCTGCGCGAGCGCGCTCACGAACGGCACGGCGAGGAACAGCAGGCCGGGGACGAGCGTCGCGACGGTCACCGGGATCCACACGAGCTGGCTGCGGCGCTCGATGCGCTCGACGAGCTCGCGGTGCGTCTCGGCCCTGATCGCCCGTGCCTCGGCCGAGATCAGCCGTCCGAGGTCGCCCGCCTCCCGGTGCAGCGAGAGCACGGCCACCAGTCGTCGCACGGCACCGACATCGGTGCGGTCCGCCCACTCGGCCAGGGCCTCGGCCTCGGACGCGCCGCGGCGGATCCGCAGCACGACACGCCGCAGGTCGGCCGCCGCGGCGCCCCGGCCCCGGTCGGCGATCCGCGCCAGCGCAGCGGGCAGCGAGGATCCGGCGTCGATCAGGATCCCCAGCTGCTCGGCCACGACCGGGAGCTCGAGCTGCAGCACGTGCGAGCGCTGGGCGATCCGGTTCGACAGCCGCTGCTCGTCGGCCAGCACGCAGAGCACCGGGAGCCCGACGACGAGGACGGCCGCCAGGACCCCACCGGGGCGGAGCGCCAGCGCCAGGGCCGCACCGGCCGCGAGGCCGATCAGGCCGTGGACCACCTGGCGGATGCGGAACGCCGCCGGGTCGGTCCCGACGTCGGCGCGGGCGAGTCGCGTGCCGAGGTCGTCGCCGATGCCGAGCGCGGATGCGGCGCGGTCGAGCGCCTGGTCGACGAGGGGGAGGAGCACCGCCGCCGGCGAGGAGGGCGTCGGCGCCGGGGTCGCGGGGCCGGCGGGGGAGTAGGGCCGCAGCCGGTGGGCGAGCGGGCGCCGGCGGAACCAGCGCAGCTCGCCGAGCACGACCGCGAGCCCGGCGCCGAGCAGGACGAGGAGGACGAGCTCCACGACGCTCATCGGTCGAACACCCGCTCCTCGACCGGGAGCCGCATGAGCCGGGCCCCCCAGACCCAGCACGCGACGACCAGGGCGATGCCGAGGACGACCAGCACCTGCCCCGTCCCGCTGCGGTACGCCGCCCGCCCGGCGCCGACGTTCGTGCCGGCGATCGCCATGCCGATCGGCACCAGCACGACGAAGAGCCGAGCGGTGCGGGCGCCGGCCAGCTTCGCCTGCGCGTCCTTGCGGTCGTGGAGGTCGCGGCGCCGGTCCTCGGCCAGTGCGCTGAGGCGGGCGTCGAGGTCGCCACCGACCTCGTGCACGACGAGGAGCGTCTCGCACGTCGCGTCCGCGGTCGGGTCGGCCAGCCGGTCCTTCAGCACGGTGACCGTCCGCTCGAAGTCGGTCGTGAGGTTCCACTCGCGCTGGGCGGCGGCGAAGGCGGGTCGCAGCTCGACCGGGCCACGGGACCCGACCTCGAGCAGGGCCTGCGGGATGGGACGGCCCATGGGGCCGGTGAGGACCCTGAGCTCCTCGATCAGCCGCGGCCAGTGCTCCTGGGCGGCGCGGCGGGCTGCAGTCCGGCGGGACCGCCACATCGCGATCGGCGCGGCGCCGGCCAGGGCACCGATCACCAGCGCGCCCACGCCCGGCCCGACGACGAGGGTCGCGGCGAAGGTGGCGGCGACGGCCACCGCCAGCACGGTGCCGCCGAACTGCAGGGGGCTCACGCCGTCGAGGCCGGCGCGCTGCAGCGCGAGCTCGGCGCGGTCCCGCTGCGCCGCGAGGGCTTCACCCGGGGTCGGCCGCGGCCCGGCGTCGGATCGCGTCGGCCGGGGCATGACGAGCAGGGACGTGCCGACCGCGGCGATGGCGGCGAACAGGATCGAGCTCACGAACGGTCCTCGAGCAGCGCACGCAGGTCCGTGCCGCGTGCCGACATGCGCTCGGCAGCGCGGACGGGGACGACACCGGACCACGCGAGACGTCCGTCGCCGCCGTCCCGGGCGAACACGTCGGTCACGGTGAACTGGACGGCCTCGGGCCCGGCGACCAGGTCCTCGACAGCGATGATGCCGCTCACCCTCGGGCCGTCCGGACCTCGGTCGGTGTGGACGACGAGGTCGACGGAGTCGCTGACGAGGTTGTTGAGCGCGCTCAGCGGCAGGTCCTTCGACGCGTCCGACAGCTGGGCGAGGAAGCGGAGCCGGGTCAGGCCCTGTCGGGCCGAGCCCGCATGGATCGTCGTGTAGCCGGTGACGCCCGACGACAGCGTGAGCAGCAGCGGCAGGGCCTCCCGGTCGCGCACCTCGCCGACGATCGCCACGTCGGGCGCCATGCGCAGGAAGCCCGACACGAGGCGGCGCAGGTCGATGGCGGGCCGGTCGGTGCGCGGCGGGCGGGTCTGCATGCTGGCGACGTTGGCCACGTCGACGTCGGCCTCGAACACCTCCTCGGCGATCACGACCCGGAGCGACGGGTCGAGCTCCGCCGCGCAGCAGGACAGCAGCGTGGTCTTGCCTGCGCCGGGCGCCCCGGCGAACACGATGCTGAGCCGGGCCCGCACGGCAGCGGCGAGGAACCGGGCGGCCTCGGCGGTCAGCGACCCCCGCTCGACGAGCTCGTCGAGGCTCGACAGCGCCACGCCCGTGAACTTGCGGATGTTGACCATGAGGTGGCCGCCGCGGCTGAGGTCGCCGTGGACGATGTGCAGGCGGGCGCCGTCGTCGAGCTGCGCGTCCTGGAGCCCTTCGACCGGGTCGAGCTTCCGGTGCGAGGTGGACGAGTCGTCGAGCAGCTTCGTCAGCGTCCGCGCCACGTGCTCGTCGTCGTGGAACACCTCGTGGTGGAACCGGTTCCCGCCCGAGTGCCGCTTCACGAAGATCTCGTCGGGAGCGTTGACCATGATCTCCCACACGTCGTCGTCGGCCAGCAGCTCCGTCAGCGGTCCGTACCGCGCCAGGTTGCGGAACGCCCGGGCGGTGACCCCTTGCGGGTCCGGGAGCTCGTACGGTCGCTGGCCCCTCGAGTGGTCGTCGGACCACTGGCCGACTGCGTCGTGGATGAGCCCGAGCAGGCGTGACTCGCCGTCGGGGGTGTCGACGTCGAGCGCGAGCGCGTTGGCCCGGAGCTGGACGTCGCGCTCGATCTCCTGGAGGGGCGAGAGCTGGTCGTCGCGCACGCTGGTGCTCACCGCCGACTCCCGTCGTCGTCGAGCACCAGGTCCGTCCCGAGCTCACCGACCCGGATCCGGACCGGCTCGCGCCCCGGATCCGGGCCCTGACCGAGCACGGCTCGTACCGCCCGGAGCACGTCGGTCCCGGCCGCCTCCGGCAGCAGCGCGACGTCGTGGTGGAGCGCGTCGGCCCCGCGCAGGTGGCGGACGAAGGCGACGGCGCCAGGTTCGTCGCCGGTGAGCGACCGGACGGTCCTCGCCAGCCTCGACCGGACGGGCGCCGACCGGGGGGCGTGGTTCACCACGACGGCGATGCGCTCGTTCGGCGTGCCGCAGCGGACGAGGTCGTGGACGAGCCGGACCGTGTCGTGGACGCCCTTCATGTCCGACCGACCGACCACGACGACGGCGTCGCCGTCCCTGGCGACGGCGAGCGCCGCGGCGTGCCGGTCCTCGACGTCGACCGAGCCGGTCTGCGACTCGTCCTCCAGGTCCGCCTCGAGGTCGACGACCACCGCCTCGTGGGTCCGGCGGAGGCCGTTGAACGCGGCCGCGACCGACCTGGGTCGGAGCCCGGCCCAGTCGCGTGGACGTCGGAGGCCGAGCACCAGCCGGTAGCCACGGGCGGTCGGGAACTCGATGCTGCGGATCTCCGCGGGGTCGGGTTCGTCGGACCGGTGGAGGTCGACGAGCTCCGGGAAGCCCGGGATGACGTCGCCGACGTCGTGGAACATGGCCTGGTCGGCACGGCGACACCCGTCGACCAGCACCGTGTCCGTCCCGTCGGACGCCCACGCCTGGGCCAGCGCCATGGCGACGGTGGAGGTGCCGACGCCGCCAGCCCCGATCACGCCGACGAGCGCGCCGCGCTCGGGGCCGTCCTCGAGGTCCACCCGCGACGGGCGCGGGCCCGCATCCCTGGCGACGCGCCGGGCGAAGCGGTCGAGGACGTCGACGAGCTCGTCGCGACCGAAGTCCGGGTCGAGCCGCGTCGCGCAGCCGAGCGCCTCCCAGTCGCGCCCACCCGTGCGGCCGATGAGGACCGTGGGCACACCGGCCCGATCCGCGTCGGCGACCAGGTCGCGGTCGAAGCGGGGGAGGTCGTCGTCGACGAGCAGCGCGGACACCGTCCTCCCCGCCCCGAGCACCGCCCGGGCCTCCTCGGGGGTCAGGCACTTCACGAAGTCGACCGGTGCGACCGCGGCGTTCGCCCACCGGGTCAGCTCCCCGGACCACCGGGCACGCGACCGTGCGAGCCCGACCACCACGAAGCGGTCACCCACGGTCGGCTCCGTCGGTCGGGCGCTGGTCGGGGAGCACCAGGGTCAGCTGCGAGCGCACCGAGGCGTCGACCACCGAGGTGGCGGCGGTGGCATCGGCGAGCGCCAGCCGGAACCGGACGCCGTCGCCCGCCCCCAGGCCGTCGTCCTCGTCGTCGACCGCGACGACGAGGACGTCGGTCGCCAGCACACGTGTGCCGGCCCCGTCGGGATCGGTGGCGAGGACGTCGACGCGACTGCCGGTGCGCACGGTCCCCGTGAGCGCGCGGGACCGCTCCACCTCGACGGGGACGACCACCGATCCCGGGGCGGGTTCGTCCTCGGCCCGGCCGGTGTCGGAAGGGCGCAGCAGGTCCATCTCGTGGAGGTCGTGGCGGGCCACGGCGCCGACGACGTCCTGTGCGTCGTCGCCGGCGACCGATGTCGCACCGGCCGGGAGGTCCACGGCCACCGTCCCCAGGTCGGCGGCGTCGAGGACCGTCCCGGCCGGCACGTCCCTGGTCACCACGACGACCCTGGTCGTCGGCGGCGCGGCGGCGGCACGGTGTGCGGCGAGCACCCCGGCGGCTGCGACGACCACGAGTGCCGAACCGACGAGCGCCCGTCCGCTCGGCAGGCCACGGGCCCGTTCGGCGCGCCCGGTCGACGCAGCTCTCCCCAGCACGGATGTCACCCGCCCTCCCCTCCTCCTGCCCGGCGAGCCGGACGCCCCCTCCCCGAGGGCTGCTCAGAGTGTTACGGGAGGAGCGGGAAGGAAGTCAAGAGCATTGAAACATCACCAACAGCACTGAACGCAGTTCAACGTCGTGCGGTACGTCGAACCGCGTCGAAGTGGTACTAGTTGCCGATGTCGGAGGGTCCGCGTACCGTCACTCAAGTGAGCACGGCGGACATCGAATGGCTCAACACGGCGGAGACGGCGAAGCGGCTGGGGGTGACCCCGCGGACGCTGTACCGGTTCATCGACGACGGGCAGTTGCCGGCCTACCGCTTCGGGCGGGTGATCCGGCTCAAGGAGTCGGAGGTCGCGGAGTTCATCGAACGCTGCCGCATCGTCCCCGGCTCCCTCGACGGCGGTGACCCCGACGGCGCGCTCGACGCGGCGTCGGTCGAGGACGCGGCCGACGTCTGACCGAGCGCCTGCCGAACGGGTCGACGGGCCCTCCTGGGCGACGGCGGACTGGGCACCTCTTCTCTTGTCCGCGCCGCCGGCAGGGTCGTAGCGTCAGAGGTGCATTCGAGCTGGGAACTCGCCGCATGGCCGCGGCATGGCCCGCTCGTCAGGGAGGGACAGCCATGTCGGAGAGCATGGACCGGCGCACGTTCCTGGTGACGTCCGGTCTGGTCGCTGCTGGCGCCGCGCTCGTGGCGCCGGCGCGTCCTGCGTTCGCCGCCGTGGCGGGGCCCGGACCGTACGGCGCGCTGCAAGCCGCCGACGCCAACGGGCTCCAGCTGCCCGCCGGGTTCACCAGCCGCATCGTCGGCACCACCGGTGCCAACGTCGCCGGCACCTCCTACTCCTGGCACGGCGCACCCGACGGCGGTGCCTGCTTCCCCGCCAACGGCGGCGGGTGGATCTACGTCTCCAACTCCGAGGTCGGCGGCGCCGCGGGCGGCGCGTCCGCCGTGCGGTTCGCCACCGACGGATCGGTCTCGAACGCCTACCGGATCCTCGGCGGCACCTCGATCAACTGCGCCGGCGGGCCGACCCCGTGGGGGACGTGGCTGAGCTGCGAGGAGAAGGGCGCGACGGGCCAGGTCTGGGAGTGCAACCCCCAGCAGGCGGGACAGGGCACGGTCCGTCCGGCGCTCGGCTCCTTCAACCACGAGGCCGTCGCCGTCGACGTCGGCACCGGCAGCCTCTTCCTCACCGAGGACGACCCCAACGGCCGCCTCTACCGGTTCGTGCCGACCAACCCCGGCGACCTCTCCGCCGGCCAGCTGTACGCCGCGTCGGTGTCGGGATCGACGGTGACGTGGGTGCCGACCTCGACGAGCGGTCCCGACCGACAGGCGACCACGACGGCGTTCAACGGCGGCGAGGGCATCTTCGCCGCCGGCGGCTCGGTGTTCTTCACCACCAAGGGCGACAAGCGGGTGTGGGAGCTCGTCCCGGCAACCAGCACCCTCACCGTCCTGCACGACTGCAACACGATGCCGGGCGACCTCGACGCCGTCGACAACGTGACCGTCCACCCGCTGTCCGGCGACGTCTACGTCGCCGAGGACGGCGGGAACATGGAGCTCTGCACGATCGCCAAGGTCAACGGCGTCAGCCAGGTGGCCGCCGTGGTGCGCATCGTCGGCCACTCGAGCTCCGAGGTCACCGGCCCGGCGTTCAGCCCCGACGGCACCCGGCTCTACTTCTCCTCCCAGCGCGGCAGCGACGGCACCACCGGCGTCACCTACGAGGTGACCGGTCCGTTCCGCACCAGCACCGGCCCGGTCGTGCCGTCGACGGTCACGATCCCCGTCGCCGACGACACCTACGTCCGGGGCGGGTCCTACGCCACGACGAGCTACGGCTTCTCCAACGTCCTGCCGCTCAAGTACGAGTCGGGCGCCAACTACCAGTTCCTGTCGTACCTGGCGATGGACCTCGGGGCCGTCACCGGCACCGTCACCCAGGCCAAGCTCCGCCTCAACGGCCGTCTGGTGACGGCGCCGTCGCGGCCGAGCCAGGTGCTCGGCGTGCCCTCGACGAACTGGTCCGGCGCCACGATGACGTGGAACACCCGGCCGGCGACCGACGCGGTACTCGGCACCTTCGACGTCACCAGCACCACCAACGCGTGGCACGAGATCGACGTGACCTCGTGGGTCGCGGCACGGAAGGCCGAGGGCGCGACCCGCGTCGCGTTCTGCGTGCGCCAGGCCACCACCTCGCTGACGTACTCGCTGCTCAACTCGCGTGAAGCGACGAGCGGGCTGCGGCCCGAGCTGGTCGTCACCACCTCGGCGACGCCGCCCCCTCCGCCGCCGCCCCCGCCCGAGAACGTGGCGCCGACCGCGTCGTTCACCGCTGCGGTCACCGGCCTGACGGTGGCGCTCGACGGACGTGGCTCCACCGACACCGACGGCACGATCGCCTCGTACGCCTGGAACTTCGGCGACGGCACGACGGGCACCGGCGCGACGACGTCCAAGACCTACGCCGCGAGCGGGACCTACCCGGTCACGCTGACCGTGCTCGACGACGACGGAGCGGCCGGCAACACCGCGCAGAACGTGGTGGTGACCGCGCCGGCCACCGACGTGGTCGCCGCCGACGACTTCACCCGGACGGTCGCCAACGGCTTCGGCAGCGCCCAGGTCGGCGGCGCCTGGACGGTCGCCAGCACGGCGGCCAACTACGCCGTCAACGGCGGGCTCGGCCGCATCACCACGCCGGCCGCGAGCCAGAGCCGCTCGGCCACGCTCGCGTCCGTGGCGGCCCGCGACGTCGAGGCCCGCGTCGACCTGCTGGTCGACAAGACCCCGGTCGGCAACGGCAGCTACGCCTCGCTCGTCGTCCGCAAGGTCGGCACCACCGAGTACCGGCTGCGGGTCCGCCTCGCCGCCACGGCCACCTACCGCGAGCTCATGCGGGTCGTGAACGGCACCGAGACCGTGCTGCTCAGCCAGACGGTCGCCGGTGGCTTCCGCTACACGGCGGGCACTCCGGTGCACCTGCGGTTCCGGGCCGTCGGCAACGGGACCACCACGCTGCAGGGCCGGGTCTGGTTCGGCACCGAGGCCGAGCCGTCGACCTGGCAGATCCAGACCACCGACACCACCGCCGCGCTGCAGGCGCCGGGCGGCGTCGGCGTGCACCACTACCTCTCGGGCTCGGCGACCAACGCCCCGATCGTGGTGTCGGTCGACGACCTGATCGTGAACCCGGCCGTCTGACCGCCGGATCGTCCTCGACGGGCGGGCCGGAGGTGCAGGTCGCGCCCGCCCGGCGAGGCGTCAGCCGGGCCGGGTGACCGACACGACCGCGGCCACGGGCACGTAGGTCGTGCGGCCGCCGGGACCGGTGTCGATCGTGGCGACCGGGCCCACGGCCAGGACCTCGCCGCGCACGGCGGTCCCGCCCGCGAGCGTCAGGACCACCTCGGTGCGGTCCTCGACCAGGTCGCAGAGCACCTCGACCATCGACGCGCCGTCGACCGGGGGACCGGCGGCGGGCAGGGCCTCGCCGACCTCGAGCGCGGTGACGGCCTCGATCGACACCCACGTCACGCCGTGGCGCCGCCGGACCTCGATCACGTCCGAGCCGACGACGACGAGGTTCCCCGACACCCGGTCGCCGGTGACGACCTGGACGGCGACGTCGCGGCCGAGCGCAGCGGCGAGGGCACCGGTGAGGGTGGCCTCCTCGGTCAGGCGGTGGCGGATCCAGCGCTCGCGGCGCCGGGCCTCGATCTCGAGCTCGATCCGCAGGTCGGCGGCCTCGGCGTCGATCCCCGGACCCTGGGGGTCGGGCTCGGCACCGTTACTGCCCTGATCCTCGGTGGGGGCCACAAGTACACTGTGCCCTCCCATGGAACCTGCTCGCACGACGACCACCGATCGACCGACGATCGTCCACGTCACGGGCAACCACCTGATGACGGACCTCCTCGGTCCGCGCGACGAGTTGCTCGACGTGGTCGAGGACGCCTTCCCGCAGACCGTGATCAGCGTGCGCGGCAACGAGATCTCGGTGACGGGGCAGGAGGCCGAGCACGTCGGCCGCGTCTTCCAGGAGCTGGTGCTCGTGCTCGAGCAGGGCCAGCGGATCGGCGACGACGACGTGCGCCGCACCATCGACATGGTCCGCGCCGACGAGCGGCCGTCCGAGGTCTTCACCCACGAGCTGCTCCGCACGCACCGAGGCGGTCGCGTGCGGCCCCGGACCAGCGGCCAGAAGCGCTACGTCGACACCATCGCCGGCAACATCGTCACGTTCGGCATCGGCCCGGCCGGCACCGGCAAGTCGTGGCTGGCGGTGGCCATGGCGGTGCAGGCCCTGCAGCGCAAGGACGTCGAGCGCATCGTCCTCACCCGCCCCGCGGTCGAGGCCGGCGAGCGGCTCGGCTTCCTGCCCGGCGACCTCATGGCCAAGGTCGACCCGTACCTCCGCCCCCTCTACGACGCCCTCCACGACATGGTCGGGCCCGAGGCGGCGCAGAAGCTGCTCGAGCGCGGCACCGTCGAGGTGGCGCCGCTCGCGTTCATGCGGGGCCGCACGCTCAACAACAGCTTCATCATCCTCGACGAGGCGCAGAACACCTCGCCCGAGCAGATGAAGATGTTCCTCACCCGCCTGGGCTTCGGGTCCAAGGCGGTCATCACCGGTGACGTCACCCAGGTCGACGTGCCCGGAGGTCGATCGGGCCTGCTCGACCTCCAACGCATCCTCGAGGGGATCGACGACCTCGCGTTCGTGCACCTCACGGGCAAGGACGTCGTTCGCCACCGGATCGTCGCCGACATCGTCGACGCCTACGCCGAGCGCGGCACCTGAGGACCGGCCAGGACCAGTGACCACCTCCGACGATCGTCCCGCCGTCGCCCGGCGGGACGACCGGGATCCAGCCGCCGCGGCGGCCCTGCCCGTCGACCTCGACGCGCTCGCCGACCTGCTGGCCGACGTCCTGTCGGCCGAGGGCGTGGACGCCGACGCCGAGGCGTCGCTGCAGCTCGTCGCGGCCGAGGCGATCGCCGAGCTCAAGGCCGAGCACCTCGGCGGCACCGGCCCGACCGACGTGCTCTCGTTCCCTCTCGACGGCATCGACGGCGAACCACCTGACTGGATCGTCGGTGACGTCGTGGTCTGCCCCGAGGTCGCGTCATCGCAGGCGGCCGAGCACGCCGGCGACCTCGACAGCGAGCTCGCCCTGCTGGTCGTGCACGGCGGCCTGCACCTGTGCGGCTGGGACCACGCCACCGACGACGAGCGGGACCGCATGTGGTCGAGGGAGCGTGAGCTGATGGCGGCGCTCGACCGGACACCGGTCCGGGACCCGTGGTCGTCCGAGGAGGTGACGTCGTGACCGGGACGGACCTCGTCCTGCTCGCGGTCGTGATCGTGCTGGTCGGCTTCGCCGTGGTGCTGGCCGTCGCCGAGACGTCGATCACCCGCATGACCCGGGCCCGCGCCGCGTCGCTCGCCGAGTCGGATCCCAAGCGGGGCAAGCGGGTCCAGCGCATCGTCGAGAACCTGGAGCGAGACCTCAACGCCACGTACCTGGCGGTGAACATCGTGCAGACCGTGCAGGCCGCCCTCGTCGGTGTGCTCGCCGGCCGGCTGTTCGGCCCGCTCGGCGTCGCGATCGGCATCGTGCTCAACGTCGTCGTGCTGTTCACCCTCGCCGAGGCCGCGCCCAAGACCTGGGCGCTGCAGCACACCGACCGCGCCGCGCTGATGACCGCGCCGCTCGTCGAGCTGATCGGCCGCGTCCTGCGCTGGCCGGCGCGCAGCCTCATCGGCGTGGCCAACGTCGTCCTGCCGGGAAAGGGGCTGAAGAAGGGCCCGTTCGTCACCGAGGAGGAGATCCTCGCCCTCGCCGAGGAGGCCGCCGAGGCCGCGGTGATCGAGGAGTCCGAGCGGGATCTGATCGAGTCGATCATCGACTTCGGCGACACCGTCGTTCGTGAGATCATGATCCCGCGGCCCGACGTGGTGTCGATCGGCGCCGACGCGACGGTCCGCGACGCCGTCGAGCTGTCGATCGAGACGGGCCGCAGCCGCTTCCCGGTCTACGGCGAGAGCTCCGACGACGTGCTGGGCATGGTGTACGCCAAGGACGCGTTCGAGGCCGAGCGCACCGGCGGCGGCGACCGCTGCGTCACCGAGGTCGCCCGACCTGTGCTGTTCGTGCCCGAGACCAAGCGCGTCGCCGAGCTGCTGACCGAGATGCAGGCCCGCAAGACCCACATCGCCGTGGCGGTCGACGAGTACGGCGGCAACGCCGGGCTGGTCACGCTCGAGGACCTGCTCGAGGAGCTCGTGGGCGAGATCCACGACGAGTTCGACCAGGAGGAGGTCGAGGTCGAGCCGGTCGGCGACGACGTCTACCTCGTCAACGCCACCCTCAACGTCGGCGACCTCAACGAGCGCCTGGACCTGGAGCTGCCCGAGGGCACGTGGGACTCCGTCGGCGGCCTGGTGTTCGGCACGCTCGGCCGGGTCCCGGCGCCCGGCGATGTCGTCGAGCTCGACGGCTGCCGGATCACCGTCGACCGCGTCGACGGCCGCCGTGTGAGCCGGGTCCGGGTCGAGCGCACCCACCCCGTCGCCGTGGACGAGGACGCGTGAGCGCCGACCGCGACCTCGAGGGGTCCGACGAGCCCGGCTTCCGCTCGGGGTTCGTGACGCTCGTCGGCCGGCCCAACGTGGGCAAGTCCACGCTGCTCAACCGGATCCTCGGCGAGAAGGTGTCGATCGTCTCCGACAAGCCGCAGACCACCCGCCACCAGATCCGCGGCGTCCTCACCGACGACGAGACGCAGATCGTCTTCGTCGACACGCCCGGCATCCACAAGCCCCGGACGCTGATGGGGGAGCGGCTCAACGAGTCGGCCACCGACGCGCTCGCCGGCGTCGACATCGTGTGCATCCTCTTCGACGCCACCCAGCGCATCGGCCCCGGCGACCGCTACATCGCCGAGCGGGTGCCGGGCGACGCCGTCGTCGTGCTCAACAAGTGCGACCGGGCGAACGCCGAGCGGATCGGCGAGCAGCTGGCGTTGGCGGCCGAGTTCGACCTGGCGTCGTACTTCCCGGTCTCGGCCCGGACCGGCGAGGGCGTCGACGCGCTGGTCGAGCACCTGCGGTCGCTCCTGCCGCCGGGCCCCAAGTGGTACATGGACGGTGAGGTCACCGACCTGGGCGAGGGGTTCCGGGTCGCGGAGCTCGTGCGGGAGCAGCTGCTCGCGGTCACCCACGACGAGCTCCCGCACTCGATCGCCACCCGCACGACCCAGTTCGAGTGGCCCCACATCCGCGTCGAGATCCTCGTGGAGCGGGAGTCGCAGAAGGGGATGGTCATCGGCAAGGGCGGCTCGGTCCTCAAGGAGGTCGGCACCCGGGTGCGCCGCCAGCTCCCCGAGGGCGCCTACCTGGAGCTGTTCGTGAAGGTCGACAAGGACTGGCAGTCCCGTCCCGGCTCGCTCGAGCGGCTGGGCTACTGATCGGTCCGGTGGGCGGAGGTAGCGTGCGGGAAGTGGAGCTGAGCGCACTCGACAAGAAGCGGATGCCGGTCCACGTGGCCCTCGTGATGGACGGCAACGGCCGTTGGGCCCAGCGCCGCGGCCTGCCCCGGACCGACGGGCACGCCGCCGGCGAGGAGGCGCTGCTCGACACGGTCTGGGGCGCCCTCGACGCCGGGATCCGCTACATCACCGTCTACGCGTTCTCGACCGAGAACTGGAAGCGGCCCGTCGACGAGGTCCGGTTCCTCATGGGCTTCAACGAGCGGCTGCTCATGACCCGCCGCGACGAGCTCGACGCCAAGGGCGTCAAGGTGCAGTTCCTCGGCCGGCGCGACTGGCGGGTCCCCAAGCGGGTCCTCAAGCGCATCGTCGAGACCGAGGAGATGACGCGGGACAACACGGCGATGACGCTGTCGATGGCGTTCAACTACGGCGGCCGCGCCGAGCTGGTCGACGCGGTGCGGCAGATCGCGGCCTCGGGGATCAAGCCCGACAAGATCGACGAGAAGACGATCCGCCAGCACCTGTACGACCCGACGATGCCCGACCCCGAGCTCATGGTCCGCACGTCCGGCGAGTACCGCATCTCCAACTTCCTGCTCTGGGAGCTGGCCTACTCCGAGCTGGTGTTCACCGACGTGCTGTGGCCCGACTTCCGCCGCGGCGACCTGTACGCCGCGATCGACGAGTACCAGCGCCGCGACCGCCGCTTCGGCGGGTTGAGCGATGCCGACGGCTCCTGACCGGGGCCGTCGCCCCGACCCACCGAGCGGGCCGGACGGCCGGTGAGCCTCTACCGCGACGTCGCCGTCGTGCTGCGCACCCACAAGCTGGGTGAGGCCGACCGGATCGTCGTGCTCATGACGCGGGCGACCGGCAAGGTCCGGGCCGTCGCCAAGGGCGTGCGCCGCACCGGCTCCAAGTTCGGGTCACGGCTGGAGCCCGGCTCGTACGTGTCGCTGCAGCTCCACGAGGGTCGCGGCGAGCTCGACATCGTCACGCAGGCCGAGACCGTCGAGTCGTTCCGCCACACGCGCGAGGACCTGTCGCGGCTCGGCCGGGCGGCGTCGCTGCTCGAGGCCGTCGAGCAGCTCGCCCAGGACCGCGAACCCAGCCCCCGGCTGCACGACATGCTGGTCGGCGGTCTGCGGACGATCGATGAGCGCAACCCGCCCCTCGTCGCCGGTGCCTTCTTCCTCAAGCTGCTGGCGGTCGAGGGCGTTGCTCCCGAGCTCGACGCCTGCGTCGGCTGCGGCGAGGAGGACGGCGAGCTCGCGCTGGCGATCGAGGCCGGCGGTGTGCGGTGCCGGTCCTGCGGCGGTGGCCGTTCGGTCTCCGACGAGGCGCTGGCCGTCTCGCGCGCCGTGCTCGGCGGCGGCCTCAACGTCGCGCTGTCGCTGCCCGAGGGCGCGGTGACCCACGAGGTCGAGGGGATCGCCACCTCCGCGCTCGAGGGCCACATCGAGCGGCGGCTGCGCTCGCTGCACGTGCTGCACGACATCTGAGCCTCCCGTCGGCCTTCGAGCGGGCCGCGCCGGGAGCGTCCCGAGGCCGGCAGCCGACGTCCGGACGCGACGAGGGGGCCCCGGGGGCCCCCTCGTCCTGCGTCTCGGGGTGCTCAGCCCCGGTCGGCCCCGATCAGGGGACGACCGGCTCCTGGTTGAGCGCCCGGTACGAGTAGATGACCGCGATGAGGGCGATCGGCCCCGTGGCCAGGACGCCGACGCAGCAGAGGACGATGCCGACGTAGTACACGAGGTACGACACGAGCAGGATCAGGAAGACCTTGCCGAAGTTGTCCTTGACCCAGTCGATGCTCTGGCGGATCGCATCACCCGGGCCGACGCCCTTGTCCAGGGCGATGATCGGCGCGTACGCCGTGAAGATCAGCCAGATGATGCCGGGGATCACGCAGAGGATGAAGCCGACGAAGGCGCCGAGGCCGACCAGGATGACCGTCAGGGCGAAGCTGCCCATGTTGTTCGTCTCGGTCAGCATCGACACCTCGGGCTTCACGCCACGGGTGACACCGAGGCCGGCCCGGTAGACGCCGGCCTGCAGGAAGAACGCCACCACGAACTGGAGCACGAAGACCAGCGAGAAGCCGACCAGGCTGATGATCGCGCCCGCACTGCCGTTGTCGTTGATGGCCGGGATGAGGACGAGCTGGCCCAGCAGGCTCACCACCAGCGTGGCGCCGAACACGATCAGCATCAGGATGACCAGCGGACCGGCGTTCTCCTGGAACTTCTTCCAGCCGTAGGAGATCGAGGCGCCGACGTCGAGCTGCGGCATCTGGCCGCCGCCACCGCCGTAGGGCTGCGCCGGCGGGGGCGTGAAGCCGCCGCCTCCGCCGTACCCACCGGGGGGCGGCGGCTGCGCGGGCGGTGGACCCGCCGGCGTGAACCCGCCACCGGGCGGCGGTGGCGTGCCGCCGGGAGGAGGCGGTGGGGGCGGGGCACCACCGCCCGGGGGCGGCGGTGGGTAGTTCGGATCGCTCATGGTGTGCCTCCGGCTGGATGGTGGGAACGGAGAAGGTGGCCCGGCGCTCAGGCGGCGTCGATGACGACGGTCTTTGCGGCCAGGTCGAACGGCGTCTGGCGCAGGTCGTTGTTGAACAGGTTCACGAGGCCCCAGATGTAGAGGCCGAGCGTGATCAGGGAGCAGGCGATGCCGGCGAGTTGCGGGAGCCAGCGCAGGGTCGCGGAGCCCCAGCCGGGGATCTGGCCGTCGGCCAGCCGCACGACCTTGACCTTGACGAGCATGGCGCCGGGCGTCTGGCCCTTCAGCGCCACGAAGGCGATCTGGTAGAGGATCGGCACGAGGAGCGTGAGGGCGTAGGCGAGGAGCATCGCCACGACGCCACCGCCGGTCATCTCGTCCTCGACCAGGCCGAACTCGTTGACCTGGCTCGTGCTCGACCCGGCGATCGTGACGCCGGCGATGATCCACACGACCACGAGGCCCACCACGAGGATGACCCAGTCGATCAGCCACCCGCCGATGCGCTTCCCCGGCGACGCCAGGAGGGCGTTCGACGGCAGCCCGACGCCGTACTGGTACGGGGAGGCCGGCGGCTGGAACCCGCCGCCCGGCGGCGGTCCGTAGCCCGGAGGGGGCGGGGCGCCGTACTGGGGCTGGCCGAACTGCGGCTGGCCGAACTCTGGCTGGCCGAACTGGGGCTGGCCGTACTGCGGCTGGCCGGGTTGAGGGGGTGCGCCGTGGCCCGGGGGCGGCGGTGCGCCGTACGGGGGCGACGCGAACGGTCCGCCGGACCCCGGTGGGACCGGTGGCGTCGGCGTCGTCGGGTCCTGGCCCTCGTCCGGCGGCGGTCCCGGTTCGCTCATCGTCAGGCGACGTCGATGACCACGGTCTTGGCGGCCAGGTCGAAGGGCGTCTGACGTCGCTCGTTCGAGAACAGGTTCACCAGCGCCCAGATCCACAGGCCGATGGACAGGAAGATGCCGAGGCACGGGATGAGCCCGACGAAGTTGGGCAGCACCCGCAGCGTGGCGGGGCCGCCGCCGGGGATCTGGCCGTCGGCCAGCCGCACGACCTTGACCTTGACGAGCATGGCGCCGGGCGTCTGGCCCTTCACGGCCACGAAACCGATGTGGTACGCCGCCCAGATGAGCGTCGAGACCAGGTTGATCAGGAGCTGGCCGCCGATGCCGAGGTCCGCCCGGTAGGTGTTGCCGAACGAGTCGGTCGAGGTCTGGGCGAGCACCAGGAACAGCACGATGGCGACCGGGATGTTGATGATCACCATGATCACGAAGTCGATCAGGAAGCCGCCGATGCGCTTGCCCGGCGAGGCGAGGATGGCGCTGCCCGGGAGGCCCCCGCCGTACTGGTACGGCGCGGCCGGCGGCTGGTAGCCGTAGCCGGGCTGGCCGAACTGGGGGTTCCCCGGGGCCTGCGGGGAGCCGGGCGGCGTCGCGCCGTAGGCGCCGGGTGGCGGCGGTTGCTGCGAGTAGCCACCGGGTGGCGGCGGCTGCTGCGGGAACCCGCCGGGTGGGGGCGGTGTGGCCGAAGGGCCCTGGGGCCCTGGCGGGGGTGGCTGCGGCGCGCCGAAGCCCGGTGGCACCGGCGGGACGTTCGGGTCGTCCGGGCCGCCGGAGGGCGGGGGAGGAGGAGGTGCGTCGCTCATGTTGCGCAGTCCGCGCTCGTGCGGTTCACCTGGGCCACGGTAGCGACGAGAAGCCGGGATGCCGCGGACCTGAACCACCTACGTGGGTCGCGCGGCGCGCCGGTACGCTCGACCCCCATGCCCGAGGAAAGCACCACGGCGCCGTCGCCGGAGCTGTTCGACAAGATCGTCAACCTGACCAAGCGCCGCGGGTTCGTGTACCCGTCGGCCGAGATCTACGGCGGGTTCCGCTCCACCTACGACTACGGGCCCATCGGCGTGCTGCTGCTGCGCAACGTGAAGGACGCGTGGTGGCGCTCGATGGTGCAGCTGCGGGGCGACGTCGTCGGACTCGACGCCTCGATCCTGTCGCCGCCGCAGGTCTGGGAGGCCTCCGGCCACCTCGCGAACTTCACCGACCCGCTCGTCGACTGCACGAACTGCAACACCCGCTGGCGGCTCGACAAGCTCGACGACCCGGACCTGTGCCCCAACTGCGGCAAGCGCGGCACGTTCACCGAGCCCCGCCAGTTCAACCTGATGTTCAAGACCCAGGCCGGTCCGGTGGAGGACGCGGCCTCGGTCGCGTACCTGCGGCCCGAGACGGCGCAGGGCATGTTCATCAACTTCAAGAACGTGATCGACACCACCCGCGTCCGGCCGCCGTTCGGCATCGCCCAGATCGGCAAGTCGTTCCGGAACGAGATCACGCCCGGCCAGTTCGTGTTCCGGACCCGCGAGTTCGAGCAGATGGAGATGGAGTTCTTCGTCCCGCCCGCCGACGCGCCGCGCTGGTACGAGTACTGGTGCGACGAGCGCTACCGCTGGTACCTCGAGCACGGCATGCCGGAGCACCTGCTCCGAGTGCGGGCCCACGAGGCCGATGAGCTGTCGCACTACTCGTCGGGCACGTCCGACGTGGAGTTCCTCTTCCCGTGGGGCTGGGACGAGCTCGAGGGCATCGCCAACCGCGGCGACTACGACCTGACGCAGCACGCCACGCACTCGGGCGAGAAGCTCGAGTGGTACGACCAGGCGGCCAACGAGCGCTGGACGCCGCACGTCATCGAGCCCGCCGCCGGCGCGACCCGCACGGCGATGGCGTTCCTGATGGCGGCCTACGACGAGGAGGAGGTCCGCGGCGAGACGCGCGTCGTGCTGCGGTTCCACCCCCGCATCGCCCCGTACAAGGCCGCGGTGCTGCCCCTCTCGAAGAAGCCCGAGCTGACCGGCCCGGCGTCCGAGCTGGCGACCACGCTGCGGCGGTCGTTCATGACCGACTACGACGAGACGCAGTCGATCGGCCGTCGCTACCGCCGCCAGGACGAGCTGGGCACGCCGTTCTGCATCACCTACGACTTCGACTCGCTCGAGGACCACGCCGTGACGGTGCGCGAGCGCGACTCGATGGAGCAGGAGCGCGTCGCCGTCGCCGACGTGCCGGCGTACCTCGACGAGCGCCTGGCCTGAGGGCCCGCCACCGCTCTGGCGGACGAAACCGTCGGCATCCGACCGTTTCGTCCGCCGAAGCGCGAGTGGGAGCGAGGTCGCGATCCTCGGCCGGGGCCGCGTTCCGGCGCGCTTGTAGTCTCCGCCCGTGGGGATCGTCGACGAGGACATCGCACGGGTACGTGAGTCCACCGACATCGTCGCGGTCATCTCCGGCTACACGCAGCTGAAGCGCGTCGGCCAGCGCTGGTCGGGCCTCTGCCCGTTCCACAACGAGAAGTCGCCGAGCTTCTCGGTCAACCAGTCCGAGGGCCTCTACCACTGCTTCGGCTGCAAGGCCTCGGGCGACGCCATCACGTTCGTGCGTGAGGTCGAGCACCTCGACTTCCCCGGGGCGGTCGAGTGGCTGGCTGCCAAGTCGGGCGTCACGCTCCGCTACACCGAGAAGGACGAGTCCGAGGGCCGCAAGCGCCAGGCCCGCCTCTACGGCCTCACCGAGCAGGCGTGCGAGTGGTACCACCAGCGGCTGCGCTCGGCGCCCGACGCCGCAGCGGCCCGCTCGTACCTCCGTTCACGCGGCTTCGACGGCGAGGAGGTCGCCCACTTCCGGGTCGGCTGGGCCCCCGACGACTGGGACAGCCTCGTCCGGTCGTTGAAGGCGTCGCGCGAGGACCTCGAGGCGGCGGGCCTGGGGTTCGTCAACCGCCGCAACCGGATGCAGGACTTCTTCCGCGGCCGGATCCTGTTCCCGATCCTCGACGAGCGCGAGCGTGTGATCGGCTTCGGCGGCCGCAAGCTGCCCGACGCCGAGGGGCCGAAGTACCAGAACTCGCGGGACAACGTCCTCTACAACAAGTCGAAGGCGCTGTACGCCATCAACTGGGCCAAGGCCGACGCCGTCGCCAACAACCAGGTGCTGGTCTGCGAGGGCTACACGGACGTGATCGGCTTCGCCCGTGCCGGCGTGCAGCGCGCCGTCGCCACGTGCGGCACCGCGCTGACCGAGGACCACGTCCGCATCCTCAAGCGCTTCACGCGCAACATCGTCCTCGCCTACGACGCGGACGAGGCGGGGCAGTCCGCCGCCGAGCGCGTCTACGCCTGGGAGCAGGCCCACGACATCCAGTTCTCGGTCGTGTCGCTGCCACCGGGCACCGACCCCGACGAGCTCGCCCGGTCGGACCCGCAGGCCCTCCACGCCGCGGTCGACGGCCCCCGGCCGTTCCTCGAGTTCCGCGTGTCCCGCGTGCTCGGTTCGGCCGACCTCAGCGGCCCCGAGGGACGGGCCCGGGCGGCGGAGGCGGCGCTCGAGGTCGTGGCCGAGCACCCCGACCCGCTCGTGCGCGACCAGTACGTCATGGAGCTGGCCGACACCTGCCGCATCGATGCCGCGCAGCTGCGGAGCCGGCTCGAGCAGGTCATCCGCTCGCCCCGGCCTCGACGGGACGAGGACCAGGGTCGCCGGCGGGGCGCGCCACCTGCCGAGCCTCCGCCCGAGATGCGCCAGCAGACGGCGCCGCGCCTGCCGCCGCTCGCCGACGGCGTCGAGCGCGAGGTGCTGCGACTGGCCGTCAACCAGCCCGACCTCGCCGCGCCGTTCCTCGACGAGTCGTTCTTCCGCCACCCCACGGCGAGGGCCTCGCTCGACGCGCTGCTGCGGTCCGACACGCTCGCCCAGGCCATCGAGGAGTCGCCGCCCGAGGTGGCCGAGCTGCTCGCCGAGCTGGCGGTCGAGGAACCGACCTCGGAGCCGCCCGACGTGCTCGCCCGCTTCGCGAGCGAGGTCGGCCGGCGCGAACTGGCCGAGCTGGAGGCCGAGGCCCGCTCGTCGTCGGACCCCCTCGCGTACTCCGACGTCGTGGCCTGGCTGAAGGTGACGCTGGACCAGCTGCGGCACCCGAGGGCCGAGGTGGAAATCGTTGCCCAGTTGCTAGCCTTCCTGCGGGACCGGCACCAGCAGTGACGAGGGGATGATCGGATTGTCCATCTGGGAGCAGGTGCCACCGGCCGAGATCGACGAGCTCCAACAACGGGCCGAGGGCGCCGACAAGGTGCTGCCGCTCGACGACGCGCTCAGCGTGCTCCGCTTGGAGATGACCGACCAGGTGGTCGACGAGACGAAGGACTTCTGGGCCGCTCGCGGCATCCGCATCGAGGCCGACGTCGTTCCCGAGATCGATCCTGCATCCGACCTCGACGTCGTGGTCGAACCGGGCTCGCCCATCGAGATCGTCGTCGAGGAGGAGCCCGAGCGGGCCCTCGTCGAGCCCGGAGAGCTGGCCCACGAGTCGGTCCGCCGGCGCCGCCTCATGCGCACGAGCGGCCGGCGCGGCCGCCCGGTGACGCTGGTCGGCACGACCGGCGGGGCGAGCACGGCGGACCCGGTGCGCATGTACCTGCGGGAGATCGGCCAGGTGCCACTGCTCACCGCGCAGGAGGAGGTCGACCTCGCCATGCGGATCGAGGCCGGCGTCGAGGCCGAGGAGCGCCTCGCCGACCTGGCCGCGTCGGGCGAGACCGTCGAGTTCGACGAGCGCCGTCGCCTCGACCGGCTGCGCCGCGACGGCGAGCGCGCCAAGGACGAGCTGACCCAGGCCAACCTGCGCCTGGTGGTGTCGATCGCGAAGCGCTACCTCGGCCGGGGCATGCAGATCCTCGACCTGGTGCAGGAGGGCAACCTCGGCCTGATGCGGGCGGTCGAGAAGTTCGACTACACGAAGGGCTTCAAGTTCTCGACCTACGCCACGTGGTGGATCCGCCAGGCGATCACGAGGGCGATCGCCGACCAGGCCCGGACGATCCGCATCCCGGTGCACATGGTCGAGTCGATCAACAAGGTCCACCGCCAGCAGCGCCAGCTGATCCAGGAGCTCGAGCGGGAGCCGACCGTCGAGGAGCTCGCCGCGAAGTGCGAGCTCAAGCCCGAGAAGGTGCGCGACATCCTCCGCATCTCCCAGGACCCGCTCTCGCTCGACTCGCCGGTGGGCGAGGAGGACGACAGCTACCTTGCCGACTTCATCGCCGACAACGACGCCGTCATGCCCGCGGACGTGGCCACGGCCAACTCGCTGTCCGAGCAGATCATGTCGGCGCTCGACGACCTCAACGACCGCGAGAAGCAGGTCGTGCGCATGCGCTTCGGGCTCGACGGGGGCCAGCCGCAGACGCTCGAGGAGGTCGGCAAGGAGTTCGGCGTGACCCGCGAACGGATCCGCCAGATCGAGTCGAAGACGCTCGCCAAGCTCCGCCACCCACGGAGCCGCCAGAAGCTCGAGGACTACCTCAAGGCCGACTGACGACCCGCCGGAGGGCCCGCCATCCGGTTGGGGACACCTCCGCGGGGACGCTACGCTGCAGGGCCGCCGTCGAAGCGGCGGACGCCTTCCGGGGTAGCTCAGCTGGCAGAGCAGCTGACTGTTAATCAGCGGGTCGTGGGTTCGAGCCCCACCCCCGGAGCACCGATCGAACGGCCCTCGGCCCCTGCCGGGGGCTGTTCCGCGTCCCGGCCAGCCGCGCCCGGATCGGGCGTTCTCGCGTGGTGAACCGTGCCAAGGCCGAGGCGTGTCTGGGCCGGAACCCCGGCGCTGGCGCCGGGTTCACCCTCGCCGAGCTGTTCCACCGGGCCGGTTCGACCCGCAGGGTCGATCCGCCGGTGCGCGCCGTGCAGCCGGTCGGCCAGCACCTCTCGCCGGTCGGACCTCAACCGGGGCTCGATCGTGCCGATATTCGAGGGGATGACAGCGGGAGCACCGATCGCGGGTTGCGATGCATCGGACCCGATCGGGCTCGATCGGGTCGCGCTGCTCGACGACCTGCCCGACGCCGTCCTGGTGACGGACCGATCGGCGCGCCTGATCTGGGGCAACCAGGCCGCGGAGGCCATGTTCGGCCGGTCGCTCGAGGAGTCGATCGGCCTGAACTGCGTGGACATGGTCCACCCGGACGACCTCGAGATGGCGCTCGTGTCGCTGTCCGGGATGCAGGTCGAGCGCGTCGGCCTGCCGCTCGAGCTGCGGATCTCGACCCCGGGCGGATGGCGCCAGGTCGAGATGATCGGGTCGACGAGGGGCGAGCACCTCGTCCTCGTGATCCGCGACCTCACCGACCGCCGGCGATGGGAGGTCGCACACGACCGCATGGCGCTGCTGCGCTCGGTGCTGCAGCACCTGACGACCGTCGCCATGGTCCTCGACCCGTCGGGACGGGTGCGGACGACGTCGGCGGCGATCACCCGCCTGCTCGGCATCGGCCAGCGCGCCATCGAGGGCCGGCACATCACGATGATGGTGCCCGGGAGCTGCCGCGTCGCGCTCGGCCGGGCCGTGCACGAGGCGCTCGCGTCGGAGACCGGCACGAAGGTGGCGATCGACGTCGAGGCCTACTGCTCGGACCGCTCGACGCTGCCGGTGGCGATCTCGCTCGTGAACCTGGTGGACGACCCGACCGTCGGCGGCCTGGTCGTGACGATGTCCGACATCTCGCGGCGGTCGCAGGCCGAGCGTGAGCGCGAGGAGGCGAGCGCGGTGCTGTCGGCCACGCTCGAGTCGGTCGCCGACGGCATCGTCACGTCCGACATCTCGGGCCTGCCGCAGCTGTGGAACCAGCAGTTCCTGGAGATCTGGGCGATCCCCGACGAGGTGGACCGGCGCGGTGACCTCGCCGCCATGCGCGACCACCTGTACTCGATGGTCGACGACGCCGCGGCGTTCGAGGCCCGGGTCGCCGAGGTCCAGGCCGACCCCGACGGGTTGAGCGAGGACACGATCGAGCTGGTCGACGGTCGCGTGCTGGAGCGCCGATCGCGCCCCCGCTACGTCGAGGGTGAGCCCGTCGGCCGCGTGTGGAGCTTCCGCGACGTCACCGCGACCCGTCGCCTGCAGTCCGAGCTGGCCCGCCAGGCCCTGCACGACCCGCTCACCGGCCTGGCCAACCAGGTGCTGTTCCGCCGGGCGCTGCAGGAGGCGCTCGCCGGCACGGCGGCGGACCGCAACGTGGCGGCGATGTTCGTCGACCTCGACGACTTCAAGGCCGTCAACGACACGCTCGGGCACTCGGCCGGCGACCTGCTGCTCGTCGAGGTGGCCGAGCGCCTCCGCTCCGTCGTCCGCCAGGGCGACACGGTGGCCCGGCTCGGCGGCGACGAGTTCGTCGTGCTGCTGCTCGACCTCGACGGCGACGAGTCCGCGATCGACGTCGCCCGCCGCTTGATGGAGTCGTTGATCCCACCCGTGCAGCTGCCGCAGGAGTCGGTGGTCGTCGGTGCGAGCATCGGCGTGGCCATCGCCGACCCCACGATGGACGCCGACGGCCTGCTGCGCTGCGCCGACCTGGCGATGTACCACGCCAAGAGCTCGGGCCGGAACCAGTTCCGCCTCTACACCCCCGACATGGGCCGCGACGCCGGGCGTCGCAGCTCCGCCGACACCCGCCTGCGTGGCGCGGCGGCCCGGGGCGAGCTGGTCGTGCACTACCAGCCGATCGTCGACACCAACCGCGACGACGCCATCGTCGTGATGGAGGCGCTGGTCCGCTGGAACCACCCGGACCGCGGCCTGGTCATGCCGAACGACTTCATCCCCTACGCCGAGGCGAGCGGGATCATCGAGGAGCTCGGCCTCCATGTGCTCGAGGTCGCCTGCACGCACGCCCAGGAGTGGCGCGACCACATGGGGCCGAGCGCCCCGATGGTCAGCGTGAACCTGTCGCCGCACCAGCTGCTCGACGAGATGCTCCCGGAGCGGGTCGCGGAGGTGATCGAGCGGACGGGCCTCGACCCGACCCGGCTCGTGCTCGAGTTCACCGAGGGCGCGCTCATGCAGGACCCCTCGACGGTGGCCCGCCAGATCCGCCACGTCCGCCGGAGCGGCGTCCACCTGGCGATCGACGACTTCGGCACCGGGCACTCGTCGCTCGCGCGCCTGCAGCAGTTCCCGATCGACAGCCTCAAGATCGACCGGTCGTTCGTGCAGTCGGTCGAGGACCGGACCGGCTCGTCGCTGGTGCTGGCGATCGTCCAGCTCGCGCACACGCTCGGCATGCTGACCGTGGCCGAGGGCGTCGAGACACCGGAGCAGCAGGCCTGCCTGGACGAGCTCGGCTCGGACCTCTCGCAGGGGTTCTGGCACCACCGGCCGATCCCGTCGGAGGACGTGCTCGAGCTGCTCGTCAGCTCGCACGAGGTCGCGACCGCGGCCGCTGCGTCCCGGCTGGCCGTGGGGCCACCGCTACTCTGACCCCCCATGCACGTCGGCCCTGACCGGGTCCCCGCGATCCTCGGTGCGGCCGGCGTCCTCGCTGGATCGTCGGCGGTCGCCGCCCACGGGGTGCCCGCTGCCGAGGAGTCGGCGTTCCACGCGATCAACGAGCTGCCGGCGTGGCTGGCGCCTGCGCTGTGGCCGCCCATGCAGATCGGCAGCCTGTGGGGTCCGGTCGTCGGAGGTGTCCTGGCATGGCGGCGCTGGCACGACTGGCGCCCGACGGCCGGCGTTGTGATCGGCGGCGTCGTGGCGTGGCAGCTCGCCAAGGTGGTCAAGGAGTTCGTGCGCAGGGGGCGTCCCCTCGACGAGCTCGAGCACATCGCCCGCCGCATGGGCACACCGAAGGACGGTCGCGGCTTCCCGTCGGGGCACACGGCGGTCGCCGTCACGATGGTCACGGTGCTCTGGCCTTGGGTGGGGCCGTCGGAGCGGGCCGGGCTCGTGGCCGCCGCGGTGGTGGTCGCGTTCGCGAGGATCCAGGTGGGTGCGCACCTGCCGATCGACACGGTCGGGGGCGCCGCGCTCGGGGTGCTCACCGGTCAGCTGTGGCGCCTGGTCGTCGGTGACGGGGGAGCGTCGGAGGAGGGAAGGTCATGATCCGGTTCATCGTGAGCCTCGTCGTGATGGTGGTGGTGGCCACGATCTCGACGCTGCTGGGCAGCCGGCTGCTCGGCATCCGCCGCGGCTGGGTGCGCCAGCTCCTCGCCGGTGCCATCGGCTGGATCGTGGCGCTGGTCGTGGCCGCCGGGCTCCTCGACTGGGACTGGGACGAGACCTCGCTGCTCGCCTACACGGCGGTGCTGGCGGTGCCGGCGACGATGGCCCTGATGCTGCTGTTCGACCTGGTGGCGCGGCCGGGCACGCTGGCGCAGGGCGATCGGGCCGGGCTGGTCGAGGCGTCTCGACCGGTGCACGACATCAAGGCCCGCGTCGCGCCGATCGCCCGGTACCGGGAGCTCCTCGGCATCCTCCGCAAGCACCAGCTGCTGGGTCGGCTCAACGGCAAGCCCGATCCCGACGAGGTGCCCGAGCCGCCGGAGGTCCGGCTGCGCGAGGCGCTCGAGGAGGCCGGCGGCGTCTACGTGAAGATGGGCCAGATCGCGGCGACCCGGATCGACCTGCTCTCGCCCGAGCTGTGCGAGGAGCTCGGTCGGCTGCAGAGCCGGTCGGCGCCGGTGCCAGCCGACGAGGTGCGCACGGTGCTCGAGGCCGAGTACCGCCGACCGGTCGAGGAGGTGTTCGAGCGCTTCGACTGGGAGCCGCTGGCCGCGGCGTCGATCGGCCAGACCCACACGGCCACGCTCGTCGGCGGCGAAGAGGTCGTCGTGAAGGTGCAGCGCCCGGGCGTCGGCGACACGATCGAGCGCGACCTCGCCGCACTGAACCAGGTGGCCCGCCTCGCCGAGCGCCGCACGGTCGCCGGCCGCGACCTCCGGGTGAGCCAGCTCGCGAACGAGTTCGGGCGCAGCCTGCGGTCCGAGCTCGACTTCCGCGACGAGGCCGATGCCACGGCGACGATGCACAAGCTCCTCGACGCCACGCCGATCACGGTCCCGAGCGTCCACCGCGAGCTGTGCACGAGGCGCGCCATGGTGCAGCAGCGCCTGTCGGGTTCGCCCCTGTCGGACCTGCCCGCCGACGCGGACGTCGACCGCGACGAGCTGGCCCGGCAGCTCCTCGGCGTGTTCGTCCAGCAGCTGCTGACCGTCGGCATCTTCCACGCCGACCCGCATCCCGGCAACGTGATGGTCCTCGCGGACGGATCGCTCGGCCTCATCGACTTCGGTGCGGTCGGCCGGCTCGACTCGATCCAGATCGAGGCGGTGATCGACCTCCTGATCGCGCTGACCAAGGGCGACGCCACGCTCCTGCGCGACGGCGTCGAGCGCGTGGCGGACGTGGGCGCCCACGTGTCGCGGGACAAGCTCGAGCGGGCGCTCGCCCGGCTGCTGGCCGACCACCTCGGCGCCGGGGGCACCATCGACGTGCGGGCGCTGGCCGACCTCATCCCGGTGCTCGGCCAGTTCGAGATCAGCCTGCCCGGCGACCTCGTCGTGCTCATGCGGGCGCTGGTCACGCTCGACGGCACGCTCGGCGTGCTGAGCCCCGGGTTCTCGGTCGTCGCGGCGGGCAAGCAGCTCGCCGAGCAGGAGGCGGCCGAGCGATCCCAGGGCGATCCGCAACAGCAGCTGACCGAGGCGCTCGTCGCGGAGCTGCCGGTGCTCCGCCGCCTGCCGGCCGACGTCGGCCGCACGCTCGCCCTGGCCTCGCGCGGGACGCTCCAGTTCCGGACGGTCGCCGCGGAGGACGAGTCGCGGTTCTCCCGCACCATGTGGAACCGGACGCTGCTGGCCGGCATCGGCGTCGGACTCGCCCTGGTCTCGGTGCTGCTGATGGGTCTCGACGTCGGACCGACGGTCGGCGGCGACACGCGCCTCGTGGTGCTGCTCGGCGCCGGTGGCCTCGCCCTGGGCACCGTGCTCATCATGCGGGTCATCGCCTCGGTCGTTCGCGACGGCACCACCTGACCGCTGGCGGCCGACGGATGGGTCACGACCGGCCGGTACGCTCCCGCCGGGCCGGTAGCTCAGTGGTCAGAGCAGGCGACTCATAATCGCTCGGTCCCGGGTTCGATCCCCGGCCGGCCCACGACGCCGTCTCCGTTCCCGGCCTCCGGCTGGACGCCCGGAGAGCCACCACGGCACGACGCCCACGCCCGACCATCGGCTGCACTGCGGCGCCCCGGTGCGCAATAGGTGATTCTGAACATCGCTCAAGTTTCGCTGGCTTTCGCTGCCTGGCGCGGCGTACGGTTGCCGCTCGGACGTCCGTGGGGGACGTCGGGGTGATGCCCGGGTAGGGGGAGAGAACCGATGACCAAGCGTCTGGCTGTGACGTGCATGGTCGCAGCTGCTGCACTGCTGGCGGCTGCGTGTACGACTCCGGGAACGGGTGGAAACCCACCTCCGATCGGGGTGATCAACGCGGACACCATCTCCGGTGAGGCGCCGCTCACGGTGTCGTTCTCGGGGGCGAGCTCCACGGACAACGGCACGATCACGTCGTACGCGTGGACGTTCGGCGACCCCGCGAGCGGCGCGAGCAACACGGCCTCCGGCGTCACCGCCACCCACACCTTCGCGAGCGCCGGCTCCTACACGGTCCAGCTGACCGTGACCGACAACGGCGGCGCCACGTCGACGACGAGCACCGTGATCCTCGTCTCGGTGCCGAACGCCCCGCCGGTGGCCGTGGCCACCGACTCGGCGCCGACGAGCGGCACCGCGCCGCTGCAGGTCCAGTTCTCGTCGAACGGCTCGAACGATCCCGACGGGTCGATCGTGGCCTACAGCTGGGACTTCGGTGACGGCCTCGGCACGTCCACCGACGACTCGCCGACGTACCTCTACTCCACGCCCGGCGACTACACGGCGACGCTGAGCGTCCTCGACGACGACGGCGCGGAGAACACGACGTCGGTCGCCATCCACGTCGACGCGAACCTCGCCCCGACCGCGAGCGCCACCGCGACCCCGCAGAACGGCACCGCCCCGTTGACGGTCGCCTTCGACGGCACCGGCTCGACCGACCCGGAGAACCAGGCGCTCACCTACGCGTGGGACTTCGGCGATCCTGCGAGCGGCACCAACACCGCGACCACGGCCACTGCGAGCCACACGTACTCGACCACCGGTCCGTTCACCGCGACGCTCACCGTCACCGACGCCGGGGGCCTCACCGACACCACGACCGTCCCCGTGTCGGTCACGCCGGCCAACCAGCCGCCGGTCGCCGACGCGTCCACCTCGTCGCCGCTGACGGGCAAGGCGCCGCTCGCGGTGACGTTCGACTCCGCCGGCTCCACCGACGACGACGGCATCGTCTCCTACGCCTGGAACTTCGACGATCCGTCCAGCGGCTCGAACACCGCGACCGGCCAGACGGCCACCCACACGTACGCGACGGCCGGCACCTACGACGCGACCCTCACGGTGACGGACGGCGACGGCGCCACCGACTCGGCCACGGTCCAGGTGGTGGTGGCGCTGAACCAGGCGCCGACCGCCATCGCCAACGTGTCCACCAACACGGGCACGGCTCCGGCGTCGATCGACTTCACCTCGGCGTCCACCGACGTCGACGGCGGCGTCACCTCCACCACGTGGGACTTCGGCGACGGCACGCCCGACGCCACGACGGCGAACGCCACCCACGTGTACTCGCTGCCGGGCACCTACACCGCGACGCTGACGGTCGCCGACGCCGAGGGCGCCACCGACGCCGCCACGGTCACCATCACGGTGACCGGCGTCGCCACGGCGCGCTACGTCGCCACCACCGGCACCGACACCGGTGACTGCGGCTCGCAGGGCGCCGCATGCGCCACCGTCCAGTACGCCGCTGATCAGGCCGCCGCCGGCGACACCGTCTACGTCGCACCCGGCGCCTACGACGAGCGCGTCGGCCTGGCCAAGGACGTGAAGATCGTCGGCGCCAACGCCGGCGTCGCCGGCACCGCAGCCCGTGGGCCCGAGTCGGTCATCAAGGGCGTCGGCAACGCGTTCGTCGGTTCGATCGTCGGCGCCTCGAACACCAGCTACTCCGGTTCGGTCGCCGACGTGTCCGGCACCTCGACCACCGCCATCAGCGGCATCACCGGTGCGGGTGCGATCAACGGCGCCACCGGTGCCGGCGCGATCAGCGGCGTCACCGGCGTCGGCGTGAGCCCGATCGTGGTCACCACGTCGGCGGCACACAACCTCACCACCGGTTCGTCGATCACCCTCGCGAGCGTCGGTGGCAACACGAACGCCAACGGCGTGAAGACGGTGACGGTCATCGACTCGACCCACTTCTCGCTCGACGGCACCACCGGCAACGCCAACTACACGAGCGGTGGCCGCTGGTACGGCGGTCCGGTCGTGCTCAGCACGACGGTGCCGCACGGCCTCACCGTCGGCAGCACGATCACCGGCGTCACGATCGCGTCGCTCGGCGGCAACACCGCCGCCAACGGCACCAACCGCTCGCTGACCGTCCTCGACGCCAACCGCCTCCAGGTGAACGGCGTCGTCGGCAACAACACGTACACGAGCGGTGGCGGCTACTACAACATCGTCGCCACCTACGAGACCGCCACGCCGCACAAGTTCGTGACCGGCCAGGCGATCACGATCGGTGGCGGCGCCACGCTGTCGGGCAACCGCACGGCCACGGTGGTCGACGCCACCCACTTCACGATCGGCGTCAACACGACCAGCGCGACGATCGCACTCGGCAACGTGGTGTCCCGCTACACGACGATCACCACGTCGGCGGCGCACAACATCCCGAACGGCGCCACGGCCACGTTCGCCGGCGTCACCGGCAACACGGCGGCCAACGGCGCCAAGGCGGTCACGGTGCTCGACCCGACGCACCTCCAGACCACCACGGCGGCCACCGGTGACTACACCGGCGGCGGCACCTACACCTCGGCGCCGATCATCATCGAGACGGCCACGCCGTCCGGTCTGACCAACCCGCGGATCCAGGTGCAGGACGTCCGCGGCAACACCGCGGCGAACGGCACCTGGTCCACGACCACGGTCGACGCGACGCACCTGCTGCTCAACACCTCGGTGGCCAACGGCGCCTACACCGGCGGCGGTCACTACGGCAGCCCGAGCGGCACGATCCTCAACGGCGCGACCAACGCCAGCCCGATCGTCGTGGCCACGACCGGCCCCCACGGTCTGCTGACCGGCAGCGTGATCAACATCGCCGGTGCGCTCGGCAACACGGCGGCGAACGGCACCTGGACGGTGACGGCGGTCGACGCGACGCATGTCGCGCTCAACGGCTCCACCGGCAACGGCAACTACACGAGCGGCGGCAACATGACGCCGGCGCAGCTCAGCGTGACCATCGACGGCATGAAGATCGACCCGCAGGGCGACCAGGCCCTCCTGGTCGCCGGTGGGACCAGCACCCCGGCCCCGCTCGTGTCGCTGTACGGCGGTCCGAGCGAGATCGTCCGCAACACGGTCTTCACCGGTGGCACCTTCGCCCCGGGCTGCAGCTTCACCTGCACGACGAACGTGGACTACGCCCTCCAGGTCCAGGTCGGCGGGTTCTCGTTCGACCGCAACCTGGTGCAGAACTTCCGGCGTCCGCTGAACATCACGCAGGCGCTCTTCACCGGCGTGCCGACCACGGCCGCCAGCGTCACGAACAGCACCTTCACCGGCACCACCTCGCGAGCCATCGCGCTGAGCGGCGCGACCGGCACGAGCCTGGCCGGCGTGACCGTCACCGGCAACACGATCGACTCGACCGGCCACGCCTCCGGGCCCGCCGGCATGACGATCACCAACGGTGGCAACACGATCTCCGGCAACACCTTCAAGGGCCTCAGCACCGGGATCTACCTCGACCAGTGCAAGAAGTGGGACCAGAGCAACAACACGATCACCGGCAACACGTTCGATGCGAACTCGAGCGCCGGCGTCTGGGTCACCGTCGATCCCGACGGCGGCCAGTGCACCAACGGCACGGCCGAGGGATCGGGCGGCTGGGTCACCAACGGCGGGAAGCTCGAGAACCTCAAGATCACCGGCAACGTGTTCATCAACGGCACCGGCTGGGGCGTCTACCGGGTGTCGAGCTGGGGCGCCAACACCCCGGTGGTGACCACCTCCGACGCCGACGTCACCTGCAACTACTGGGGTGACGGCACGGCCCCGACCGATCGGGCCAACGGTCTGCGTGTGACCGGCGGGGCCAGCCCGACCTTCGTCGGCACGCCGTACACCACGTCGATCGGTGGCCCCTGCGACGGCAACTGACCGACGCAGCTGAGACCGAACGTCGATGGAGGAGGGGCCGGGTCGCGGTCCCTCCTCCGTCGCGTCCGGGGTCCGGACGAGATGACCCGAAGGGCTCTCGGGGCATGGGCGTCGAGTGCTCGGGCCGAGGAGGTCGGAGCCGTCACCCGTCTGCGGGAGTTGCGCCGTCGCAGGTGGAAGGCGGCGGGCGCGCCGGTTGACTGGGAGGCATGGCCGAGACGATCTGCGTCCGCTGCGGACGGCCCATCCACGATGACGGCAGGCCGCTCGTGACCGACGTCGACGGACGTCGTTGCCATCAGTCCTGCTTCGGCACCGTGCGACTGATCCGCGACACCGACCGCGACCGGGACTGACGCCTCGAGCGTCGTCCTCGCCCTCGGCCCGTTCCGAGGGCCGGGCGAGCGCGTCGGTCGTCGGGCGTCAGCCCGGGCCGGGTGCCCGCTCCACCGAGATCGGGATCCCCGTCTGGATGGTCTGGCCGGTGAGGGCGTCGGCATCGACGGTGCTGGTCAGGCGGCCCACCTCGACGTCGGTGAAGCCGTGCGACAGCGCGACGGCCTCGGGGTGGATCCCATCGGTCACGGTCGCGACGCCCACGACGGATCCGTTGGCGCTGCGGACGGAGACCCGTCCTCCGGCGGAGATGCCCGCCGCCCCGGCGACTTCGGGGTGCAGCACGACCTCCTGCTCGTCCTGGCGGCCGGTCGGGCTCGCCACCGAGTTGAACCGGCGGAGCAGCCGGCGGGGGATCAGGCGGAGACCGGGTTCAGGAGCGGGCACGGACCGCAGGTCGAGGAGCGCCGCGACCAGCGCCGGCGGGGCCAGGTCGGGGTAGCCGGCGGGGAGCGAGTCCAGGAACCATCCCGTGGCGGTCCCGCCGGCGACCACCGGCCCGTCCGCCTGTCGCAGCCGCTCGAGCGCGTCAGGACCGCGGGCGACCACGGCGAGGAGGTCGTCGTCGGTCGCGGTGTCGAGGTCGAGACCGCGCGGCATGGCGTCGACCCCGAGGTGGCGGCCGAGCTCGGCGAGGATCCACCACGCCGCCCGGCGTTCCGCGACCGGCGGCACGACCGCCTCGGTGTACTGGCCGTAGACCGCGAGCTGCGCGCTCTGCGAGCCGAGCAGGGCGTCGGGCCGCTCCAGCATCCCCGTGCACGGCAGGAGGTGGCTCGCGAGGTCGGCCTGGTCGTCGGCGAGCGTGCCGATGACGGCGAACGCGTCCAGACCTGCGATCGCGGCGCGGAGGCGCTCGGGCTGTGCGATGGCGACGAGGGGGTTCCCGCCGAAGGAGACGAGCACCTTGATCGTCCCCGCCTCGATCTCGTCGACGAGGGCCGCGCACGGGTGCTCGGCGAAGAACCTCGGCAGGTCCGGTCGGCTGGCCGGCCCCGGACCGCCGTCGTCGATGGGCTCCGCCCGGATCCCGCCGGCTCGGTCACGCTCGTACGTCAGGGTCGGGTTGCACCACATGCCGCCGGGTCGGTCGACCGAGTCGGTAAGGAGGAGGAGGCACCAGGCCAGCCACTCGGAGAGGTTGCCGGACCCCGCCATGTCCACCCCGGTTCCGGTGAGCACGGCGAGGCGACCGGTGGCGGCGATCGCCGCGTCGAGCTCCGCGATCGTGGCCTCGTCGATGCCGGTCCACGCCGCCGCACGGGTCCGGTCCCACGGTGCGACCGCCTCGAGCAGCGCATCGGTCCCGTGCAGGCGATCGAGGACGGAGGCGGGCACGCCCCGGTCGAGCGCGGACCGCACGAGGTGGGCGAGCAGGGCGTGGTCGGTGCCCGGGCGGATGGGGACGTGGCGGGTGGCGTGGTGGGCCGTCTCGGTGCGTCTGGGGTCGACCACCCAGACCTCGCCCCGGCGGCCGATCTCGCGGAGGCGCTCGACCGGGTCGGAGAGACCGTCGTAGTGGCCGTGCGACACGACGGGGTTGGTGCCGAGGACCAGCAGGAGGCGTGCGTCCTCGATGTCGACCACCGGGACCATGCGCGCCGCCAGCACGAGCGTCGTGACCGTCATCCGTGCCGCGATGTCGACCGTGATCGAGCTGTACCGGCTCCGGGTGCCCAGGCGGCGGCACAACGAGTGCAGCACCGGCGCCGCCGCCGTCTCCTTGATCGAGGGCGTGCCGACGTACACCGCCACGGCGTCGGGCCCGTGTTCGTCGACGGCGCGGCGGATCCGTGCGGCCAGGTCGTCGAGCGCAGCGTCCCAGGACGTGGCCTGCAGCTCCGAGCCGCTGCGCAGCATCGGGACGTCGAGTCGGCGGGCGTCGTGGTGCAGCTCACCGAGGGCGCGGCCCTTCGGGCAGACGTAGCCGCGCGAGACCGGGTGGTCGGGATCGCCTCGGACTGCCGTCACCCGGTCGCCGTCGACGGTGACGAGCACGCCGCAGCACGGCGCGCAGATCCGGCAGAAGCTGCGGCGGGTCTCCTCGGTCACCACGCGCGAACGTAGCCAGCCGGTCCGCGGGCTGCGCCCGAGTCGCCGTCTACCGTCCCGCCCATGAGAACGATCGGGCTGCTCGGCGGGATGAGCTGGGTGTCGACCGGCCACTACTACGACCTCATGAACCGGGACGTGGCGGAGCGGCTCGGCGGCGACCACTGCGCGCCGATGGTCGTCTGGCAGATGGACTTCGACGTGATCACCGCCCACCAGCGGGCCGGTGAGTGGGAGCTCGCCGGCGAGCTCCTGGCCGAGGGCGCCGCCGCGCTCGTGCGGGCCGGTGCCGAGGTCATCGGCATCGGCGCCAACACCATGCACCTCGTCGCCGACGCCGTGGCGGCGGCGCTCGGTGACGCCGAGCTCGTGCACATCGTCGAGGTGGTGCGCGACGCCTGCGCTGCGCTCGATGTCACGACGCTCGGGCTGCTCGGAACCGCTTACACGATGGAGTCGCCGGACCTCTACCCGCCGCGGCTCGCGGCGGCGGGCATCGAGCTCGTCGTCCCCGACGCCGACGACCGGGCGATCGTCCAGCGGGTCACGTTCGACGAGCTGATCCACGACGTCGTGACCGAGTCGGCTGTCGCGGAGTTCCGTCGGATCGGGGCGGGGCTGGTCGACGCCGGTGCCGGGGCGGTGGTGCTCGCCTGCACCGAGCAGGGCGCCGTGCTGCGCGACGGCGAGCTCGACGTGCCGGTGCTCGACAGCACCGTCCTCCACGCCCGGGCACTGGTCGACGCCGCCATCGGCGCCATTTCGCCGGCCTGACGTTCCGCGGTCCGCGGGTGACGCTCCCGTAGCCTGCCGATGTGCCTCTCGACGTGGTCGGCGACCTGGACGACCAGGTGGACGCGCAACTGACCCGCTGGCGGGTCCACACGTTCGGCCCGGCCGACGAGCACCCGTTCCGGCGGCGCACGAGCGACTGGATCCGGGTCATCGTCGCGACGGCGGTCGTGGCGGTCCTCGCCGCCCGGGCCGACCAGATCAGCGACGCACAGCGGTCGCTGTTCGAGTTCTTCAACCAGCTGCCCGACTCGCTCGACGACCTGTTCCGCCTGGCGTACGGGCTCGGGACGCTGTGGGGCCTCGGGCTCGTGCTCGTCGCGGCGCTGATCGGTCGCCGGTGGCGGCTCGCCCGAGACCTGGCGCTCGCCGGCATCCTCGCCGCGCTCCTGTCACGGCTCATCGGCGCGTTCGTGTCCGGTGACTCGACGACGGAGGCGCTGCAGGCCACGGTGCGGCTCGGGTCGTCGAGCCCGTCCTTCCCCGCCACCCGGCTGGCGGTGATCGTCGGCGTCGTCGCCGCCGCAGCGCCGTACGTCGCCCGACCCACCCGCCGGACCGGCCAGCTCTTCGCCACGATCATGGCGCTGTCGGCCATGTACCTGGGCGTGGCCCTTCCGAACGCCGTCGTCGCCGGCGCGGTCCTCGGGTGGGGGTGCGGCGCCATCGTTCACCTGGCGTTCGGCTCGCCGGGCGGCCGCCCGACCCTGCCGCAGATGCGCGAGACGCTCCGCGAGCTCGGCGTCGGCGCCGAGGGGCTCGGACTGGCCCAGCACCAACCCGACGACGCCACGTTGATGTACGCCGTCGACGGGCGGGGGATGCTGCACATCCGGGTGCTCGGTCGCGACGAGGCCGACGCCCAGGTGCTCGGCCGGGCCTGGCGTTCGATCGTCTACAAGTCGCCGCCGGGACGTCTCCACCTGACCAGGATCGAGGCGGTCGAGCACCAGGCGTACACGATGCTGCTCGCCGGCAGCGAGGGCGTGCGGGTCCCCGAGGTGGTCACGACCGGCACGGCGGGACCGGGTGCGGCGGTGCTGGTCGACCGACCGTTCGCCGGGACGCCGTTCTCCGAGCTGTCGCCCGACGACCTGACCGAGGCGTTGCTCGAGCGAGCATGGCGCTCCCTCACCCGGCTGCACGAGGCCGGGATCGCGCACCTCGACCTCACGCTCGACCACGTGATCCTGGCCGACGACGGCGAGGTCGGCTTCACGTCCTTCAGCGAGGCCGTCACCGGCGACCGCCACGACTACCGGCTCCACGACGTCGCCACCTTCCTCGTCGCGAGCGGCGAGGTCGTCGGCCCGGACCGGGCCGTCGCCGCGGCTGCCTTCGGCCTCGGCCACGACCGGCTGCAGGAGGTGCTGCCCGTCCTGCAGACGTCGGTGCTGCCGTCGTCGATGCGGCCCCACGGGCGGGCCGAGCGCAAGGCGCAGTCCGACGGGATCGCCGCGCTGCGGTCGTCCGCCGCGGCGGCGGTCGACGTCGAACCGCCGCACCTCACCGAGCTGCACCGGATCTCCGGCGCGACGCTGGCCATGGTCATCGGCACGTTCCTCGGCGTCGCCGCGCTGCTCAGCCAGGTGGGCGATCCGCAGGAGCTGTGGGACACGATGTCCCAGGCCGACTGGTCCTGGATCAGCCTCGCCATCACGGTCTCGCTGCTCACGAACTTCTCGACCGCGATCGCTCTCATGGGAAGCGTCCCGATCCGCATCCCGCTCCTGCGCACGACGGAGCTGCAGCTGTCGCTGTCGTTCGCCAACCTGGCGGTGCCGACCGTCGGCGGCCTGGCGTCGCAGGTGCGCTACCTGCAGAAGCAGGGCGTCGACCTCGCCGGAGCGGTGGCGGCCGGCGGCGTCGTGTCGGGCGTGGCGAACGTCGTCGTGACCAGCTCGGTCTGCTTGCTCGCCATCCTGCTGTCGCCGTCCAAGGTGTCGACCGAGTCGGTGTCCGCGAGCCAGCTCCTCACGCTGCTCCTGATCGCGGCGGCGGTGATCGGCGTCGTGTGCGCGATCGTCTTCGGCATCCCGGGCATCCGCAAGCGGGTGCTGGCGCCGGTGCAGAACGCGTGGGCGATCGTGTCCTCGGCGCTCCGCTCGCCCCGACAGATCAGCCAGCTGGTGCTGGGCTGGGCGTGCAACGCCCTCATGTACGCGTTCGTCCTCTACTGCTGCGTCGCCGCCTTCGGCCCACCGGTCAACTTCTGGACGATCGTGCTGATCAACACCGGCGTGTCCACGTTGGCCTTCGCCGTCCCGGTGCCGGGCGGTGCGACGGCGGTCAGCTCGGTGGGTGTGGCCGGTCTGCTGACCGCGGTGGGCGCCAGCCAGGAGGTCGCGGTGGCGGCGTCGCTCGCGTACCAGGTGACCGCCACGTTCATCCCTGCGGTGCCGGGTTGGTTCTGCTTCCGGAACCTGATGACGCTCGACTACCTCTGAGCCCCGACCGTCCCTCCCGAACGGGAGGGTCAGGGGTCGAGACGACGGGCACGCCCGGCCTCCTCAACCCTGCAGCAGCGCCTGCGCGTACCCGGTGAGGGTGTTGTTGTCGACGAAGAGGTGCTGCGTGCCGGCCGAGATGTCTCGGAAGCAGCGGCCGACGACGCTGGGCTGGCGGAGACCCGAGGAGCCGGCCCAGGTGTAGGCGAAGCGGCACGCGTCGGCGGCCACGCGGGTGGCGTACGTCGTGGCCTGGCGGGTGCGCTGCACCTGGAGGTTGGTGGGGTCGCCGCCGTCGGCCACGGCCGCCTCGAGCTCCTCGAACGCCTCGAACACGAACGAGCGGGCGGCCCGCATTGCGCCATCGTGCAGCGCCAGGTCGTGCTGGAACAGCTGCTGCGACGCGATCGGATCCGCGCCCAGCCGGGCCTTGTCCTGCGCGACCTTCACGATCTCGTCGATGGCCCGGCGACCGACACCCGTGGCGAACCCGGCGTGGCCGAGCGCGGTCAGGGCGAACAGGCCGATGCGGAACACGTCACCGCCGCGGAGCGGCACGCACGTGAGCAGACGGAAGGTCCGGTCCTCCGGGACGAGCACGCCGTCGACCGTGTAGTCGTAGCTGCCGGTGCCGGCGAGGCCGAGCACGTTCCAGTTGCCGGTGAACTCGACCTGGTCCCTCGGGATGAAGGCGACGCGCATGTCGGGCAGGCCCAGCTCGTCGAGGCCCGGCTCGCCGTCGACCATGAGCATGCCGCCCGCTGCGATCCAGTCGGCGTGCCCTGTCCCGCTGCCGAACGAGTAGCGGCCGCTGAACTCCAGCGCGCTGTCGCGGGGCACGGCCTCGCCGACGGGGCCGAACATCCCACCGTGGATCGGCAGACGCCGGGGGTGTTCGGGCGACGGGCGGTCGGCGCCGTCGAGGAACATCGGGAGGGCGGTCTCGTCGGGGAGGTACACCGAGGCGAAGGCCGACGACGTGGCGTTCGCCATCAACGACCAGCCGGTCGACCCATCGGCGTAGGCCAGTTCGTCGAACACCGAGATGGCGGTGCGGACGTCGACCTCGAGGCCGCCCAGCTCCTTCGGCACCAGCACCCAGAACAGGCCGGCCTCGGCCAGGGCGTCGACCACGTCGTCGGGCATCGTGCCGAGCTCCTCGGAGCGGTCGGCTGCCGCCTCGATCAGCGGCGTCAGTCGGCGCGTGGCGTCGAGCAGGTCGTTCACGGTGGTCCCCCCGGGTCCGGTGTGGTGAAGGTGTGCGGCGGCCCGGTCAGGGCTCGCCGTCGAGCCAGGACGGCGCGCCGTCGAGCAGGAAGCGGCTGACCTCGAGGCACCGCTCGAGCGCGTCGCACAGCATCTCCTCGCCCATGTACACCTGGCTGAGGCTGACCGGCACCCGGGCGACGACCGTCAAGGTGCGCTCGGACGGGTCGGTCACGCTCTGGAAGGAGTCGACCGCCGAGACCTCGAGCGGCAGGTCGGGACCGCCGATCCCGGCCAGCTCGGTGGCGAGCAGCAGCAGGTCGGGGCAGTGGGGGAGCGGCGGCAGCGACCAGGTGAAGGTCATCGGAAGGTGGTGCACGTCCTCGGGTTCCTCGCCCTCGGGGAGCTCCAGGACCTGGTCCTCGAACGCCAGCACCGAGCGGGGGTCGACCTCGACCGCGAGGTGGAACTCGACGGGCCCGCCGCACGCCTCCTCGGGGTGCAGGTCGACCTCCCACGCCTGGCGCATGGAGTAGGTCTCGACGAAGTGGCGCTCGTCGTGGATGTGGAACCCGTGGTCGGCTGCGTGGTTCTTGAGGTCCGCCACGAAACCGGCGACGTCGATGACTGCCATCACCACCAGATTGCCAGCCGATCGGGGCCGGGAGAAACCACGTTGCGGGGGGGACCGGTACCCTCGGCGGGGTGATCTCAGGGGCCCAGACGGAGCGTTCCACGGTGTGGTTGCAGGACCTGCTCGAGCGGACCGCCGATGCCGTGGCCGCCGCGCTGGTGGCAGATCGCACCGATGTCGAGACGTCGGACGCGTCGTGGCGCGACCGGGGCGAACGGCCCGGCCAGTACCGGATCGACCTCGTGGCCGACGCCGCCGCGCTCGACGTGCTGCGGGCCGACGGCGTCGGCGTCCTGAGCGAGGAGTCGGGGCTCGAGGACCGGGGCAACGGCCTGATCGTGGCGGTGGACCCGGTGGACGGCTCGACCAACGCCAGCCGGGGCCTGCCCTGGTACGCGACCAGCCTGTGCGCCGTCGACGAGGAGGGGCCGCTCGTCGCCCTGGTCGTGAACCTGGCCACCGGCACCCGCTACCGGGCGGTGCGCGGCGGTGGTGCCACCCGGGACGGCCGGGCGGCGCGGGTCTCGGGGGTCGACCGGAGCGAGAAGGCACTCGTCGTGCTCAACGGCTACCCGGGCCGGCACCTCGGGTGGCGCCAGTACCGGGCGCTCGGGGCGACGGCGCTCGACCTCTGCTCGGTGGCCGACGGCTCGGTCGACGGCACCGTCGACTGCGCGCACGACGCCCTCGGGCCGTGGGACTTCCTCGGTGGCTCGCTGCTCATCACCGAGGCCGGGGGTCGGGTCGGTGACCTGCACGGCCGGCCCCTCGACGAGATCGGCCACGGCGTGCGCCGCACGCCGGTGTCGGCCGCGACGCCCGCCCTGTTCGACGAGCTGCTCGAAGGCCGCCGCTCCCTCGACGGCTGAGATCACGCTGCCCGAGCGCACCGGCCCCGGGTCGTGTCGACCCCGAAGCGGGTGTGAGGTGACCCCGAGGACGCGAGGGGGGGAACCGACCCCGGGCGCCGTATCGTGGCTCCGTGGTCGATGCGGTCCAGAGGGTGCTGCTGCGCGTGTTCCGGTTGCTGCCGCGCCGCGTCCGGCGCTGGCTCGTCCGGGCCGGCACGCCGAAGTACACGGTCGGCGCCATCTGCATCGTGCAGCGCCGGGACGGCGCGATCCTCCTCGTCCGGCACTCCTACGTCTCTCGGTGGGGCACGCCGGGCGGCCTGGCCAAGCGCCGTGAGCCGATCGACGTCGCCGCCGCTCGCGAGACGATGGAGGAGGTCAACCTGCCCGTCGAGCTGATCGGCGAGCCGTCGGTCGTGGTGGAGCCGCTGCCGCGTCGGGTCGACGTCGTGTTCCTCGCCCGTCCGGCCATCGACGCGCCGCTCGACGACGTGCGGCCCAGCTCACCCGAGATCGTCGCGACCGGCTGGTTCCAGCCGCACGAGCTGCCCGAGCTCCAGCCCGAGACGGCGACGGCGCTCGTGGCGTTGTCCCGCGACGGTCGGATCGACCTGTCGGGCTCGGGCCTCAGGCCATCGTCTGGCCGCCCGACACGTTGACGGCCTCGCCGGTGACGTAGGACGCGTCGTCCGACATCAGGAAGGCGATCACCGACGCCACCTCGTCGGCCCGCTGGAGGCGACCGACCGGGATCTCGCGGTCGACCCACCCGCTGAAGCCGCCGGGCTGCGCGGACTCCATGAGGTCGACGAACAGGTTGTCGGGGTTCAGAAGGTCGGTGTCGACGGTCCCGGGGCACACGGCGTTGACGAGGATGCCGGAGGTCGCCCACTCCTTCGCCATCACTTGGGTCAGTCCGATGACGCCGGCCTTCGCCGCCGAGTAGGCGCCGATCATCGGCCAGCCGACCTTGCCCGCCTGCGACGAGGTGTTGACGATCCGTCCGCCGGACCCGTGCTCGATCATCACCTCGGCGCACGCCCGGGACACGAGCCACGTGCCGACGAGGTTCACCTGCAGGACGCGCTCGAACTCGGGCTTGGTCACGGCGATCAGCGGGGCGGCGCCCATGCCGGCGCCCGAGCCGCCGGCGACGTTGGCGACGAGCTCGGCGGGCCCGAGCTCCGCGGAGACCTGCTCGACGGCGGCGCGGACCTGGTCCTCGTCGCTGACGTCGGCCCGGACGGCGATCGCCTCGGTGCCGCCGGCCCGCAGCTCTTCGACGATCTGGTCGAGGTCGTCGGACGAGGCGACGGCGTAGTCGGGGAAGTCCTCGTACGGCCGGGCGATGTCGAGGCACGCCACCTTGGCGCCCTCGGCCGCGAGGCGTTGTGCGGTGGCCCGCCCGATGGAGCGAGGCCGAGCGGCCCCCGTGACGACGGCGACCTTGTCGGCGATCCCTGAGAGCATGTCGGGATCGTAGGAGCCCGCTCGTCGGCGCGGGGTCGCCGATGCCGTCGTGCCCGCTGCGCGTCGAGCCGTGGCACGTCGAGCCGGCAGGGGAGAGGATGGTGCGATGACGACGCTGCCGGAACCGGCCCGGGCCCTCATCGAGCAGGGCCACCTCGCCCACCTGGTCACCCTGAACCCGGACGGCTCACCCCAGGTGGCCATCGTCTGGGTGGGCGTCGACGGCGACGACCTGGTCACCGGACATCTCAGCCCGACCCAGCAGAAGCTGAAGAACATCCGGCGGGACCCGCGGGTCGTGGTCTCGCTCGAGGCGGGCACGCGCGACGACCACGGGCTCGACGAGTACCTCGTGGTCCACGGCACCGCTCGCCTCGTCGAGGGCGGGGCGCCGGAGCTGCTGCAGCGGCTCGCCGAGGTCTACCTCGGCCCCGGTGTGAAGTTCCCTCCGATGGACGAGCCGCCGCCGGGCATCGTCTGCCGCATCTCGGTGGATCGCATCGGCGGGGTCGGTCCCTGGGTCGGCTGACCTCGCGGCCCCGACGGTGGGCGAGGGACCCACCCGTCGTTCTTGCGTGAGCCGCCGTCGCACGGCGACGACGACCCACGCAGGAACGCACGAGGAGGGACCTGGCTGGCCGGTCAGCCCTTGGCGAGCAGCTCGTCGAGGCGCTCGTAGCCCTGCACGACGCCGGTCTCCATGCCGGAGGCGACGAACGCGTCGCGGGCCTCGAAGCTGTCGACCAGCGAGACCGCGGTGAGCCGGGTGCGGCCGTCGCCGAGGTCCTCGAGGGTCAGGCGCTCCAGCGCCACCTGGTCGGGCACGCCCTCGAAGGTGAAGGTCTGGACGATCTCGGTGGCCGGGCGCACGACGTGGAACGAGCCGAAGAACCCGTACTCCTCGTCGCCCCGGCGGTGGATGTAGCGGTACGAGCCGCCGGTCGTGCAGTCGAAGTGGTCGATGTCCATCTCCAGGTCGCGCGGCCCGAGCCACTGCACGATGAGGTCGGGATCGGTGTGCGCCCGGAAGACCTTCTCGGGCGGCGCATCGAACTCGCGGACGATGCGGACGGCCGGGATCTCGGTCAGGACGGTGATCTCGGTGTCGTGGGTGGTGGTGGTCATGGTGTTCCTCCTTGGTTCGTTCGTGTGCGCCGGCCGGTGGGCGGCATCGGGTCGACGTCGTCGGGCATGTCGGCCAGCACGTCGTCGAGTCGCCGGTACCGCTCCTCGGCCTGTCGTCGGTATCGCTCGATCCACTTGGTCATGAGATCGAACACCTCCGCTTCGAGGTGGACGGGCCGACGGGTCGCGTCGCCCGGGCGGCTGACGAGCCCTGCGTCCTCGAGCACCCGGAGGTGCTTGGACACCGCCTGCACGCTGATGTCGTACGGGGCGGCGAGCTCGTGGACCGTCGCATCGCCGTCGGACAGGCGGGCCACGAGGTCCCTCCGCGTCGGGTCCGCCAGTGCGGAGAACACCCGGGAGAGGGGATCAGCTGGCACGTCGTTCCTCCGGTGATCGTCAACTCATTGGTTGATGATCACCGTACGCCCATGACGCGCGAACGTCAACCACCTGGTTGATGAACCTCTGCAGCGGTGCGGGACCGCCGTGCGCCACCGAAGCGAACGGCCTCGGCTCCGCCCCACACCCACCGATACGCTCGTCCGCTCCGGGCGTGTAGCTCAGCTGGTCAGAGCACCTGCCTTACAAGCAGGGAGTCGGGGGTTCGAGGCCCTCCACGCCCACTCCGGAGGTCGGCGATCCCTCGAACCCGACGATCACGCTCGTCGCCGACCGCCGGCGGCATGGTCGTCGCAGTGTGCGACAGGTGAGCGTCGAGATTCGGGCGTCACGGGATCGACGCCGCTGCGACAATGACGGTTCGTGCGCCGCTACCGGGCAACGGTCTACGACAGCGACCGCTGGGAGGGCTTCGTGCTCCGCCCCGGCGACATCATCATCAGCACGCCGCCGAAGTGCGGGACCACGTGGATGCAGATGATCTGCGCGTTGCTGATCCTGCAGGAACCCGACCTCTCGTTGCCGCTGGACACGCTCTCACCGTGGATCGACATGGTGTCGCGCTCCCGCACGGAGGTGTTCGCAGACCTCGAGGCCCAGACGCATCGCCGATTCATCAAGACCCACACACCGCTCGACGGCATACCCATCGATCCGACGGTCACGTACATCTGCGTCGGGCGTGACCCCCGCGATGTCGCCCTGTCGATGGACCGCCACATCGACAACATGGACTTCGATGCGTTCGTCATCGCCCGTGAGCAGGCGGCGGCGATCGACGGCATCGAGCTCGGACCGTTGCCGCCACGGCAGCTGCGCCCTGATGACGAGCGGGCCCGCTTCTGGCGGTGGGTCGACGACGAGACGCCGTCGACCGAGATCGGATCGTCGCTGCGCCGCACCGCTGAGCACCTGCAGACGTTCTGGGACGCCGGCGGTGATCTCGACGTCGTGTTCGTGCACTACGACGAGCTGCAGGCCGATCTCGAGGGGCAGATGCGCCGGCTGGCCGCACGCCTCGGCCTCGACGTCGACGAGCACCGGTGGCCCCACCTGGTCCAGTCGGCGACGTTCGAGTCGATGCGCAGCAGGGCTGACACGATCGTCCCCGCCGGTGGTCCGGACCACTGGATCGACCCGACCGCGTTCTTCAGTCGCGGCACGAGCGGCCAGTGGCGCCACCTCCTCGACGACGCCGACCTGGCCCGGTACGACACACGCGTGCGGCTGCTGGCAAGCGACGACCTCGTCCAGTGGATGCACCGCGAGCCGACCGGCTGACACCCTCTCGCCCGTCGGCCTGCCATGCCGGGGAGCCGCATGGCGGCCGGCTCCCATCTCGACATCTGCGTCGACGACGGGTTCGCCTGCCCACCGGCGCCGCGCGACCGAACACCGCTGGCTTCGCCGGGGAAGGTCTCTCCGGTCGCCGCTCGGCGATCCGCCTGCCGGGGTGAGGGATGCATCACCGTCGACCTCCCGGGCGCCCCGTACTAGACCGACCTCGGAAGCATCGGCCCGTCGGAACCCGACGGCCGCTCGATGGAGGAGGTGCCCATGCGCACCAGAAGGTTGTTGATCGGTCTCGTCGCGCTCGCCGTCGTGGCGGTTGCGTCGCCAGGGGTCGCCGGTGCGACCGGGTCACCGCACCCACCGCCAGGTCCGGTGACGGTGGCATCGAACCTCCACAACCCGCGCCAGATCGCGGTCGGTCCGTTCGGCACGCTTGCTGTCGCCGAGGCCGGTACCGGGCAGGTCGGGGCTTCCGACACCTCCATCCCGTGCGGTGAGGGTCCCGAGGGCCCCGCCTGCGTCGGTGACACCGGATCGGTGACCGCCATCTTCGGCGCCTGGACCCACCGACCGGTCGCCACCCGGGTCGTCAAGGGGCTCCTGTCGGTGGCAGCACCCGACGGCAGCGCGGCGACCGGCGTCGATGCCGTCACGTTCGGGCCGTGGGGTTCGCTGTCGGGGATCATGACGGCCGTGCCGGCCGACTTGCCGCCGAAGCTGGCACGTCAGAACGGCCAGGTGCTCCGGTTCACGCCGTGGGGGCCGCAGCCCGTCGCCGACATCGCGTCGTTCTCGCTGTCGCACCTGCTCCCGGGCAACCTGCCCGAGACGGACCCGTACGGCATCCTGGCCACCCGACACGGCACCTATGTCGCCGACGCTGCGGCCAACACGCTGCTGCGGGTGTCGAACCACGGGAACATCTCGATCGTCAAGGCCTTCGAGGTCCGTGCGAACGACGGCTACGACGGCGTCCCCACGTCGATCGCTGAGCATGACGGCAACCTCTACGTCGGCCAGCTTTCGAGCCTCGAGCCGGGTCTCGCCAAGGTGACCGTCCTGCGCCCCGACGGCAAGGTGCTCAAGGTCTACGACGGGCTGTCGTCGGTCACGGGCGTCGCGGTCGCGAAGAACGGCGACGTCTACGCGACGGAGCTGTTCACCGGCGAGCCGTTCAACTCGCCGGGCGCCCTCGTGAAGATCTCGGCGCGCACCGGGGCCCGCACCGTGACGGAGCTGCCCGCACCGGGCGGCGTCGCGGTCGGCGGCGGGTCCGCCTACGTCTCGATCAACAGCGTGTCGCCGACGGACGGCGCGGTGATCCGACTGCCGGCCTGACGCACCTCGGCGATCGATTCGCGAGCAGCGGCGCGCACGGGCGCGAGGCGGACGAGCCCCGGCTCGTCCGCCTCCCCGCGCGGCTCGTCGTTGTGAGCGCTGGCTGACTGCGGTCGTGCGGGTTCGCCGATGCCGCTCGCACCGTGACCGATAGGTTCGGCGGAGTCGGGCCGTCGGAGAGTCGAGTGCGACGTCACGCTCGGTGCGGAGCGGGAGGAGGACCGATGAGCTCGTTGGGTCGGCGGATGTTCGAATTGGTCGAGCCGATCGGTGCGATCCCGTACTCGGCCGAAGACCCGAACGAGGCGATGTTCGACCTCGGGTTCACGGACTTCTGGGACACCTACTTCGCCGGGCGGGCGGCCCCGCTGGGCTCGGTCCCGGCCGAGGTGGTCGACGCGCTCTTCTACAACTTCGCCCCGGGCGAGGTCGCTCGGCACATCCCGAAGGTGTGGGAGACGACGACGCCCGAGGCCGCGATCGCGGCCCGGCGCTCGGGCTGCGCCGCTGCGCTGCGACGGATCCTGGGTTCGCTCGCTGAGGGGCCGACCTTCGAACGGACCACCGACCTGCTGCTCGCGGCGGCGACGAGCGCTCCCCACGAAGGCCGACCCATGTACGCCGCCCTGCGGACGCTCTCGATCCCCGACGATGTGGTCGAACGGTGCTTCCACGCCGCGTCGTTGCTGCGGGAGCACCGGGGCGACGGGCACATCGCTGCTCTGGTGGTCGAGGGCATCGGCGGCCTCGAGGCTCACGCGCTGTTCGCTCTCGACAACGACACGCCTCCCGAGCGCTTCGGCCGCATCCACCACCTCCCGGGAGCGCAGATCGCAACGGTGGTCGACGGCCTCCGAGAGCGAGGCCTCATCGGTGACGACGGCTGGCTCAGCGACGGGGGACGTGCGGCCCGCCGCCGTGTGGAGTCCCGCACGGATGCCCTCGCCGAGACGCCGTACGAGCACCTCACGCCGGCGGAACGGGACGAGCTCATCGCCGGCCTCGAGCCCCTGGCCCCGCTCCTCATCGCCGACCAGGACTGGTGAGCCGGCGCGGCCGTCGAGGACGAGATGCATCGCAGTCGTCCGGATGCGGGGCGTCCAGCCGAGGACGTTGCGCAGACCTCTCTGAAGCGCCGATACCAGGAGCTGCTCGGACCCCAAGTCGTCGAGCGGCAGTTGGCGACTCCTGATAACAATCGTCCCCAGTCGGGGCTGGACCTGATTGGTCTCCTCTCGGGCTCGTCCCCGATCACCGGTTCGGGGGACGCCACCATCGCTCCCCAGCTGTGGTGGCGTTCTCGATCCGGCCCGGCGCGTCGAGAGCGACGCTCTGCGCCCCCGTCACCTTCGGGTGGCGGGGGCCACCGGGGAGGACCGGACCGAAGTTCTGATCCGTCGTCGTGGAGATCAGACCGGGCCGGTGGGGCGATGAACCGGCACCAACCGACCGCTCCAGCTCACGTGGACGCTCGACGTCTTCTCGGAGTTGTACAGCGGCGCTAGCCGTCCACTTGGTCGCGCAACGCGGCGACGTCGGCAATCTCCCACGCCTCTGCGATTTTGCCGTGTCGGAGGTGCGTGATGACGGCTTGATCCATCCGGAACCGTCGGCCGGTGCCCTCGACTCCTCCGAAGGGTCCAGCCATCGTGCCAGTGACGACGACCCGAGCCATCTCGACATCTCCGTCGACGACCACTTCCTGTATCTCGTGGGCGAGGTCGGGCATGGCCGTGACGGCGTTGCGCCACACGGCCTTTTCCTCCTCGATGCTCGTCGTGGAGAGCCCGGCGGGTGCATGGATCACTGCGTCGGAGTGCAGGAGGTCGTCGAAGGCGTCGAGGTCGCTGGCGTCGCCCGCGGCGAGCCATCGGTAGACCACCGTGTCGTGCATCAGAACGGTCACGTTCCGAGTGTCGCATGGGTCCTGGCCCACCGCCCCGGGCGCCGGTCTCCGCAAGTGACACCGTGACCGACCTAGGCGGGCCACTACATGCTCGGGCCGACACAGATGGTCCAGCGTGGGTTCCGTCGGTCCATCGCTTGGCGAACTCGAGGAGGACATCGGCATGGCAGTGCTGGTCGAGAGAGCACGAGCACGCGATGTCATCCCAGAACTCCGGCGAAGTACTGCTCGGAGCAGACGAGCGTTCCGGCGAAGAGTGCCGGTCCAGCTTCCCTGCGCTCGCGGTACCTGTTCGCGTCGGTCAGGCCGGCGGCGCAACCGCGCTGAACATGATCGACAGGCCGGCGGAGCTGCCGTATGCGTCGGCCACCGCAAGGCGGCCGGCATAGGTCCACGGGCTCGACCCGGCCGGGACGACACAGTCGGTGAACCGCCACTCCAGCACCGTCGGCTCGACGAGCTCCGGCGTCACCGGCGTGCAGCTCCAGGTCCCTGATGCACCAGGTGCGGCCGGAAGGACGATCGTGGCCGCCGGCGATCCCGGCACGGGAGTGGTGTGGTGCTCGTCGGAGGCCCGCACGGTCAGTGCGAACGGCTGGCCGATCACGACAGGGTTCGGTGACACGACAGCCGAGACGAGCTCGGGAGCGTCGTGGTCGTCGAAGCCACCTGTCACCTCGAAGGACGTGTCAGCCCCACCCGCGTAGTTCGCGACGTACTCGGTGCCGGCAGTGGCGCTGACGAGCCACGTGCCGTTCGGAACGACGTCAGGCAGCGTGCACTCGTAGGTCTGGGCAGCGTCCAGGGCGTGCTCGAACGGAGCGGCCGGTTCGCAGACCACGCCCGGGTAGCCCCCGGGCCCGCTCGACCCGGGCCGGAACGGCGGGAGGACCTCGATGCGCGTCCATGCGACCGGGCTGTCGTCTCTGCTGGTGGCCGTCACGGAGATCGTGAACGACCCACCGGCTGCAACGGTGCCCGGAGCGACCGCCACCGTCACCGTCGGCGGCACCCAGTAGGCCGGCGGCGGCGGCTGGCACGCCGTCACCGTGATCACAGCGGCGGCGACAGCCGCCACTCCCGCCAGTCGTCGTCGCACAGCAGCCCCCCGTGACGCGGCGACATGCCGCCCAGGCGACCGTACCGACCGGCGGGGCGCGCGGAGCAGGGCGGTTTCTCACTGATCCAGCCGGGCCGGCCAACGACCGGCCAGCGGCCCGCAGTTGCAGAGGAGCACAGGCCTGCCGTGACCCCTCTGAGCAACAGGGCATGCCGCCGGAGCCGCGGTTCATCCGTCAGTGCGGATGGTCGAACGAAGCTGGTCGCACCCACCCGGCGGTGGGTTTCGCCACGACGCGCGATCATGCTGCCGCTCGCTCCGACTCGGAGCACCTGGCGCTCACCACCACCGCCGAGGACGCCGGGCCACGAGTCCGCCGGGCAACGACAGGAGGACACCGATGCGAGCCGTGCGGAACACCGAACGAGGCATCGAGGTGCTCGACGTGGCGTCGCCGGAGTCGCCCGACGGTCTGGTCCGGGTCCGGGTGCGGTCGGCGGGCATCTGCGGATCAGATCTGCACCTCATCGAGTGGGGCCCGCTCCCGGTCACCCTCGGTCACGAGTTCGCCGGCGTGCTCGACGACGGCACCGAGGTCGCGGTCCAGCCGCAGACGCCGTGCGACGTCTGCGACTGCTGCCTTCGTGGCGATCCGCACCTGTGCCGCGAGATCCTGAGCCGGACACACGGCGTCTCCATCGACGGCGGCCTCGCCGACGAGGTGTGGGTCGATCCACGGGCCGTCATCGCGCTTCCCGGCGGGGTGCGTCTCGGCGACGCCGGGCTGGTCGAGCCGCTCGCCGTCGCCGTCCACGGCATCGACATCGCGGAGGTGTCGCCGGGCATGCGGGTGCTCGTCATCGGTGCGGGCAGCATCGGCCTGTGCGCCGTGGCGGCCGGAGCCGTGACGGGCGCCGACGTCGACCTGGCAGCTCGCTACCCGCACCAGATCGAAGCGGGCGAGAAGGTCGGTGCCGGCACGGCACTCGGCACGGATTACGACGTGGTCATCGAAGCCGCCGGATCGCAGTCAGCGATCGACCAAGCCGTGAACCTCGCTCGGCCGGGCGGAACGATCGTCGCGATGGCGACCTACTGGTCGCCGATCGAGATCGGGCTCGGCTTCACCACCAAGGAGCTCCAGCTGCGAGCCACGAGCGGCTACGGCGTGCACCGCCACAGCGGTGTCCGCGACTTCGTGGCTGCCGCCGACCTCCTGGCTCGCGTCCCGGAAGTGGTCGACGCGCTCGTGACACACCGGTTCGGCCTGGACGACGCGAAGGAGGCGTTCCGCGTCGCAGGGGACCGCAGCAGCGGCGCCATCAAGGTCCAGCTGATCCCCTGACCACCGCTCGGCACCGCCGCAACGGCTCGAGCCGGTGCGCGGGCGCTGGGTTCGGGGTGCCTCCGATCCGGTTCGTGCGAATCGCTCCTGGCCTCGACTGCACCGCTGGCCGTTGACCGACCGCGTGCACGGGAGGACGCTGACAGGTGAACGATCGCGACACGCCGGCCGCGGTCGAGGCGACAGGAGCGAACCATGTTCATCCAGGTCATCGAAGGACACACCAGCGATCCGGTGGCGCTGCAGCAGCGGAGCGACGTCTGGCACCAAGAGGTGGAGCCCGGAGCGATCGGCTACCTCGGGTCCACCGGCGGCGTCACCTCCGCCGGCGACGCCATCTTCGTCGTGCGCTTCGAGAGCAAGGAGGCAGCACAGCAGAACAGCGACCGGCCGGAGCAGTCGGCGTGGTGGGCCGAGACCGAGAAGTGCTTCGATGGTCCGGTCACCTTCCACGACACGTCGGACGTCCAGGTGATGGACCACGGCAACATCGACCGGGCCGAGTTCGTCCAGGTGATGGAAGGCCACGTCACGGACTCCGGCCGAGCCCACGAGATGACCGACCGGGCCGATGAGGTCCTGCGCACCGCCCGCCCCGATCTGATCGGCACCGTGACCGCCTACCACGATGGCGATGCGTTCACCGAGGTCGCCTACTTCACCTCGCAGGACGACGCGCGACGGGCGGAGCAGCAGATGCCGTCGGACATGCCCGAGGAGTTCGCCGAGTTCCAAGAGGTCATGAGGGTCGAGCGGTACCTCGACCTCGAGCACCCATGGTTGGCCTCGGCGGGACGCGGCGAGACGCGGTCGTGACAAGTCGCGGAGCTGGCCGTCAGGTCGCCGCCAGGATCGGCGACGACTGACCGGCCGCTTCGCAACGGAGGTCCCGAACACGCCACGCCCCCCGTCGACCGAGTCCGCTTCAGACGTGGTTCGTGAGCACGGGCAGCAGGGCTGCCGCCACCTCCGCCGGCCGCTCCTCGTGAGCGAACAGCCCGGCGTCGGGGACGATCGTCAGCGCAGCATCGGGGAAGCTCCCCACCATCTCGCGTGCCCACTCGAGGGGGAAGAACCTGTCCTCTGCGCCCCAGACGAGTTGCACGGGCACGTCGATGCGCCGGTGCACGTCCGGAAGGGCATGCACCAGTCCCGGTTGGAAGCTGTGGAGCACCTCGATCGCCGCCGCTCGACGGACCCGGTCCGTGGCAAGCGGGCGGAGGAAGAACTCGTCGAACTCTCCGTCGAGCAGGGAGCGGTCGACGAAGGCGTCGCCGAGCACGAAGGGGCTCCGCCGGAGCACGGGGCGGCCGGCGAGCCACCCGAGCGCAGCGCCGGTGCCGGGAAGGTGCCGGCTCGCGAGGAACAGCCGGAACCGCCAGCTCAGGCCGTGCGGCTGCTCGGTGTCGATCAGGCCCAGCGCGGCGAGTCGGCGGTCACCGGCCATGGCGTGGCGGGCGATCAGGCCCCCGCTGTCGTGGCCGACCACGGCCAGGCGATCGACGTCGAGCGCGTCGACCACGCGGCGGACCGCGCGGATGTGCCCTTCGAGCGACAACCCGGCCGCGCCCTCGACCCGGCTCTCGCCGGCGCCGACCAGGTCGATCACGTGACAGGTGACGTGGTCGACGAGGTGCGGCAGCAGGGTCCGGAACGTCGCACCGCTCACCGGCCAGCCGTGGACGAACAGCACGGGAGGTCCGGCGCCGACGGTCCGGCAGGCGATCTGTCCGCTCCCGACGTCGATGTAGCGGTCCGGCGGCGAGCGGAAGAGCTCGGTGGTCCCAGGATCGGTGGTGGAGGAAGTAGGCATCGTGGCTCCGGATCGGGTGGGCGCTTCTGGAGCGTGACGCTCGGTCGCCGTCGTCGCAACGAACCGTGCAGGTAGGTGCTCGGAGCCGTCAGCCGTCCTACGTTCGGTCGATGGCACGAGGCGAACACCGCGCCGGGCTGGTCCCCGCGCTCCTGAAGCAGTGGCGGGCGCAACGTGGCCTCAGTCAGCTGGATCTCGCGCTCGCAGCCGACGTGTCGGCCCGCCACGTGAGCTTCATCGAGACGGGCCGGTCCCTTCCCAGCGCCGACATGGTGCTCCGGCTGGCGTCGACGTTGGGCGTGCCGCTGCGCCAGGTGAACACCATGCTCGTCGCGGCGGGTCACAGCCCCGTCTATGACGATGCCGCTGCGGAGATGCCGGAGACGATCCGTCAGGCGATCGACCTGCTCATGGCGCACCACGAGCCGTTCCCCGTCGTGGTCATCGACCGCAGCTACGACGTGGTCGACCTCAACCGCTCCGCGATCGCGGTCCTCGGCGCGGTGCTCGGTCTCGCACCGACCGACGTCCCTGCGGACGCCGACGGCATCGGATCACTCGGGCTCAACCTGATGCGACTCACGTTCGACCCCCACGGGGCGCAGCCGTGGCTCGTGAACTTCGATGAGGTCGGCAGCCAGCTGCTGTGGCGTCTCCAACGCGAGTCGTTGGCCCAGCCTGACGATGGCGAGCTCCGTGCGCTGATCGACGACATCCTCGAGATGCCGACCGTCGCGCCCGACTGGCGTGACGTCGACCTGTCCACGCCGGCCGAGCCGGCACTGGTGCTGCACCTACAACGCGGCGACATCGACCTGAGGTTCCTCACGACGGTCACCTCGTTCCAAGCGCCCCAGAACGTCGACGTCGAGCAACTGCAGATTGAGCACTGGTTCCCAACCGACGAGCTCACCGCCGAGACCTGCACGGCCCTCGCTCGATCGCGTTGACCGAACCTCGACCCGGCCGCTGACATGTGGCGGGCCGTCACGTCGGTCGCGGAGGTGAGTGCTGCGCCGCTGCGGCGGCAGAGGAACATCCGCACGGGGTGTTCACGCAGCCGCCGTGTCGGAGGAGAGCCGGCACTACCCGTCGGTCTTACCGTCGGCCGGTGACCAGTAGACGGTTGCCGACCACCACGGTCCGTCAGCGGTGATCTCGGAGGAGATCGTCAGGTCCATGATCTCGTCGGGAGTCAGCCCCTGCTCGTCGATCGCGTCGGCCAGGCGTCGCAGAAGCTGCGGAAGGTCGGTGGGTCGATCATCGAGCGCGTTCGCAAGCGAGAAGTGCCGGGCGGTCCACTTGTCCATGACCGCACAGTGCCACGCAACGAACGGGCCAAGACTCCTCGGCGCGCCCGACGGGCTTCCGGCACTACTGGCCTGCAACCCGGACGGCGGGCAACCTTCTGATCAAGGTGGCGCGGTCGACCAGCCTCGTGCGTTGCTCACCGCCGGCCGAGTAGCTGAGGCGTAGCCTGCTGGCCGACCCAGGCGATGTGCTCGATTGTCACCGGGCCAGGTTCTGCCTCGATCCGATCCCCCGCGTTCAGAGCCATGGCCGCCACCATCTGTGGCCTCGGCTGCGGCGAACCCGTCGTCCCGACCCCGCCGCCGGCATTGGGTCCGGCCTGCTCCACGATCCAAGCAATCAGGGCAACGACACCGATCGCGATCAGGATCCACATGGACCCGTCGATGGACTCCACGAAGTCGCTGAAGCTGTTCGACTTCGTGCATTCGACAGACCGGCCATCGAAGCCCACGCTGCACTTCGCTGATTCCGAACAGCTTGCGGCCAGCAACGCCATCGCCAGACCCAGTGTCGCTGTACCCCATCGTCGCCATTCCCTCATGTCAGCGATGGTCCGCTGAGCGCGTGCCGACTCGCTATAGGGACGAATCCCCTGTCGGGACAAGCGAGGATCCTCCGGGGGCCGGGTCCATACACGGCACTCGACCCAGGGCATTCGCATGACCAGCGACCGGTGAGGCCACCGCCCGTCGTGGCGGGCAGCCGGCAGCACGTGCTGGAGCTAGGAGGGGGTTGCTAGACGGAGGCAGTTCGTTGGAGCTTGGTCACTCGGGCCCGCGCGTCCGTTGGCGGGTCCGTCACGTTCAGGAACAGGCTCTTGTCTGTGGTCGTCTGTCCGGGCTCCACGTTCTGAATCAGTGCCGTCGCATCGCCATACTTCACCGCGCCGTCAGGAGACTCAAGAGCTACTTCGATGAGGTAGTCGGACCGCTTCTCACTGTTGTTCTTCACGGTGGTGTTGACATAAACCGCGCCGATCATGTCTGGCGGAACCCACTCCACCCCGACGAGGTCCGCCGTCGCGTCCTTGGAGCCGATGCCCTGATCGATCGCGTTCGGCGGCGTCGACTCGCCCGCAGAGTCGCTTCGGGTGTCGGAGTTGGCAGCGATTGCCACGAGCCCGACGCAGCCGCCGAGGCCGAGAACGATGGCGACGACCAATCCGATCAGACAGCCAGTCCCGAAGCCACTCTTCTTGTGTTGCACCACCACTTGTACCGGCTGGTTCGGCGGCCGCCACGCAGTCTGCTGCGCGAAGCCAGGCGGACCCTGGCTCTGGCTGGGAGGGTTCCATGCGACGTCCGGAGTGATCGGCGCTCTGGCCTGGAGGTCTGGCCGCGGTGGCGGATACCACTGTCCGTCCGACGCCAGCCACCAGCCGTCGCCCTTCGACGTATCAGACATCGGTCCTCCCTCAGCCAAACCCGTTCGAAAACGGTATCCGCGGACGTTTGTGCACGACCTGATCATCACCGCCGCGCACGGCCACCACGGAACCACCCGACGTACTGCCGGCACTTCATGCCAGCTCCGAGCGACCTCGGCTTCTAACACGGCCCGGCCAGCTCGATGCCGGCGACTGTCACCCATCGCTGGACGGGATTGATGGCCGCGAGCGATCGCGTCGTCTCTTGAACCGCTGCGCAAGCGTGAAGCCGAGGCCGACAGCGCACCCGGCAGCTAGGACGAAAAGAAGGATGGCCCCCACCACGACCGACCATTGAAGGGGCGCGTCTGGGCCGTAGGGTTCGCCCGGTTGCGTATCGCGAGTAGGAGGGTTCGCGGCAAGAGCCCAGATCCCCGCACCCACACAGCCTCCGACTCCAAGGAGCCAGAGAATCTCCGGCGCCTTGAAGAGCAGCCACAACTGCAGGCGACCCGCTCCGTGACTTCCCATTGGCCGAGATCTACCACCTCGTACAGCGTCTGCCCGACTTGGACCTACAGAACAGCTGCCGGGCCTGCGATTGCCCGAGTTCCGATGGTGGCTATCCGGCATTACGCGTCGTTCGAGATCAGCCCTGGGTCCGGCCTACCGTCGCTGACCGGCACGTGAGGCAGCGCCGCCTCAGCGGACCGGCATCAGAACGTCGATCCGGTCCCGGCGCAGGTACAACTCGAGGATCGGGCGATCGGGATCACAGTCCGGCGCCTCCCCGAGGAACGCAGCAGCGGAACCGATCTGTTCGTAGATCCCTGGAGGTTCCCCGTGAAGCCGGACGCGACGGTACGTACCTCCAGGGACGACAAGGCTCGGTAGTCGCTGCTCCGCTGCGGTGATGTCGGCGGCCTCTTCAACGCACGCCCGGTAGCGGTCCTCAGCGATCACTGCGAGAAACCGACGTCCGCGCATGGTGCCGACGGCGTCCTCGAGTGAGGACCACCCGACCGCGATGGCCCGCACGTCGTCAGTCACCTCCACGTACCGGACGTGCACCGGGTCGCGCTCGACCATGCGCGCCTCGAAGGGACTCATGGGAGGGAACGTACTGGCGACGGCTGTCGCCGTCCGCCGCGAGGTCTGGACATCGACGAGTTCAAGCGACGACGTCTCAGGACCGCGCACTCGCTGACGGCTCGGGCAGTCGGAGCAGTTCCGGCACTACTCGACCGGCGAGCGACGATCGCCCTCGCCGCTCAGGCCGGTGCCGGCCAGCCGAAGCACTTCAGCGCGCGGCGCCAGGCTCCCGGTCTCCACAACGCGACGCGAACCACGCCCGCCTCCGGGATCGTGGCGGTCAACCCATCGCGAGCGAGTACGAGATCGGGCGCGCCGGCGGGCAGGTGCACCGTCCCCAGTGGATGATCGACCACGATCTCCGCTGCCGACACCGTCACCGTCACATTGGGCGACCTCGACAGGCGGAACTCACCGACTCCTCGGAGGCTGACGTCGTCGGACACGAGCTCAGTCTCACACGACGGGCAACCGGCATTACCTGCCGCTCCTCTGGCAACTCCACATCGCGCTGTCGATCTGCGGCTGGGTCTGTCAGCCAGACTGGTTGAGTGGCTCGGTTCGTGTTGGTCGCGGCACTGGTCGCCATGTGCGCCGGGGCCGGTTGCACCCACGACGGCGATCGTCCTCTGCCACCACCAGCGACGCTGACCGAACTCCCCATCGGCGAGGGTGCTGTGCCTGCGGGAGCGGCGCTACCGGACTGGTTCACCGTCCCGGAGGGGGCGGTGCTGGTGGGAGGGCCCTTCACCGTGTTCCCTCCCGAGCCGGACGGGATGGCCACCCGGCCTGACCTTCCGGAAGACCGGAGCTGGGAGGCGATCCTGGCCGTGACGGGCAACCCGCTCGACGTCATGAAGGAACTGCAGCAGCAGGCGTCCGCACTCGGCCTCGTGTTCCAGCCCGCCGGCTTTTCCAACGACCCGGTTTCAACCGCAACCTTCTGCCGCGACGAGCGTGACGGCGACCACGGCACGTACGTGTGCCGGGCTCTGGCCGCACCGTGGGATGCGCGAACGATCTCGTTCTCCAACCCGATCCCGCCGGACCAGTTGCGTGCCATGACCATCGTCATCACCCAGCAGTCAGGCGACCGTGACCGCCCATCAGAATCGACAGCGACATTGACCTACCGCGACGACGGCGTGGCGGCCTGGGGAGTCGTCGACGCCTTCGGCGACCCGGCGGCCGCGCTCGGAGCCGGCCCGGGACCTCCACCGCAACCCTGGGTGCCGCTACCGAAGATCGGTTCACCCTTCGGGACCGGCGGAGACTTCTTGCTCGAACGCGGGTCTGATCTGACCATCCCGACCCTGCCGGCTTGCGAGGGTCTCGGACTCGATGCCGTGCTCGCCGTTGACACTCAGACGTCTGACCCTCAGGTCGTGTTGGACCGCTATGTAGATCAGGCCTTGGCGATCACCCCAAGCGGGGAAGCCGGCCGAACAACGGCACGCCGCTCGATCGGCGACGTGACGTGGGTGAGCGTGTCAGAGCACGGTGCTGGGGACGACGGATACGTCTTCGCGATGACCCAGACAGCCGACGGGCGCTCCTCGTTGCGGATCACAGGCTGCGGCTCTCCACCGGATGAGCCCGGGCCAACCACCACAGCCTCAGCCGGCTAACCGGCACTACTGGTATTCGGCGATGTCGATGCCTTCCTTGCGGAGCCCCTCCACGATCGAATCGACGATCTCATCCGTTGGAGCCAACGGGTCGGCTCGCATGGCCGGGTTCTCTGAAGGCCTCACCGAACTATCGATGAGGAACATGTCGGGCGCTCCCAGCACGATGCGGGGCGAATCGAGCACTTCCAGGTGATCCCGCAGGGCCGACCGATCCAATGCTGACGAGCAGCGCGGAAAGTGGTTGGAGTAGTAGACGCGGTACAGCCCGAGGAGGGGGATCCGCTCGACGAACACGACAACCTCGTGCTCTGCGTCCAGCGATCGTCTGAACAAGCCCCAGCGGCCTGTGAACCCGGCTGCGCGGAGGACGCCGGTCAACGTGGACCGGACTTCTTCGTGTTTGGCCGTCCTGGCGCTCATGCTGGCCGAACGGTACGCGGAGCCGGTTCGCTGGGTCGACTGCCGTCCAGGGCAACGAAGACGAGGACGTAGATGGGCCACTGCGCACCGGGTGCGCTGCCCGGACTTCATTCCCGACGAGGCCCGTCCTCGTCAGCTCCACGGTTGCTGCGGTGACAACAGGTAGGCGCCGACCGCGAAGCCCACCTGCACACAGGTGAACGCTGCGACAACCAGCCGGCGCTCGCTGGCCGAGAACCGGTCGCGCGGCGCCCCGACGGTGATGACCAGGCCACACACGTAGAGAGCGAGGCCGCCGACCAGAGCCCACCAAGCGATCGTGTAGTCGCCGCCGCTCTTGACGTTCTCGAACTGGTCTTCCAGGGCGTTGGTGTGCGACGAGATCGCCAGCGGCCCGATGAACACCGCGAGACCGTTGAAGACCGCAGCAATCGCGACGTACAGCGGGACGGAGTCAGAGGCGTCCCTGGGAACGAGTGTCGCGTTCTTTGACTCCTCCTGGGCGCCGCCGGCGGCCCTGGTCTCGGCCCTCTCCACGGCACGAGTACATCACGATCGATCGCCTGCCGAGGTGAAGTGCCGGCATTACCTGCCAGTCGAGTGGACCGGGTTGTTTCATGTCTGATCGACCCGCTCCTCGGACGTAGGCGCGGAGCCCGCACACGAACCTCCATCACCGCCCTACGTCCTCGACGCACGGGCCGACCGAGCTCGCTCGAGCACCCGGGTGACGACTGGCTGGTCGAACTCGGTGACCCACAACTCGGCGCCATCGACAGTCACACGCCCGGGCCGGTCGGCTGGGCTGTCCAGCGCACCGATCGGCGCAGTGATGGCAGCGACGCCGTCGGCGTACACACGGACCTCCGTGGAACTCGCTGCGATCTCGACCGCACCTCTCGGCAGCCGATGGTCGCGAGGCCACCGCACCAATGCGATGAGCATCACCGGGAAGACCAACACTCCAGGCCCACTCAGTGGCCCCGTTGGCGGGCCCGGCGTGTGCCACGCCGCAAAGACGTCGGTGCACTCCGGCCATCCGTTCTCTTCTCGGGCCTCCAACACGCGACGCTGTTCTCTAGGGGTGTCTGAACCGCCAGCCGCTGCATACAGCCGGTTCGCTGCATCGAGATCCCGGTCAGACAGCACGTACACCGACTCGCCGATCTCGAGCCACCCGTTCGTGAGCGCCCGCGGTTCCACCGCCCCCTGCAACGGCACCTCGGTCTGCACATGCCATGTCCGCCCGCGGCGGCTCAACACCCACAAGCGATCACCGGCCCACGTGATGACCTGCCGGCGCCGCAACGGCGGACCAACCGGTAGCCACCCCTCCGGTGTCCGTCCGGTCAGCCTCGTGATTGATTCGACGGACGGCAGTCGCCGCAGCTGCACGAACGAATGCTACGGCCGCGCTCGGCGAACTTGGCGAAAGTCGATCCGGCACTAATCCGCCGTGATGCGGCTGAGCCTGAATCGTCCGACGACGCGGTCTTGGATGATGGCGTCCGTTGTTTGATCGGCATCGAGGCCCGTCGTGTCGACAACGTGGTGTTCGAGCTGGCCGAGCAGCTGGAACTGCTCCCACATCTGGCGGATCGGCTCAGGATTCGAGAGAGGTGGATGGCCGCTCACTCGGGGCTCGGTCGAGCGGGTTCTGGCACGGTGGAGACAGGTGGAGAGGTCGGGGCGCAGCACGACGTAGTCGATGGGGTTCGGCCCAATGACGGCGCTCAGAGTGTCGAGCATCCACGGGCCGATGATCCCTTCGAGGGCGGTGGCGTATCCGCCGGCACGTAGCGCGGCGGCGGCCGATGCCGCGGCGGCGAGCACTGCACGGTTCTGGGTGTCAGCTTCGGGCAGCCATGGCTCGATGGGCCCTCGAACGATGGTGGTCCAGAACCAGTCGGACTCAACGCAGACCGATGCGCCAGGCTCACGGCGAGCGAGGTCCCGGGCCACAGTGGTCTTGCCCGCGCCGGGGGGACCCGTGACGATGAGCAACGACGACGCGCTTCCGCTGTCGAGGAGGTCTGAATCGGACGTGTGCATGGCGAGATCATGCCGAGCAACGGCCGATAATGGGCCACTTCCTGCCGACCAACCAGAACAGGCACTACTCGCCGGTGGCGCCCGTGGCGTCGGTACGCTCCGCTCGTGGAGCAGGACGAGTGGACCGAGTACGCCGCTGGTCTGTTGGCGGAGCCGCTCGTGGCGAGTGGATGGTTCCGACCTGCCCATGTTGGTGCTCCTCTGGCTGCGTGGGAGCCGTCGCTGCCTTCGTTCGTGGCAAGTGCCTCGGAGTGGGAGATGCGTCGGATCGACGATCGCTCACGTCTCGAGAAGGAGTTCGTGACTGATCTTCCGCGCCTGATGTTCGTTGCCGTCACCGCGCACCGACTGGGGCTGTTCGATCTGGTCGGCCGCCGCCACGTGCACGCTCGTCGGGCCGTCGCCACCGCTGAGCGTGACGGCGTGCTCGTCGCCGAGGACGCTGCGCATCCTGATTGGCTGTGTCTGAGGCTGGACGACGGCCGGGCGATCGCGCTCGAGCCGGCCGGCCCCGACGAAGACGTCGAATCGATCCGGCGAGTGCTGACGTCAGAGTTTCTGTAAGCGGCGTGGGTCTCGAAGGCGTCCTCGCCGCCCGAAGCACTGCCGGAGGTAGGAGTTCATCTCGGCACGTTCCGGGCGGTCCCGTTGGCGGGATCGACGTCGAAGGTGACCGTCCATGGCGCGCCGCGGTTGTTGAGGTTGAGCACCGAGAGCGAGCGACCGTCCGGTGACCACGTCAGCTCGTGCGGGTACGGCAAGGGGTCCGTGGTGCTCGCGCGCACAGATGTTGCCCCGTCGACCGAGACCAGTGAGAGGGTGCTGTCGCCGACCACCGCGAGCCACCGCGAGTCCGGACTGAACGCGACCGGTCCGAGGTCCGTGAGTCCGGTGTCGGCCCGACGGACCTCGTCGGGCCGCTCCGTCGACGCGAGGTAGAGCTCCGATCGCGGTGAGCGTTGCTCGGCGGATCCCGGGAATCCGGTCCCCGTTCCGAGCGGGTACCCCGTTGCCGAGATGGCGAGAACGGAACCGTCGGGAGCGACGGCGAGCTCGGCGCCGTAGGCGTCGAAGTCGGCGAGCTCCGGCAGATGGTTCAGGTGGACCCACGGTCGAGACGTTCCCGATGCGCGGTCGATGCGGATCACCCATGCGCCCGACACGCCGTAGTCGACGGAGCCCGCGACCGTGATCGTCGATGGTGGCGACGTCGACGTCGTGATCCACGTCGACGAGGTCGTCGTCGAAACGGTCGTCACAGGGATCTCGCCGCCCGGCGCGTCGGTTCGGGCACACCCCGAGGCAGACCCGACCAGGATCGCGGCGCAGCACCACGCCGCTCGCAGGGCCGCCCCACGGCGGCCCGAGCGCCTCTCCATCATCCAAGGCTAACCACGGCCCGACGTCGCCACCCCTGGGATCACAGCTGACCCGAATCCCGGGCCACCCCCGTGGGCGGTCGGTGTCCAGCGGTCCCTAACCTCGGCGGATGGCGCTCAGGATGGACAACGTCGGGATCGTCGTCGAGGACCTCGAAGCGGCGATCGACTTCTTCCGCGAGCTCGGCCTCGAGCTCGAAGGCCGAGCCCCGGTGGAAGGGGAGTGGGCGGGGAGTGTCACCGGCCTGGGCGACCAACGGGTGGAGATCGCCATGATGCGCACGCCAGACGGCCACGGCCGGCTCGAGCTCTCGCGGTTCCTCGAGCCCGAGGTCATCGAGGATCACCGCAACGCACCCGTCAACGCACTCGGCTACCTGCGCGTCATGTTCGCCGTGGACGACATCGACGACACGCTCGCCCGGGTGACCGAGCACGGTGCCCAGCTTGTGAGCACCGAGGTCGTCCAGTACGAGTCGGCGTTCCGCCTCTGCTACATCCGCGGACCCGAGGGCATCCTCATCGGGCTCTCCGAGGCGTTGAGCTGAGCGTCGAACGTCGCCATCGGGGAGCCGAACGACGCTGTGTCGACCGGCGACCGCTCCGTGGACGGCCGGTGCCGTCGCCGGGTGTCGTGCGAGGATGAGCCGATGGCGGCGCCCAAGACCCGAGCCACCGACGACGATGTCACGGCGTTCATCGACTCGGTCCCGAACGATCGCCGTCGCGCCGACGCCCACACCCTTCGGGCGCTCTTCGAACGGGTCACGGGCGCCGACGCCAAGATGTGGGGCCCGTCGATCGTCGGCTTCGGCAGCCGCCCGTATACGAACACCACCGGCACGAACGACTGGTTCGTGGTCGGCTTCTCGCCACGCAAGACCGCCTCGACGATCTACGGCATCCACGACGGGGACGGTCCCGACGACCCGCTGCTGGACGAGCTCGGCCCGCACACCACCGGCAAGGGTTGCGTGTACGTGAAGGCCGTCGACGACGTCGACCGGGACGTGCTCGAACGTCTCGTGCGACGCGCCTGGGACGCCGAGGCAACCGACTAGGCGTAGCGCCACGGCCGCCTGCGGGACGTGCGTCGAGTGGGTCCTCGACGGTCAGGTCCACGCCCGGACACCAGGAACCGACTCGTCGTACGTCCCGTCATCTGGCCGTTCGACCTCAGCGGTCGGGAGGCGGCTGCGTTCGTGCATCGGGCCGCTGGCCCAAGAGCCCGATACCTGTGCAGACGGGAGGATTCCCCCTCGTCTGGGCAGCCCCGGCCCGTCATCCTGTGGGTGGCCGCGTCGCGCCCGCCCAAGCGGTGAGCGCGGCGCAGAAGGCGGATGGAGGCAGGGGTGCAGTACACGGGCGTGAAGGGGCCGCGAGCGGCCCGACGAAGAGTGTTCGCCGTCGCGACGGCCCTGGTGGTCGGCGCCGTCACCGCGTGTCAGCCGGGCACGTCGGCCCCGCCGCCGACCGTGCCGCTGCCTGCGGGCGCGACGGTCGTGGACATCAGCCCACCCGGCGGTGACCTGTTCCTCGAGTCCGAGGTGGGTTCGCCCTCCGTCGTCCTGTACGACCGGCTCTCCGGCGCCGGCGGCGACCTGTGGCTCTACGACGACAGCACGGGGACGACGGAGGACCTCGGGCTTCCGTTCACCGCGCGGGCGTCGGCGTCGAACGACGGGTCGGTCATCGTGTTCTCGTCGGCGGACCCGACGCTGCAGACCGGACCGCTCGCGGCGAACTGCAAGGTGCAACCGGCGCCGTTCACGCCGCTGCAGACGGCGTACTGCTCAGAGCTGTACCTGCTCGACCGCACCGACGGCACGACCCACCCACTGACCGGCGTCGGCGGGTCGTCCACCGTCAGCAGCACGTCGCCGATCGTCAGCGCCGACGGGACGACGGTGACGTTCTGGTCGGGTACCGGTCCGGTGGGGCCGCCCCCGGTGCGCCTCGTCATGGACCTGGCGACCGGTGCGGTGTCGCCGGCGCCGCCGCTGGAGGATCCGAACTCCTGGGACTACGGGCAGCTCCACCTGACGTGGACCTACGAGGACGGCCTGGTCCGCACCGACACGATCACGGGCGACGTCGAGCAACTGGCCCTCGGCGGGTCCAACACGCCGTGGGACCGGTCGTCCGATGGCCGGTACGTGGTCATGGGCAGCTACGCCGACGGATTCGACTTGCTGGACGTCGTGGACGGCAGCACGCGAGCGGTCCCGGTCCCGAACGTCGACGACACCGCGACCCGCTACGTCGGGATGCTCTACGTCGACGCGCCGGGCGCCGATCGGCTGATCGTCGGCGACATCCCTCCGGAGGCCTGAGCCGGACCGGGTCCTTCCTGGTCAGGATCGCGGGCGCTGCCGACGGCATCTCGTCTCCTGACCAGGCGGTTCGCTTCGACACCGGGCGGAGCACATCCGACGCGGGATCGGGCTGTGCGGGCAGGATGCGGGCATGCGCACCGACGACGACACTCGCACGCGCCCTTCCGGGCCTCGACGCCGCCCCGCTGAGCGGCGGCCCTGGGCGGCCTCTGCCATCGCAGCAGCGCTGCTGCTCGTCGTGGCGCTCGTCACGGGCGCCTGCGCCGACGACGACGGAGGCTCGGCCGACGGGGCCGACACCACCACCACGACCGCTGCCCGTCCGGGCGTGCCGGTCGTCGACGAGAGTCCCGACGACCCGGCGTTCGCGACGCCAGGGCCGTTCGAGGTGGGCGTGACCACCCTCGCGCTGCCCGATCGCAAGGTCGAGGTCTGGTACCCCGCCGCGGACGGGAGCACCGAGGGTCAGCCCGAGGCCACGTACAGCCAGCTCGACGCCCTGCCGGCCGACCTCGCAGCGGCCGCGCCGGCGTTGCTGCCGGCCGACGTGCCGATCTCGGCGCTCACGGTCACCATGGCCGACACCTTCCGCGATGTGCCCGGCTCGACCGACGGGCCGTTCCCACTCATGCTGTTCTCCCACGGATTCGGCTCCTACCGGATGGACGCCTCCGCGCTGGTGCGCGGCATCGCGTCGTGGGGCTTCGTGGTGGCCGCCCCTGACCACACCGAACGGGGCCGCGCGGCGATGGTGACCGGCGGGGCGAAGAGCGACACCGCCAAGGACGTCGCCGTCCTCATCGACACGATCACCCTCGTCGGCGACGCGACCGGACCGCTCGCCGGCCTTGCCGACACCGATCTGGTCGGCGCCGTCGGGCACTCGGCCGGCGGTCGTGCCGTGCTGACCGCGCTGTCGGAGCCGCAGGTCGATGTCGCGGTCGGCTGGGCCGCCGCTGGACGAGAGGACGGTCCGCCGCCCGAGAAGCCGTCGATGAACATCGCGGCGCGCAAGGACATCCTCGTACCGCTCGCCGAGGTGGAGGACACCTACGCCGGGCTCGCGCCGCCGAAGCGGCTCGTCGTCATCGACGGTGCAGGCCACAACTCGTTCACCGACATCTGCCTCGCCGTGGCCAACGGCAACGACCTGATCGGCCTGGCGGAGCGCGTCGGCATCAAGATCCCCGCCGAGCTGGCGGAGGGCGGCAAGGACGGGTGCAGCCCCGAGTCGACCCCGCCGGCCACCGTCTGGGCCATCACGCAGAACTTCACCGTGGCCGAGCTGCGTGAGGGTCTGGGTCTCGACGACAGCGGCACCGGTCTCGGCAAGGGGGTCGCCGACGAGTTCGACGCGACGATCGAGTACCGCCAGGAACTGAAGTGACCTCCGGCGACGACCTGGCGTTCGCCGACGCGACCGAGTGCGTCCGGGCGATCGGTGCTCGCGAGGTGTCGTCGCGCGAGCTGCTCGAGCTCCTCGTCGAGCGCATCGACCGGCTCGACGGTCCGGTGAACGCAGTGGTCACCCTCGACCTCGAGCGGGCGCGCGCCCGCGCCGACGAGGCGGACCGAACAACGGCTGCCGGCGGATCGTGGGGTCCGCTCCACGGCCTTCCGATGACGATCAAGGACGTCTGGGAGACCGCTGGGATCCGCACCACGAGCGGCGCTCCCGCCCTGGCGGAGCACGTGCCGGACACGAACGCCATCGCCGTCGCCCGGCTGCTCGACGCGGGAGCGATCGTGTTCGGCAAGACCAACACCCCGCTGTACGCCGGTGACGTCCAGACCTTCAACGAGGTGTTCGGAACCACCGGCAACCCGTGCGACCCGACGCGGTCGGCCGGCGGCTCCTCGGGTGGGGCGGCCGCCGCCGTCGCGGCAGGGTTCACCCCGCTCGAGCTCGGCAGCGACATCGGCGGGTCGATCCGTCTGCCGTCGCACCTGTGCGGCACGTTCGGACTCAAGCCGTCGTGGGCGATCGTGCCGTCGAGGGGTCACATCCCCGGGCCGCCTGGGTCGCTCCTCGAGGTCGACGTCAACAGCGGCGGTCCGATGGCGCGGTCGGTGCGCGACCTCTCGCTCGGGCTCGACGTGCTGGCGGGGCCGCTCCCGGAGGACGAGGTCGCGTGGCACCTCGACCTCCCGGCCGCCGACGTCGCCGACGTGTCCGACCTGCGCGTCGGCGTCGTGCTCGACGACGCGGCCCACCCTGTGGCCGCGGAGGTGCGCGACGTGCTGCGCTCGGCGTTCGACCAGCTCTCGGATGCGGGCGCGCTCGTCGAGGAGATCGATCTGCCGGTGCCGTTGCCCGACATGTATGCGTCGTGGCAGCGGCTGGTGCTGCCCATCATCGGCGCCGACCTCCCCGACGACGTCCGGGCGGAGCTCGAGGCCGTCGCGCCGGCGATGACCGGGGACGACACCGCCTCGCGGGCGTTGCGGTCGATGGTCGCCGACGTCCGGGACCGCGCCCGAGCCGACCAGGCCCGCCAGCTCCAGCGCCGACGCTGGGCCGCCGCCTTCGAGACCTACGACGTCGTGCTGTGCCCGGTGTTCCAGCTCGTCGCCCACCCGCACGACCTCCGCCCGATCGCCGAGCGCACGATCGAGATCGGCGGCGTGACCTCGATGTACGCCGACCTCATCGCATGGTGCGGCGGCATCGGCGCCATGCTGCTCCCCGTGGCCGCGATCCCGGCAGGTCGCACCGCCGGCGACGGCCCGGGCAGCGGGTTGCCGGTCGGCATGCAGGTCGTGGGCCCGTTCCTGCGGGACCGGGCGGTGCTCGCCGCAGCAGAGGCCATCACGAACGTGATCGGCGGCTTCGAGGTGCCGCCGGGCTTCTGAGCCGACCGCGTCAGACCGGAGGCTGGCCGGCCGGCGTGAGCGGGCGCCGACGACGGCGCGCCAGGACGATCGCGGCGACCGCCAGCGCGAGCACTGGCAGGAAGGGCACGAGGAACCCCGCCGTTGCGACGGCGGCGGCGAGCAGCGACGCCGCGACGTCGCGACCGGTGTCGAGCCCTCCGAGGAACGTGGGCAGCTCGTCGGCCGCCCTGTCGAGCGACTCGAAGGCCACGGTGATGGTGGAGAGCTCCACCTGGTCGGCCAGCGCCCGACGCTGGCCCTCCGTGGACTCGAGCTCCGCCTCCCGGCGGGTGAGCTCCGCCTCGATGGTGGCGATCTGGTTGACGTCGGTCGTCTGGGCGAGGAAACCGTGCAGGCGGTCCACGCTCGTGCGCAGCGCCGCGACCCGGCTGTCGAGGTCCGCGTACTGCGCCGTCACGTCGTCGCTCTGCACGTCCTTCGTGCGCACCTCGCCGAGCGCACCCAGCGCGTCGAGCGCAGCGTCGAACCGGTCCGCCGGCACCCGGTAGGTCACCGACGCCCGGCCGTCCCCCTCGAGGTCGACGTCCTCGGTCGCCGTGAAGCCGCCGATCTCCGACACGGCCGCCGCCGCTCGTTCGACGGCTCGATCCACCTCGTCGACGCCGAGCGATACGTCGGCGGTGAACGTCCGCTTGCGACCAGCGGCCGCGTCCTGTTCCACGGCGTCCGGCGAGACCACCGCCGGTGCCGCTGCGGCCCCGGCGGATCCGGAGTCCGCAGCGCCGTCTGGGCCCGTGGCCTCTCCGGCCGTGTCGGCATCGCCCGACGACGAGTCGTCGTCGAACCCGCTGCAGCTCACGGCAATCCCACCGGCCGCCAGCACCAACAGCACCACGACGGTCACGCGACGAGCGACGCGCGAGCGTCCTCGACTCCCAGAGATCGCCACGATCCCACCTCCCCTGTTCCGCACCTCGGTGCGCTCCCGTTCCCGCACCTCGCGGTGCGGTTCCGCGATCCTGCTCGACGGTTCCACGCCTGTGACGTCGCGGCACCGGCTGCGGTTCCCGCTCGATGGCCCTCCTCCGCATCGGGCGGCTCGGTCCGCCATCGATGCAGGCCGCAACGGTGCGGGCCCAGCCTGCGCCGAGCGTGTCCGCATGGTCCTCAGAGCGGGAGGGGAGTCGCGGGTGGTCAGGTCCCGGGGCGACGGGTGGGTGCCCTAGTCCACGAAGGTCGGGTAGCTGGGCACCAGCGCCCACGCCGTGATGATCAGCGCCAGCACGCCGAGGCCCAGCACTGCGATCGCCGGACGGGGCCAGTTCCGGCGGGCGGTGGGCATCGTCGCCCAAACCGCCCACGCGACGAACACGATGCCCGCGCACACCAGCGAGAACCGGAGCTCGACCGCGAGCTCACCGGCATCCGGGCCGAAGTACGGCGGCGCGTCGGGGCTGTCGGGCGGGACGGCCTGGCCGAGCGACAGCGCCGTCGCCGCAAGCGCGGCGGACACCAGGGCGAGGCTCGTCCCGCTCCACTCGAGTCGAACCATCCACACCGCGACGGCGTAGGTGGCGAGCCAGCACACGCCCACGAGGAACATCGGCATGGTCATGCCGGTCATCGTGAAGCTGGCCCCGTCCGAGTTGACCCGCCACGACACCACCGCCAGCACGCCGAGGGCGAGAAGGGTCAGGAGGCCCAGCAGCCGAGTGAGGTACTGGCCGGCGACCGACAGCTCGCGCCGAGGTGGTTCGGTTGCGGCGACCGGGACCGGAACGGCGGTCTCCCGGTGCTGAACGTCTCCCTCCACGTTCGCCACGGTGACACGACCGGGCTGGAAGCGCAACGGATGGCACACGACCCGGGAACCATCACCCTGGCGGACGATCCACGCCGGTCCAGAAGGTGCCGAGCTCCTTCGCGCGGACCGATGCGTCCTCCCCGTCCGGGATCTCGGACGGGGTCATGAGGCACCGTGTCGACCTGGGAGGAGTCGAGCTGCGCGATTGCGCGCTCGCCATCAGTTGATGAGCGAGCTCTCGAGCGTCCCCTCTGAGCGAGCCTCGCACCGGACCTTGATCGCGGCCGTGGCGGCCACGGCCGTCCTTTCCGTTGCCGGTGTGATCGCGGTCAACCCGTTCCCGCTCCTCGTCGCGTCGATCGCTGCCTTGGTCGCCGGTGGCGCCGGGATGATGGTGCTCGTCCGAGCATCTCGGACCCTCGAGCGGGCTGGAGCCGTGGCGACCATGGTCCTTGGCGGCCTCTTCATCGCCGCGGTGACGATCGCGGCCGTCGGGGCGCTCTGGATCCTCGCCATCGTGTTCTCGCTCGGCGAGCACGGTGGTGGCACGCCCTCCGAGTACCCATCGGAGTCGGCCTGCGACGCGATCACAACGGAGCAGGACGAGGCAGCGATCGACGGGATGACGCTCACAGAGGTCGAGGCCGCAGTGGCCCATCCGCTCACGCTGCGCGATCGGTACGCCGCGAGCGACGGGTCCCAGGTCGAGGTCTACGAGTGGCAGCAGTTCCGTAGCGAGAACGGATGCGACCAGTACGTGAGCTACGAGTTCCGGGATGGCGCGCTCGTCTTCCGGCGGTTCGGGCCGACGAGCTGAGATCCCGAGCGATCCGGGCGACCGATCGCTCTCGCAGTGCCAAGATGCGGCCCATGACCAGCGGGAACGGTGAGCACGGACCGCGGCCGCACATCCTGATCCTCGACGACCGGGATGGCGACCTCGACCTCATCGAGACGACCGTCCGCGAGCGCTACGGGAGCTCGTACGACATCTCGGCGGTCATGACCGCCGCCGCCGGGCACGCCGTCCTCGAGCAGCTGCGCGCCGAGGCGCAGCCGCTCGCCGTCGTGCTCATCGCTCGCCGGTCGATGGACGCAGACGGCACGCTCCTCACCGACGTCCGCTCGCTGCATCCGCGGGCCAAGCGGGTGCTGCTGATCGCCGCCGACGACTGGGGCCAGGACGCCACGGCCACCGCCATCCGCGCCGCCATCGCCGGGGGTGCCGCCGACAGCTACTTGGCCATGCCGTCCCGCTCGACCGACGAGTCGTTCCACCGGGCGATGAGCGGGCTGCTCTACGACTGGACCACCGCCGAGGAGGGGTCGGCCTACGTGGTCGCCGTCCGCGACGAGCCCGGTGGCCACCCGGTCGACGGACCGGATCGGACCTACGACGTGGCCATCGTGGGCGCCGGGCCCGCTGGCCTGGCGGCTGCGGTGTACGGCTCGTCCGAGGGCCTGGAGACCGTCGTCATCGAACGTGGCACCGTCGGCGGGCAGGCCGGCTCGAGCTCGATGATCCGCAACTACCTGGGGTTCTCCCGCGGCATCGGCGGCGCCGAGCTGGCCCGCCAGGCCTACGAGCAGGCGTGGGTGTTCGGGACCCGTTTCCTCACCGGCTGCGAGGTCGACGGCCTGGACGCGGGCGACGACTGCCACACGCTGCACCTCACCGACGGGCGCCTGATCGGGGCCCGGACGATCGTGCTCGCCACCGGCGTCACCTACAACCGGCTCGACGATCCGACGCTCGACTGCCTCGTCGGCAGCGGCGTCTACTACGGCGCCTCGCCGGCCGAGGCCCGCAACGTCGCCGACCAGCAGGCCTACCTGGTGGGCGCCGGGAACTCCGCCGGGCAGGCCGCCCTGCACCTGGCCCGTTGGGCCGCCCACGTCACCCTCGTGGTCCGCGGCGATGACCTGGCCAAGAGCATGTCGAAGTACCTCGTCGACGAGATCGAGGCGGCGACCAACGTGACCGTGCTGCTCCGCACCGAGGTGGTGGAGGGCGCAGGCGATGGTCAGCTCGAGTCGCTGACCCTCCTCGACCGCCCGTCGGGTGATCGGACGACCGTTCCCGCCGACGGGCTCTTCGTGCTCATCGGCGCCCGGCCCCACACGGACTGGCTCCCCGACGTGGTCGCCCGCGACGACCACGGGTTCGTCGTGACCGGCGCCGACCTCAGCCACGACGGTCTGCTGGGCGACTGGCTCCTGCCGCGATCGCCCCGCCCGCTGGAGACCAGCCTCCCGGGGCTGTTCGCCGTGGGCGATGTACGGTCACGCTCGATGAAGCGCGTCGCCTCGTCGGTCGGCGAGGGGTCGGGCGCCATCAAGGAGATCCACCGCTACCTCGAGAACCGGGCCAAGTGGGCGGCACTGCGTCGGGCCCCTGGGTGATCGAGACGACGAACGGAGCCACCCCATGACGTACGTGATCCGGTGCGACTGCGGCACCGACGTGAAGGGCGAGACCGAGGACGAGATCGTCGACAACGCCCAGGACCACGCCAAGAACAAGCACTCCATGATCGTCACCCGTGACCAGGCGCTCGCCCTCGCCGAGCAGGAGTAGCCGTCGGCCGGCACTGCGCGGCTCGGCGGCGGATCAGGGCGACGACGTGGCTCCGCTGCGCCGCCGGCACGACATGTCGTCGGTCTGGGTCGGGTAGGGGAGCGGGCGTGCCGCGTCCGAAGGCCATCGAACCGGGACCCGGCCAGGAATCGGTCTGGGACTACCCGAGACCGCCGGCGATCGAACCGACCTCGTCGCTCGTCCGGGTCGAGCACGGCGGCCGGACCGTCGCCGAGACCACCCGGGCCATCCGGATCCTCGAGACGAGCCAGCCGCCGGGCTTCTACCTCCCGCCCGACGACGTGGACCTCTCCGTCCTGGTCGCGTCCTCGACCGCGACCGCGTGCGAGTGGAAGGGCATGGCGTCCTACTTCGACCTCGCTGTTCCGGGCGTCCCGGTCGTCGCGGACGCCGCCTGGTCCTACCCGACCCCGACCCCGCGCTTCGCCGCCATCACGGACCACCTCGCGTTCTACCCGCAGTGCGTCGACGCCTGCTTCGTCGACGACGAGCGGGTCGAGGGCAACGAGGGCAGCTTCTACGGGGGCTGGATCACCTCGAAGGTGGTCGGACCGTTCAAAGGTGGCCCCGGCTCCTGGGGTTGGTAGCGCGTTCGTTCGTCTCAGCGGCTGACGGATCGGCGCGCCCGGCGCCGCCCGGGCCGGTCATCGGCGCACCGGGAATCGGAGGTGGAGCACCCGATCGCCCTGGACCACCACGTCCGGATCGCCCAAGAGGTGCTGCGCCTCGACCGATCCGAAGAAGCGCTTGCCGGACCCGAACACCACGGGGACGACGTCCATGCGCACCTCGTCCACCAGACCAGCGGCGAGCACCTGGCCGCCGACGTCGCCCGCGGCGACCTCGACCGTGCGGTCACCGGCGAGCTCCTGCGCCGCGGCCACCGCGGCCTCGACGTCGTCGACGAAGTGGAAGGGCGCCCCGGTGTCCCAGCCCTCGGGCTCGGGCCGGTGCGTCACGACGACCACGTGGTCGACCCCGCTCGGAGGTGTTCCGTCCCAGCCGTCCGTGAGGTCGAACACGTGGCGACCCACGATGGTCGTCCCGATCTCGTCCCAGTACGGCCGGATGTAGTCGTAGGAGGCTTGCGACACCTTCAGCACGCCGCTCCCGTCCAACGGGACGTCACCGCTGCCCAACCAGTCGAACAGCGGTCCGGGCAGGTCGTCGCCGTCCGCGATGAAGCCGTCCACCGACACCGAGCCGTACATGACCACCTTGCCCATGTGGCACTCCTCTGCGTGAGCTGCTCAACGTAGGCGTGTCGGGGAGGTCCCGATGCCTGATCGGCTGCGCGGTGCTCCGGATGGCAGGCTTGGCGTCGTGGTCGACGGTGGGGCTCCTTCGGTGGTGACCTCGCTGGTCGGGGTCTATGACGCGGACGGGACGTTGCGTGGGGAGCTGGCGTACGTGGCGGGGCGGATCCGAGGATCGGCTCATTGCGCGCTGTGCGACATCACGCATGGAGCGCTGAGGGAACGGCCTGGATGGCGGCGTTGTCGGGACGGGTTGCCCGTGCCGTTCGAGACGTTCCATCGGAACGACCAACCCGACGACCTGCGTCCGCTCACCGATGGTCGGCTCCCGCTGGTCGTGGCGCGGACCGATGCGGGCCCGCAGGTGCTGCTCGGTGCTGAGGAGCTGGAAGCCTGCGCGTCGTCGCCGGACCGGCTCGTGACCGCTCTCGATGCTGCGATGACGCGGCTCGGCCTGGGCTGGGAGCGGTCGAGCTCTCCGTGAGGGCCGTCGAGAAAGACCTGGGACGGTGGTGCCGAGCGGTCAGGGTGCGCCGACCGCGGCGCGCGGCACGAAGCCCAGCACGTTGACCTGCGCCGCCATGAGACCGTCCGGGCCGGACTCGTTCCAGGGCAGCGACAGCGCCTGCGGCGGCGCACCGTCGGCGTCGAAGTGCGCGTGCGGGACCGACCCGGGGCCGTAGATGCCGGTCACGCCGGAGGCCGCGGGCCACACGACGGCGCCGTTCGGGGCCATGGTCCCGTACCCGGTCGTCCCGAGCGGGCCGAGCTCACGCCGGTCGGTGCCGTCGGGGTCGACGGTCTCGAGCACCACAGTGCTGCCCGTGGGCGGCCAGGTCGACCAGTCCGATTCGCCCCAGCCCGAGACGATGCGGCCCTCGGCGGTCCAGCCGACGACGAAGCCGGCCTGGCGGACGATCGGCCACGTGCTGATGTCCGTGCCGGTGACGAGCTGCGGCTCGGCGCCGGGTTCGGCATCGAGCGTGTAGAGCTCCTGGTCCAGCACGAGCGCGATCGCGCCCGAGTCCGCTCGCCAGGCTCCGGGCATGATGCCGGCGTCGATCTGATTCCGCGTGACCTCGACGATCGTCTCGAAGGTCGTGGCGTCGAAGATCCGCAGCGTCGGCGGGCCGTCGAGCGGCTGGCGGACGCCGAACACCATGGTGCCGTCGGGCGAGAACGTCGCCCTGCCGAACATGTCCGTGTCGGGGATCTCGGTGCAGCTCACCGCAGCGACCGTGTCGCACATCTCGAGCCAGTGGTCGTCGAAGCTGACGCCGGCACTGCGGATCAGCCGCCCGGCCTGGTCGACCTGGCGCGCCGCGGTGTACATCGCGGTCAGGTCCCCGAGGTCCGTCGGGTCGAGCTCGCGGTGCCACGTGTCGGTCGACGCGTAGAGGCGGGCGGCGCCGAAGCCGCGGACCTCGACGATGGCCGCGAAGCTTTCCGCGCCGATCGGAGCAGCCGCCAGCCTGGGCACCGCCGGGAGCCCGCCGGGTTCGGTGGTCGTGGTGGTCCCCGGTCCCGGGTCGGGCGGCGGTGCGCACGCCCCGGCGACGAGTCCGGCCGTGACGACGGCCGCGGCGACCAGCAGCTTCCTCATGGTGTCCCCTCCCCGACGGGCCACCCCCTGACCCGTTCCGACATCGTGGCACACGGCCCGGCCGCGGCGACCGATCGGGCACCGCCGAGGTCGTCGCCCGCCGGCCGAGCGGGTCCCTGAGCGAGGCGTCAGGCCGGGGAGTCCTCGATGTCGGCGGGTCGTACCTTGAAGGAGCGAGGTCGGGCCTCTGTCGGGTGGGGGCACTCTCTTCCCTCCTGCCTCCACCTGGCGATCGGGCCCGCCCTCGCACTCCTACGACGGGGAGCGGCGCTGGTGACGGCTCGACCTCCGACCGGGGTGCCGGCGTCCGCGGACCCGGGCTGCATCGGCCGGATGGCAGACGGACGATCAGACAATCCGACGCCGTGATGATCGGTGGTCGCCTGTGGCGGGTACGCCGTCGACAGCGTCGAACGGCGCTCATGGAGGTGAGGGTCATGCTCGCAGTCACGATCACCGCACTCGCCGTCGCTGCCGCCGCGGTCCTGGTGGTCTCCCTGCTCGCCGGAGTCGGACTCGGGACGGGCATCGGCCGATCGGATCGGCCCCAGCCGCGACGTCTCGACGAGGTGGCCGCGCGGAGACGCCGGTCGGCCAGGAGCGGCTGAGCGGCCCGGTCGGGCACTTGCGACCTGTCGCTCGGACGGCGAAGTCGACGGGGTGCGATGAGCAGACGCCGTGCCGGGACGGGTCACGTCACGGCGCAGCGCGCGTGGGCCGGTACCGGACGGCGACCGCGCCGGACCGGAACTCCTGGCGATCGACGAGCTCGAGCTCGATGCGCTCACGCAGACCGGCGAGCAACGTCGGGCCGTGTCCGGCCAGGACCGGCTGCACGACGAACTCGTACTCGTCGATCAGACCCAGATCTGCCAACGCCAGGGGAAGGGTGACGCCACCCACCCACAGGCCGGCGCCCGGCTCCTCCTTGAGCCGCTGGACAGCTCGGCCCAGGTCGCCCTGCAACAGCTCGGCACGCCAATCGACGTCGCCCAGCGTGCTCGACACGACGTACTTCTCCGCCCCGTCGATGGCCTCGGCGAACGGGATCTGCCACTCGCCCATCCAGTCGGGCCACGTGCCCGTGGCCGGTCGCCGCCACGCCGACTCCATCATCTCGTAGGTCACCCGGCCGAACAGCAGGGCATCAGCTCGGTCCATCTCGGCGGTCCAGTAGTGCATGGACTCCTCGTCCGGCGGGAGCCCTGCCTCGTGGTGGCAGCAGCCGTCGAGCGTGACGTTGATCGAGTATCGAAGCGGTCTCATCGAGACGTCTCCCTTGCTACGGCCGCCCAGATGTCGGCGAACACGGCGGTCAGGTGGGACTGGGCGACACCGTCGCGAGGTGGGTGTCGAGCTGGGCGAAGCTCTGGCCCCAGCCCGCCTCGGTCGCTCCCGTCACGTGCGGCGGCAGCCACTGGCGCACCTCCAGGCGGGTGCGCCCGTCGGGCTCGTCGTGGAACTCGAACCGGAACCGCGTCTCGAACGTCTCGAAGCCCTCTGGAATGCGGCCACGCACGCGCATGACGCCGTCGAGCACCCTGGCCTCCGCCACGTCGGCGAGGTCGATGTGCACCTCCGCCCGGATGGACGGGTCGTCGGGGAACAGGGCCACGAAGCGCTGGTGGCCGCCAGGTCGGACGTCGAACTCCATCTCGTCGAGCGGCCGCACGCTGCCGGTCGGCCCCCACCATGCCGCCACCTGCTCCGGCTCGATGAAGGCCCGGTAGACGACGGCCCGGGGCGCATCGAACACGCGCGAGATGGACAGATCGGGCGGTTCGGTGCTCATCGGCGCTCCTCCTGTTGCATCGAAGCGAGGTGCGCGTCGAGGCGGTCGAAGGACGAGTCCCAGAACCCCCGGAAGCGCTCGATCCAGACGGCCGCCTCCCGGAGCGGCACGGCCTCGAGGTGGCTCCGCTGCCACTTCCCCTCACGCGAGCGGGAGATCAGGGCGGCGCCCTCGAGCACCTTGAGGTGCCGCGAGACGGCGGGCATCGAGATCGGCAGCGGCGCCGTGAGCTGCGTCACGGTGGCATCGCCGACGGCGAGCTCGGCGAGTATCGCTCGCCGGGTCGGGTCGGCCAGCGCCGAGAACACGAGGCTGAGCGGGTCGGTGGCGGTCACGCCGTTCACTTAACCAAGTTGTGAAGTGTTCCGTCAAGGTTCCCGCTTGCATCGAGCGACTCGAGGTGCGAACCTACAACCACATGGTTGTAGATCAGCTCTCCGACGCCGAGGTCGACCGCATCTTCCACGCCCTCGCCGACAGCACCAGGCGCGACATCCTCGCCCTGTCCGTCGACGGCGGCTACAGCGTGTCGGCGCTGGCCGAGCGCTACCCGATGAGCTTCGCCGCCGTGCAGAAGCACGTCGCGGTGCTCGAGGGCGCGGGGCTCGTCACCAAGGAGCGACGGGGGCGCGAGCGGATCGTGCGCACCGACGTCGACACCGTCCAGCGGGCCCGAGCGCTCCTGGATGGCATCGAGGAGCTCTGGCGGCAGCGCGTGGGCCGGATCGACGACCTGTTGGCGACCGAGAAGCGGACCACTGGAGGACAGCGATGAGCGTGACCAGCGTCGAGAAGGATCCGGAGGCCCTGACCATGACGGTCACGGCGCAGCTGGATGCCACGGCCGAACGGGCCTGGCTGCTGTGGGCGGATCCCCGGCAGTTCGAGCAGTGGTGGGGCCCGCCCGGCTACCCGGTGACCGTGGTCGACCACGAGCTGCGGACCGGCGGCCGGATCACCTTCTCCATGGCGGGGGACGAGGGTGAGCATCACGACAGCACCTGGGAGGTCCTGGCCGCCGAACCGCCCCACCGACTCGAGCTGCGCGACGCCGACGTCGACGAGGACGGCCGCCCGAACGACGGCAACTCGATGACCGTGATGGTCGTCACGATCGACGCGAACGACGGCGGCGCGGCGATGGCGATCCGCACGTCCTTCGACTCGCTGGAGGGCATGGAACAGGTCCTCGCCATGGGCGTCGAGGAGGGCATGTGCATGGTCCTCGACCAGATCGACGCCGTGCTGGCCGGCACGCCGGCGTGATCTGACAAGAGATGGGGTGGGCCCGACCTCCGGGTCGGGCTCACCCCTTCGCGTCGGCCCAGGTCGGGATGACCGCGGTGTCGGAGAGGAAGCGCACGCTCCGATCGGGAGCCCAACGGGCGGCCGCCTCCTGCAGGGCGTCGTCGACCATCGCCGCGGCGGCACCTGCGTGCTCGTCCGGGACGTGCACGAGGAGCTCGTCGTGCAGGCAGAGGACGACCTGCGCGTCGAGGTCACGGCCCCGGGCGCGCACCGTCACCGCCCACACCTTGAACAGCTCCGCCGCTGCGCCCTGGACCATCGCGTTGCGGCCGTAGCGTCCCCTCGCCGCCGCCTGCGAGCGTGCCTCGCGGTCGCCGATCGAGTCCGGTCCGCCCGGCTCGCCGAGCGCCGCCGAGCCGGTCCGGACCAGCCGCCCGCCGTAGGTCCTCAGGTCGTGGCCGACCTGCGCGGCACGGTCGGCGGCATCGAGGTACGCCATGGCGACGGGGTAGGACCGGCGCAGTCCGGCGAGAGCCCGACCGCCCTCGCCGGTGGTCTGGCCGTACATCGCGCCGAGCACCGCGACCTTCGCGATCGCCCGGTCGACGCCGAGCTCCGCCGCCACTGGCGCGTACAGGTCGTCGGCCTGGCTGGCGGCGGCGAGCGCCCGATCACCCGACACGGCGGCGAGCACCCGCGGCTCGATCTGGCCGAGGTCGGCGCGGACGAAGACATGACCGGGTTCCGCCACGACGCCGCCTCGCAGGTCGGCCGGCATGTTGTGCAGCCCCGCGGACGCGGTCATCCGGCCGGCCGCCCCGTCGGAGCCCGACCACTCACCACGGAACCGCCCGTCGGGCCCGAGGTTTTCGTCGAGCCACCCGTAGCCGAACGTGGTCTGGACGCGCTCGGCCTTCCGCCAGGCCAGCAGCGCGTCGACCAACGGGTGCGCGTCGCGGAGGCGCTCGAGCCGCCACGCCCGGGTGTCGGGGACTTCGACGCCGACCATGCGCAGCATCGACCGCACCTGGGACGGGCTGCGCAGGTCGAACCGGACGCCCTCCGGGACGTGACGGAGCACCTCCTCGTCACGGGCGTCCCGCAGTTCCACCGCCTCCTGCGGCGAACGCGGGCGAGGCCCGACGTAGGCGCTGATCCGGCCCTCCATCGCCGCTCGGTCCATCGGGAGGCCGCCGACCGTGAGCTCCGCGCACAGGAGCTCGGCGGTCGATTCGGCGTAGGCGGTGCGGAGCGCCATCGGCCGCTCGTCCCGTGCCGACACGTCCCCGACGGCCGCCAGCTGGAGGCGGGCGACGTCGGCCAGCACGCCCGCCCACGCGGCCATCCGGTCGGGCGAGGACGCCCACCCGCCATCGATCCACTCCGGGTCGAGGTAGCCGTCCTCCCTGAGGGGCCCGGCCGGATCGCCGTCGTCGGTCTGGTGGAACAGGTCGATCGGGTCAGGTGCGGGGAGATCGGCCGTGGGCAGATCGTGGAGGCGCGCCCAGATCCGGCCGGGGTCGGCGCGCCACCCACCGAACAGGAGCCGGTGGACCGCGGCGGCGTCCCACGACCTGGTGAGGCGGACGCCGTGGCCGGCGAGCGCGCCGGCCGTGGCCTGTGACCACAGCACCCAGCGCGGCCCGAGCTCACGGTCGATCCGGCCCACGACGTCGGCGGGTGCGACCGGCCAGTTCGTCGCCCACGTGGGGACGGCGACCGACAGCGATGCGTCACCGACCACCAGCGCGACGAGGTCGCCCGGCTCGATGCCGAGGGCGCGCAACTCGTCCACGGCGGCGTCGGCATCCACACGTCGACACTACGAGCGAACGTCCTGGCGCTCCGGTAGGGCAGCGGCGGCTCAGGACGATGGGACCGGCAGTGGACGGCCTGCCTCGTTCGACTCCAGCGCGGTGAGGAGGGCGACGAGGACGTGACGGGCGTCCTCGCCGGTGAGGTCGACGCGGTCGAGCCGACCGGTGAGGAAGCCGATGCCGGCGTCGGCCGACGCCCGGAACGCGTCGGGCGGCCGATCGTCGAGGTCGTGGAACGACCGGGTCTCGCCGTCGCGGTAGAGCACGAGCGCCGGCTCGGCGATGCCCTGGGCGCTGATGCGGTTGGTGCGCACGTAGCCGCAGGACCCGGTCACCTCGACGCGCTCGTCACCGGTGTAGTGCGAGGACCGCAGGTACATGTCGACGGCGAAGCCGATGTCGAGGACGCCGCGGACGCCGGTGCGGTGCTCCCACACCAGCGTGGACGGCGCGTCCATCTCGTAGCCGGGCGCGACCTCGGTGGTCCCGAGCCACCCGAAGACCCGCTCGATCGGGCCGAACAGCCAGGTCGCCACCGCGAGCTGGTGCCATCCGTGGTCGAACACGAGCATCCCCCGACCGTCCCGGATCTGGTCGAACTGCCACTCCAGGCTCTCCTGCGTGAGGTCCCACCCGCCGCGCCCGTTGCCGACGATCTTCATGCTCAGGTTGACCGGCGTGCCGATCTCGCCCTGGTCGATCAGCTGCTTCATCCGCACGAGGGGCGGGAAGTACAGGTAGTCCTCGAGGACGCGCAGCGTCGCTCCGGACCTCGCTGCCGCGGCCAGCATCGCGTCGGCCCCGGCGAGGTCCCGGGCCAGCGGCTTCTGCACCTGCACGTGGACCCCGGCGTCGAGCAGCCGGCAGACCACCTCGTGGTGCACGGGGGTCGGGACGAGCACGTCGACCACGTCGGGCCGCTGCTCCACGACCTCGTCGAGCGATGCGCACGGACGGGCGCCGGAGACCCTGCGTGCCCAGTGGTCGCGACGGCCCGGGTCCCGGTCGCACAGCGCGACCACGTCCACGTCGGGTCGGCCGAGGTACGGGGGGACGGCGAGCTCGGCGATCTGGCCGAGCCCGACGACGCCGAGCCGCACCGGACGGTCCCGGATGGGGAGCGGTGTCGGCATCCCGCATCCTCGCGCGGCGACACCCGTCGGCGACCGGCTCAGCCGAGTGCGATCAGCACGAGCCCGGCGAGCGCCACCACGACGCCCGCCTTCTGGACCCGCGTCGGGCGCTCGTGCAGGTACCACCAGGCGTGGCCGACGGTGAACCCGGGGGCGAGCGATGCGACGGGCGCCACGACGGCGGTGAGCCCGACACGGACCGAGACGAGCAGGAGCGCCGTGGCCGACACGTCGAACAGGCCCGAGGCGACGGCCTGGAGCCGCGGTGCCCGGTCGGCCCGCAACGACGTCCTCGTGATCGCGACCACGACGAACACCCCGGCCGCGGCCGCAGCCCGCGCGCTGAGGACGGGCCAGAAGCCGGAGTCGTGGTCGGTCGAGGCGAAGAGGACGAACGACGCGCCGAAGCCGACGCCGGCGGCGATGGCGAAGAGGAGCGCCCGCCGGTCGTCGTGGCCGTCGCCGTCGTCGCGCTCCCGGGCGATCAGCGCGCCGGCGACCACCGCCAGCGCGACGCCGCACAGCGCCACGGGCCCGGGCCGCTCGCCGGTGAGGAGGCCCCACGCCACCGGGATCGTGGCGCCGATGACAGCGGCGATGGGCGCCACCTGACCGATCCGGCCGATCGCGAGGCCCCGGAAGAGGCAGCCGAGGGCGGTGACGTTGACCAGGCCCGCGGCCGCGCCGAGCACGAAGTCCTCCGGCCGTGGTTCGCCACCGGCGAGTGTCGCGACGAGAACCGCGCCGACCAGAGCGCACACCTGCGCCGTGGCCAGGACCACGAGCGTCGACGCCCGGCGAGATGCGATCCCGCCGAGGAAGTCGCCCGACCCGAAGAGCGCTGCGACCAGCAGACCCACCAGCACAGCCACCGGCGCAAGCTAGGCGACGGCGCCCGCGACCTGGCGACCTTCCGGAGGCACCGCACCGCCAGCCCCGGTGGTCAGCTGCGGAGGATCTTCACCATGGCCTTGCCCTTGGCGAGCTCGTCCACGAGCTTGTCGAGGTAGCGGATCTTCTGCATGAGCGGGTCCTCGACGTCCTCGACGCGGACACCGCACACCACGCCTTTGATGGCCGCGGCGTTCGGGTTCAGCTCCGCCTGGGCGAAGAAGTCCTCGAACGTCGTGTCGTCGTCGAGTCGCCGGTGGAGCTCGGCGTCGTCGTAGCCGGTGAGCCACTCGATCACCTGATCGAGCTCGGCCTGCGTCCGCCCCTTCCGCTCCACCTTGGTCACGTAGTGCGGGTAGACCGAGGCGACGCTCGTGGTGAAGATCCGGTGCACGTCGGCAGGGTAACGGCTCGCCGCAGCGCCCGGCAGGAGCGGAACCGGGTGACCCGGCCGGTCAGCCCTCGAGGGCGGCGGCGAGGCGTTCGAGCGTGCCGCTCATCGTGGCCCGGTTCCGGGCTGATCGGTCCACGATGCCCGACATGTTCTGGCTGAACTCCAGCGCCGACTCCGGTCGCAGGTCCTCGGTCCACTCGGTCACCCGGCAGCCGTCCTCGGTGGGCTCGATCCGGTAGCCCCACGTCGAGAAGTGGAAGTCGAACATCGAGCACTCGAACGCGAACGCTCGGCCGGGATCGGCCTCGATCACCTTGCCCTGGCTGGTCCACTCGTTGTCGCCGTTGCGGTTGTGGCCGTCGAAGGTCGCGCCGACCGCAGGGCCGGTGACCCCGTCGTGCCACTCGCACGAGTGGCACTCCTCCGACCACTCGCCCATGCGGGTCACGTCGGAGATGGCGGCGTAGACCGCTTCCGGAGAGGCGTTGAAGTCCTTGGTGATCTCGATCCGTTCGGCCATGGCGGCATTCCACCAGAACGGCGCCCGCTCGACCGCATGGACGCGCGTCGCCCCGCCGTCAGCGGGTCGCGAACGCAAGGAACAACGGGTAGTCGTGGTCGTTCTTGCGCAGGTCGTACGCGTGCTCGAACGTCACGTCGACGAACCCCGCGTCGCGGAGCTGGCGGTCGAGCTCGGCCCGGTCGAAGCCGTGGTGGCCGCCGAAGCCATCGCCGTGGAACGAGCCGTCCTCCTGCTCGAGGTCGCACACCGCCAGGTGCCCGCCCGGCGACGTCATCGCCGCCAGGCCCGCCAGCACCCGCGGCAGATCGGTGACGTGGTGGAGGACCTGCACGGTGGCGACGAGGTCGAAGCGCTCACCGGGGACGCGATCGACGTCGAGGTCGGTCGTCCAGATCCGCGTCCCGGTCGGCAGCGTTCCCTCCGCGACCTTGGCCTCCATCGCGGCTCGCATGCCGGCCGAGGGGTCCGACACGGTGATCGGGCCCACGCGTGGTGCGAGGTGTTGGGCGACCAGACCCGTCCCTGCCCCGTACTCGAACAGCGTCGTCGCCGGACCGAGCTCGAGTCGCCGGTCGATGAGCTCGGCGACGATGCGGGCCCGCTCGACCTTCGCGGGGTCGTCGTCCCACGTCGTGGCCATCTCGTCGAAGTCGCCGTGGGCGTGGCCGCCGTGATCGTGCTCACCGTGGTCGTGCTCGCCGTGCCCGTGGTCGTTCACGGCGCCTGACGGTACCGGCGCCCGCCGCGCCGGGTCGGGCGGCATCGCCTCCGCTCCGCGGCCCGGGGTCAGCCGGCGTCGACGCCTGTCAGCCCTTCGAGCGTGGCGAGCACAGCGTCCTGGAACGGTGGCTGCTCCGCAGCCGGAGCCGGCGACTGCCGTGCGCGGTGGTGCCAGTACCCGCCCGAGACAGCGGCCTCGGCGTCGTCGCTCACCGCGAGCCACGTCTGGGTGAGGTGGCCGAGCTCGAGGTCATCCGGCGCCGAGGGTCCGCCCATGCGGGTCGGGACCCACCCCGGATCGACCACGTTGATCCGCTGATCGGGACGCCGGCGGGCGAGCGCCAGGGCGAACGTGGTCAGGAGCAGCTTGCTGTCGCAGTACGCCTGGACGCCGCTCCACGGACGGGCCGTCCAGTCCACGTCGTCGAGGGAGGTGTCCCCGCTGAGGTGCATCCCGCTGCTGAGGTAGACGAGCCGGGTCGGGTGTTCGATCCACGAGGTGAGCAGGAACGGCGCGAGGACGTTGACCGCGAACGTGCGGGCGTGGCCCTGCGGCGTGGCGATCCGCTCCGGGTCGATGTAGACGCCGGCGTTGTGGATGATCGCGTCGAGCGCGCCGATGGCGTTCGCCTGGTCGGCCACCTGACGGACCTCGTCGAGGTCGGCGAGATCGCCGATCACGACGCCGACGGCCCGGGCCGAGAGATCGGCGACGTCGCCGGCTCGGCTCGTGCTCCGGGCGTGCAGCACGACCTCGTGGCCCTCGTCGAGGAGCTGACGAGCCGCCGCTTCGCCGAGCCCGGTCGTCGACCCGGTGATCAGGACGCGAGCCACGCTCGCCCCGGTGCGCCAGTGCCGGCCACCACCGCTCGTCGATCCGTCACCAGGCCGCTCCTCCGTGCTGCTGCGTCCGTCCTACCCGTCGGCGACGGACCGGCGCAGCCGCCGCCCGCTCTCACGGTCGTGGATCGGTCGTTCGACGTGTGGCGCTCCGGTCAGGGCGATCCGACGATCGTCGAACCGTCAGCGGTCGATGGGTGGGTCAGTGGACGACCGATCGGCGGTCGTACTGGGTCCTCGCCAGCAGGTAGCCGCCGACTGCGATCGCGGCGCACCAGGCCACGGTCTGGACCCCGCTCGACCCGATCGGCGTGCCCATCAGCAGCCCGCGGACGGTCTCGACGAACGGCGTGAACGGCTGGTGCTCGGCCACCCAGCGGGCTCCCGACGGCATCGAGTCGGTGGGGACGAAGCCGCTGCCGAGGAACGGCAGCAGCAGGAGGAACATCGGCAGGTTGCTGGCTGACTCCACCGACTTCGCCACGACGCCGAGCGCGACCGCCAGCCACGTGAGGGCGAAGGCGATGAGGGCCAGGACGCCGAACGCTGCGAGCCACTCGAGCGCCCCGGCGGTCGGACGGAGGCCGATCGCCAGGGCGACCAGGACCACGACGACCAGGCCGAGGATCGTCTGGAGCATGGCGCCGCCGACGTGGCCGGTGAGCACCGCGGCGCGAGAGATCGCCATGCTGCGGAACCGGGCGACGATGCCCTCGGTCATGTCGCTCGCGACGGAGATCGAGGTGCCCTGGGCGATGGCCGCCACCGCGAGCAGCAGCACGCCGGGCGCGACGTAGGCGAGGTACTCCTGCCGTCCGCCGCCCGCGTCGGTGAGACCGGCCCCGAGCGTGCCGCCGAGGACGTAGACGAAGAGCAGCAGGAAGACGATGGGCGTGGCGACGAGCATCACGGTGACCGAGAGGTATCGGAGCTGGTGCCGCAGGTTGCGGCGGACCATGGTCGCGGCGTCGCGGGCCGTCCGGGTCGTGGTCGTCATGGGGTCGTGACCTCCTGGTCGTCGGCCGCGCGGGCGTCGTCGGCCGACCGGCCGTGGCCGGTCAGCGCGAAGAACACGTCGTCGAGGTCGGGGGTGTGGATCGACAGCTCGGCGGGTTCCACCGCCGCTCGGTCGAGCTCGTCGAGCAGCGCGCGCAGGGCGGCGACCCCGCCGTCGCTCGGCAGCTCGAGCGTCATGGCGTCGGCATCGGCGGTGGCGCCGGGGAGGGCGCGCCCCGCCTCTCGGAACCCGTCGGCGTCGGCGAACCGCAGCCGGACGTGGCCACCTGGCACGAGGCGCTTCAGCTCGCTCGGGGTGCCCTGGGCGATCAAGCGGCCCCGGTCGAGGATGGCCACGTGGTCGGCGAGCTGGTCGGCCTCCTCGAGGTACTGCGTGGTGAGGAAGATCGTGACGCCGTCGGCGACGAGCCCCCGGACGATGTCCCACATGGTCCGGCGGCTGCGGGGGTCGAGTCCGGTGGTCGGCTCGTCGAGGAAGATGATGCGGGGCCGGCCGACGAGCGTCATCGCGAGGTCGAGTCGCCGGCGCATCCCTCCGGAGTACGCCGAGGCGAGCGTCCCGGCCGCGTCCTCGAGGTCGAACCGGGCGAGCAGCTCGGCGACCCGGGCGTCGCGCTCCGGGCGCGGCAGGTGGTGGAGGTCCGCCATCAGCCGCAGGTTCTCGGCGCCGGTGAGCAACCCGTCGACCGCGGCGAACTGGCCCGTCAGACCGATCGCCGCCCGCACCTCGTCGGCGTCGCGTCCGACGTCGGCTCCGCCGACCGTCGCGTCGCCGGCGTCGGCTCGGAGGAGGGTGCTGAGGATGTGCACGACCGTCGTCTTGCCGGCGCCGTTCGGGCCGAGCAGGGCGAAGACCGAGCCGGGTGCCACGTCGAGGTCGATGCCGTCGAGGACGACGTGGTCGCCGAAGGACTTGCGCAGCCCTCGTGTGCGGATGGCCGGGTGTCGGGGCGCGTCAGGTGAAGGCACGGTCTGCTCCGTTCGTCGAGAGGGGTCGGGGAGGGGAGGGGTCGGTGTCAGCCGCTCGTGGCGGCGTCGCTGCCGGCGGCCCGGCGGATGGTGATGTCGCCCGTCGCCGTGGTGGCCCGGACCTCCACCGTCCCGTCGGTCGCGGCCGGTCCGTCGGCAGCGTCGAGGTCGTTGCGGACGGTCCCGAACCGGGTGTTGACGTCGAGCCAGGCCGCGACGCCGCGTCGCACGCCGACCTCGATGTCGCCCGCCGCGGTCTCCATCACGACGGAGCCGTTGCGGACGTCGTGCAGCCGGATGTCGCCGTTCGCCGTCTTGGCGACGGCGGACCGGCCGGCCCGCTCGACGAGGATGTCACCGTTCGCGGATCGGACCCGGAGGTCGCCGTCGATGCGGCCGAGCTCGGTCGGGCCGTTGGAGTTCTTGACGACGAGGGCGCCCGAGACGAGCCCGACCCGGACGTCGCCCGACGAGGTCGACACCTCTGCGTCGCCGTCCACGTGGTCGACGGTGATGTCGCCGAACGCGGTCGTCGCCTTCAGGTCGGCCGTGCGGTCCAGGCGCAGGTCGCCCATCGCGGACTTCACGCGGCACGGGCCGAGCTCGCCCTCGGTCCGGATGTCACCGAGACCGGTCGATGCGACGAGCTGCGATCCCGTCGGGACCGAGATCGTCACCTCGACGATCTCCGAGCCGCCGAAGGGCGTGAACCGCTTCCAGTGCTTCGGCGTGCGGACGAGGAGCTCGTCGCCGGTCAGCTCGACCGTCGTGTCGCGCGCCGCCTTGGCGTCGGACGAGCTCGAGGGGTCGCGGGGGACGACCGAGACGACGGTGTCGGTCCGGTCGCTGGCGTCGACGCGGACGTCGCCGACGACGTCGACGTGCACGGTGATCGGCCGAGGGGTCTCGAACGTGGGCATGAGGATCTCCTTCCGACGTCGCAGGCGACGTCAGTCGAACGGGTGCGTGGGGACTGCGAGTGAGGAGCCGAGCCACTCGGCTCGGCATCGGCCGGGCGGCGCCTAGCGGGCCCACCCGGTGACGCGCTGGCCGTAGCCGCGACGTGAGGTGCTCGGCGGGCGGCCTGAGCCGTCGAGCGCCGTGGTGACGGTGCGCACGAGCCACGAGTTGACCGACACGCCCTCGGCGCCGGCGGCCTGCTCGATGCGCTGCTTGAGCTGCTCGGGGAGGCGGAGCGTGACGCGAGCCGTGCCGCCGTCGTCCTCGGCTGCCGGCTCGGGCGGCGCCGCCACCGGCGGTGACGTCACCGTGACGTCGTCGACGCCGCCAGCGGCGAGGTCGGTCGGCGGAGCGGTCACGACGAACTCGGGGTCCCGACCCCGGAGGCGCACCTCGACCGAACCTGGTGCCAGCTCCCTCGTGATCTCGTCGCAGGCATCCGCCAGCGCGTCGAGCAGCATCAGGCGAGCCGAAGGGTCCAACGAACCGACCAGCAGGGCCGCCAGGTCGCGGGCCTGGTCGCCGGCGGGGTCGGCGACGGCGAGGAGCTGGTGCTGGAGCATGTCGACGTGACGGCTGAGGTCCATGACGTCATGGTGACGTCAACATGACGTCATGTCAAGGGCGAATGTCGTGCCGCCGGTCAGCGGGCGGCGAGGACGGCACGGCGCTGCTCGTCGGAGAGCGGCTTGACCGCCTCGCGGACGGTCACCCCCGACGCCTGTCCGGCTCGGGGGAGCAGCCACTCGAACACCATGTCGGGCCGGCGCTTGGCGGTGTCGCGCAGCACCCAGCCGATCGCCTTGCGGATGAAGGGCTCCGTCTCGTCGAGCATCGCGTCGGCGTACCTGCCGAACCGCTCGAAGTCGCCCCCGCCCCGGCGCAGCGGCACGAGCGGCGTGAGCAGGGCGGCGCGCCGGATCCATGGGTCGTCGTCGGACGCCCACCGGTCGAGCACGGGACCGAAGGCATCGTCACGCTCGGCGATCGAGCCGGCCACCGACGCCGAGAGCCCGTCCACGAGCGCCCACGTCCGCGACTCGCGCAGGAGCCGCTCGAGGAGGTCGGCGTCCTCGCTGCTGAGCAGGTCGGTCGACGCGCTGAGCACCTCGACCGCCGCCATGCGCCGCTCGTGGACCGGGTCTCGCCACAGCAGCTCGGCCAACTCGACGATCTGGTCGTGGTCGAGCGCGGGCCCCCGGCGCAGCGCCGACGTCGCGGCCGACCGGACGGCGGGCACCGAGGTCCCGTAGTGGAGCAGCTCGCTCTTGAGGTAGGCGGCCTCCTTCGCGGCGCGCTCCGGGGTCCCCGCTGCGACCAGGTCGGCATCGATCCCGTCGGCAATAGCTCGGACGTCCACCTCCACCGGTCGGACCCTACGACCCGTCGCCGCGCCGCCGAGGACCTTCGACCCTGTCGGTGGGAGGCGGCCCGACCGACGATGACCTCGGAGGTCCGCCGGACCTCGGAGGAGGTGAGCCCCATGCGACGGATGGTGCTCCTAGCAGCGACCGTCGGTGCCGTCGGGGCGTTGGCTGCCTACGAGCGGCTGGTCCGCCCGTGGCAGGAGGGCTGGGGGGCGACCGACCAGGAGCGATCACTGCCGCTCCCGGGCGACGACCTGGTCGAGGATCCTGCCGACCAGGTCACCAGGGCGATCACGATCGACGCGGATCCGGAGCAGGTCTGGCCCTGGCTCGTCCAGCTCGGCGCGGACCGCGGCGGCTTCTACAGCTACGACTGGCTCGAGAACCTGTTCGGACTGCACGTCCACACCGCCGACGTGGTCGTCGAGGAGTGGCAGGACCTCGCCGTCGGCGACCTGGTCGCCGCCGTCCGATCGCGCGCCGGCGGCTGGTTCGTCGCGGAGATCCGACCCGCCGAGGCGCTCGTGCTGCAGGTCGCGGACGTCGCCGCCGGCCGGCCGGTGCGGCGCGACGACCCCGCCGGTTGGGAGTTCACCTGGACGTTCGTGCTGCGGCCGCTGCCCGACGGTCGGACGAGGCTCCTGGTACGGGAGCGGGTCGCGTTCGGCAGGTCGGCCATGCGCCTGGCCATGGCGCCCGTCGGGCTCGTGAGCTTCATGATGACGCGCAGGATGCTCATCGGCGTCCGGGAGCGCGCCGAGCGGCTCCGGTCCGAGGCGGAGGTCGCACCTCCGGCACGTCGGTTGGTGCGGGCGGACCCCTGAACCGTCGCCGCCGGTGCGAGCGCTGCGACGGGCTCACAGGCCGAACGCGCCGCCGTCGACCAGGATCGCCACGCCGATCGAGACGAGCACGACCGGAAGCAGGACGTGGCCCCAACGTGAGAGCGCTCGTGCGATCGAAGGGCGAGCGGCGAGCCACCTCCCGGCGACCAGCCACGCCGCGACCAGCACGAGGAACACAGCGACGTAGACGCCCATTCCCCCGACGCCGGCAGCGGTGAAGACGGGGACGTAGATGCCGATGTTGTCGCCGCCGTTGGCGAAGGTGATCCCGGCGATCGCTCCGGCCCCGAGCGCGGGCGGCGCGGCGACGTCGTCGGCGTCACCACGTGCGCTCCACGTCTGGACCGCGGCGCGGATGCCGAGCGCGATCGGGACCAACCCCAGGTAGGCGATCGCGTCGTCGGGCAGGAACTGGAGCCCGAACGCCCCGACGACCGACACGGCGATGATCGCGGCGAAGCCGGCGTACTGGCCGATCACGATGTGGCGCTCGAGCGCAGGGTCGCCCGCCGCCCGCCCGAAGAAGAGCGCGAGGAGCACGATGTCGTCGATGTTCGTCACCGCGAACATGGCGATCGCTTGGCCGAGCATCGGCAGCACGCCCAGCACTCCTTGGTCGAGGAGCCAGCATTCTGGTCGGTCGGCGCGCCGCCGGTGCCGACGTGCTCATCGGGATCGAAGTGGCCGGGATCACTCGCTCTGGCCCGGGTCGTCGGTCGTCATCCACCCGTGCGCCCGAAGGGCTGTCCGCCAGCGGCGGTTGCGCCAGGGGGCGAACTGCACGAGACCCAGATCGGGGACGCTCGCGGACAGCTCCGAACCGGACAGCTGCAGTCCGTCCATGTCCCGCGGGAGGTGGATGCGCTGCATCGGCGAGTCGAGCACGATCTCGGACCGGCTGACGATCGCCTCCGACCAGGCAACCCCGCGACCCACCCCCGCACGGACGATGCCCCGCACCTTCGTGGTGTCCTCGTGGTCCATCGGAGCGAGTGTGCCCGACCGGAGCGCTCGACCCGAGCCGGTCAGGAACGCGCGGCGATCACGCACTTGACCGCTGCGGCGCCGTGTCGGTTGGACACGCCGGCGATCCGCGGCGGACGGTGTCGTCGCTCCGGGGTTCGGCGACGACGTCCGTCCTCAGCCGGTCCGGAGCCCGCTGATGCCGTCGAGGAGGTCGATGGCATCGGTGACCTTCGCCCGTAGGTCGCCGTCGGGGAGCTGGCTCCAGCGGTCGATCGAGATCTGCAGCGCGCCGACGATCGCGGCGGCGATGACCCGCGGCCGCAGGTCCTCGTCGGGATCGACGGCGAGGTGCCGTCCCACCGCGCCCGCCAGGACGTCGTACCAGTCCCGCTGGCGGAGCGAGGCCTGCGCCTTGAGGCTCGGCGTCTGCTCGATGAGCTGGCGCTTCAGCCGGGTCCGGTCCGGGTCGATCTCCGCCTCCTCGACCACCTCGAGCACCGCTTCCCGGATCGACACGAGGACGGGCTCGTCGTCGGGTCGGTCGGCCAGCGCCTCGCGGAGCCGCTCGAGCTGGCCGTCGTGGTCGACGAAGAGCAGGTCGTCCTTCCGCGGGAAGTATCGGAAGAACGTGCGAGGCGCGATGTCGGCGGCCTCGGCGATCTCCTCGACGGTCACGTTGTCGTAGCCGCGCTCGACCGCGAGCCGGAGCGCCTCCCGGGCGATGTCCTCCCGCGTGCGCTGGCGACGTCGCTCCCGGCGGTCCGTCGTGCCGTCCGGCGCATCGACGGACCCGTCGGTGGTCGTCCCGAGGCCGGCTCCCATGGCGCGCAAGGGTAGCGGCCCTTCGTCATGGACTGCCGTCATGGCAGTGACTGCCACTTCTACGTAAGCTGCCCGACGCCCCGTCCCTGCCCGACGCCCCGTCCCCCCCCCCCCCCCCCCGACCGCCCCCCTGCGCACGGCGCAGCCCCAGGAGCCCACGCCCATGACGTTCGACGCCGCGACCGACCCGACGCCCGAGGAGGCGATCGACCCGCGGGTCCACGCCCGGCGCTGGTGGATCCTCGCGGTGCTGTGCCTGAGCCTGCTGATCGTCTTCATCGGCAACTCGAGCCTCAACGTCGCCATCCCGACCCTCGCCCGGGACCTCGACGCGACGGAGTCGCAGCTCCAGTGGGTCATCGCGTCGTACTCGCTCGTGTTCGCCGGGCTGCTGTTCACGACCGGGGCGATCGGCGACCGCTTCGGACGCAAGGGCGCGCTGCAGGCCGGGCTCGTGATCTTCCTCGCCGGGTGCGTGGCCGCCACGTTCTCGACGTCGATGGAGCTGCTGATCGCCTGCCGAGCGGTGATGGGACTCGGCGCCGCGCTGATCATGCCGTGCACGCTGTCGATCCTCGTCAACGTCTTCCCGCCCGAGGAGCGGACGAAGGCGATCGCGATCTGGGCGTCCGTCACCGGCGCGGCCGGGGCGATCGGGCCCGTGGCGAGCGGCTTCGTGCTCGGCCACTGGTGGTACGGCGCGGTGTTCCTCGTGAACATCCCGTTCATCACGCTGGCGCTGGTCGCCGGGTTCTTCCTCGTCCCGAAGTCCCGCGACCCCGAGCAGGGCAAGCTCGACCCGCTCGGCGCGCTGCTCTCGATCGTCGGCCTGTCGTCGATCGTGTTCGGGCTCATCGAGGCGCCGGAGCGCGGCTGGGGCAGCCCGATCACGGTGGGTTCGTTCGTCGTCGGCCTCGTCGCCATCGTGCTGTTCGTCATGTGGGAGCGGCGCGTCGACGAGCCGATGCTCGACATGGCGTACTTCCGCAACGGCGCGTTCAGCACGGGTGTGAGCGGGATGATCCTCGTGTTCATGGCGATGTACGGCGTCATGTTCCTCGTGACGCAGTACTTCCAGCTGATCCTCGGGTACACGCCGCTGGGCACGGCGATCCGCTTCCTGCCGATGGCGCCGATCATGATCATCGTCGCCCCGCTGACGCCACGGCTCAGCGCCCGCTTCGGCGCCAACAGGACGGTGTCCTTCGGGCTCGGGCTCGTCGGCGTCGGGCTGATCATGTTCCGGGCGCTCGGGGTCGAGGCCAACTACCTCTACATCCTCCTGTGCATCGCCCTGCTCGTGTCCGGGATCGCGCTCGCCATGTCACCGTTGACCGCCGGGATCATGGCAGCGGTGCCACCGCGGCGGGCCGGCGCGGGTTCGGCCGCCAACGACTCCACACGTGAGATCGGCGCGGCGCTCGGCGTCGCCGTCATGGGCAGCCTGGCGGCATCGGGCTACGGGCGCGCGGTCGCGGACGCGCTGCCGGCCGGCCTTGCGTCCTCTGCACGCGACGCCGCGGAGTCGTCGCTCGCCGGAGCGATCGCGGTCGCGGAGAAGCTGCCGGCCGAGGTCGGCAACCACGTGGTCACCGTGGCGAGCGAGGCCTTCGTGGACGGCCTGCACCTGGCCGTGACCATCGGCGCGGTGCTGGCGTGGATCGCAGCGCTGCTCGTGCTGCGCTTCCTGCCCGCCCAGGTCGCCCACGGGGCGCCGGGCCAATCGGCGCTCGACGCGATCGAGGACGTGCTGGAGCTCGGCATCGCCGGCGTCGAGCCGGTGTTCGCCGATCAGACCTTCCCCGGCGACCTCGCCCGCGAGGGCGACGCCGGTCCGAGCGCGAACGGGCGCCGCCCCCAGGACGCCGACGGCCCCGCCGTCAGCGACTGAGCGAACGGGTCGATCTCAGGCCGACCCGCAGACGTCGAGCCCGTACTCGGTGAACGCGGCGTTGGCCTTGGCCGACAGCTCGTCGGCCTGCTCGCTCACGGTGGCGAACGTCGCCTCGTCGCCCTGCGCCACCGCGGTGGCGCCCTGGCGCCCGAGCGCGGCGAGCTCGTCGATCTGCGCGTACATCGCCTCGAGGCGCGCGGCGTCCTCGGGCGGCTGGGGGAGCGCACGGATCTGTGCGATCGCCTCCTCGGCGAGCTGGGCGTTCCCCTCGAGCAGCCGCTGCATGTCGGCCGCCGACTCCGCGCCGTCCTCGGGCATCGAGTCGCTCAGCTCCACGCTCCGGTCGTCCATCTCGCTGCAGATGGCGTTCGCGGCCTCGACGAACCCGTCCTTGGCCGACGAGGACGGCGCCTCGGTCGTGGTGGTCGTCGTGGAGTCGGCGGGCTCGGCCGCGTCGTCGTCCGAGCTGCAGCCCAGCAGCCCCAGGCCCAGCACGACGGCGGCCGCCGTCATCCCGATGCGTCGCACGGTGTCCTCTCCTTCTCGGCGCTGCTGCGCCGACGGTGTCGGCCCTCCAGCGCCCGAGGGTAGCCAGGCAGTGACCCACCTCCACCCGACGGTCCCGCCCTCCGGTACCGGTCGCCCCAGCACGGAGCGGTGGCGGCGCCCACGTCCTGGATGGGGTGTGCCCGGAACCGGACTCGGCGGGGGGTGCTCCGCTACGTTGGGCCCGAACCGGGAGGGCAGCACGGTGTGGGGAACCAGGGTCAGGGCCCGAGCATGGGCAACCATCGCGTTCGCGTCCGTCACGTTGGTGGCGACCTCGTGCGGTCCGCCCGCCTCAGGGCCGGCCTCGCTGGGGATCGCCGGCTTCACCGCGAGCCGCACCTCGGGACCCGCGCCGCTGACGACGACGTTCACGTGGATCATCGCGGGACCCGAGACCCCGTCGCTCACCTGCTCGCTCGACGTCGACGGTGACGGCACCTATGAGATCTCGACCTCGCACTGCACGAGCAGCACCGCCCGCTCGGTCACGGTCGCGACGCCCGGGTCGAAGACCTCACGCCTGCGGGTGACCGACGGGACGACCACCGTCACCAGCGGGCCCGTCAACCTCAACGTGGGCGCAGCGGCCGCCGACGCCTTCGGCATCACGCTGCGGTTCGACCCGTCGGTCTCCGCCCCGCAGCGCGCCGTGTTCGAGCAGGCTGCCACCCGGTGGTCGCAGATCATCCGCACCGGGCTCGCGGACGTCCCGGTCAACGCGGTCGCGAACGAGTGCGGCACCGGCGCTCCCGCGTTCAACGGGACCGTCGACGACGTCCTCATCGACGCCTCGATCATCCCGATCGACGGCGTGTCGGGCGTGCTCGGCCAGGCCGGACCGTGCCTCGTGCGCACGGCGGGTGGCCTGCCCGCCCTGGGCGCCATGCAGTTCGACAGCGCGGACGTCGCCAACCTCGTGGCCAATGGTCGGTTCGCCGACGTGGTCCTCCACGAGATGGGCCACGTACTCGGCTTCGGCACGATCTGGCAGGACCAGGTCAACGGCCTCGGCACCTCCGACCCGCAGTTCACCGGCCTCACCGCCCGCGGCGCGTGGTCGGCGCTCAGCGGGGGCAACGCCGACACCGTGCCCGTCGAGGGCACCGGTGGACCCGGCACCGCCGACTCCCACTGGCGGGAGACGGTGTTCGGGACCGAGCTCATGACCGGCTGGATCAGCAACGGGACCAACCCGCTCAGCCAGGTGACGGTCGGAGCGCTGGCCGATCTCGGCTACGGCGTCGACCTCAACGCCGCGGATCCGTTCCCGTGGGCCGCCTCCCGAGATCCCGAGACGCCGAGGACGCAGATCGAATCGATCCTGATCCTCCCGACCCGCACGGTCGGCTGAGCGCTCAGCCGGCGTCGACCGCGACCTCGACGAGGTCGTCCTCGACCAGGAGGTCGGTCTCGAAGCGGAGCGCCTGGAGACGCAGGTAGCCGCCGGCGGCGAGCATCACGCCCGATGGCAGCAGGCTCGACATCACGGTCGACGCGAACTGGCCGATCCGCATGGAGCTCATCCCGCTGGTCGCCATGCCCAGATCCGACCACTGGGTCGCGAGCTGCGTGGTTGCGGTGATCATGCCGAGCACGACCGCGAGGACCGCGCCCACGAGCAGGATCGTGCTGACGAGGTGCACCAGCCGGAGCGTGCGCGCCGCCTGGTCCGCCCAGCGATCGCTCGACGGGGTCTCGATCGTTCCTTCTCCCATGTCGTCACGGTAGCGACGTGGCGCGCCGATCCCGCGGAGCGGTCAGGCGGCGGTGCGAGCGGAGAGGAGCAGCTGCACGAACTGGAGCGTCTGCTCGGTCGGTGAGGGCCCGTCGGGGTCCAGGCTGCTCTGCAGCGCGATGCCGTTCGCCGCGGCGACGATCAGCGATGCCATCGAACGCGGGTCGACCCAGCGGGCGACCGTGCCGTCGGCGATCAGCTCGGCGATCACCGTGGCCACCCGGTCCCGGAGGCGCACGACGACGGTGGCCGGACCGTCGTCGCCCGGCTCCCGGACCGCCTCGACGAGTGCGACCAGGTAGGCGGGAGAGCGGTCACGCTCCTGCTCGAAGGTCGCGAGCAGCTGCTGCGTCGCGCCGAGCAGCCGGGCCGCGGGGTCGTCGTCGCCCTCGAGGAGGGACAGGGCCGGCTCCACCAGGCGCTCGACCTCAGCGGCGAGTGCGGCGCGAACGAGCGACTGCTTCGAACCGAAGTGGTAGGTGATGGCCGCGAGGTTCGCCCCGGCCTCGCTGGTGATCCGCCTCGACGTCGCGCCGCCGACGCCCTCCTCGGCGACGATCCGGCAGGTCGCCTCGAGCAGCCGGTCCCGCGTCTCGTGGTCCTCGCTGGTCGCCCGCCGCTGCGATGTGCGCCTGGGATTCATACGAACGTATGATAGAGGCGATGGAGACGAGGGAGCCGCTCAGGACCGCCACCGTCGGTCGCGGGCGGACCACGGCCTCGGCCGTCCGCCATCCGGTGACGGATCCGCGGGCGACGTGCCCTGTGCCGGTGCCGCGACCGTGGATGCTCCACCGCTGGGACCACATCACGTTCCTGCACTGGCGCTACGAGCCCGACGAGGTGCAGCGGCTGCTACCGCCCGGCCTGACGATCGAGACGTTCGACGGTTCAGCGTGGGTCGGGCTCGTCCCGTTCCTGATGGAGGTCCGGGCCCCGGGAGTGCCCCGACTGCCGTGGCTGTCCGTGTTCCCCGAGACCAACGTCCGCACCTACGCGACCGGGCCCGACGGGGAGACCGGCGTCTGGTTCCTCACGCTCGATGCGGCGCGGCTCCCGGGGGTGCTGACGGGTCGATGGGGCTACGAGCTGCCGTACATGTGGTCGCGGATGCGGGTCCGCCACGGCGTCGACGACGGCGGTCGGGCGACGGTCCACTACACCTGCTCGCGCCGCTGGCCGGAACCGTGGCCGGCCACCTCCGACGTCGCCATCCGGATCGGGTCGTTCTTCGGCCCGGACGAGCTCGGCGACCTCGACCACTGGCTCACGGCGCGGTGGTCGCTGTTCAGCGACCACCCCAGCCGCCGTCGCCGAGGACGGCTGGACCTCGCCCGGGCGGAGCACCCGCCGTGGCAGCTGCGCAAGGCGGAGGTCGTGCACCTCGACGACCGGCTGGTGACCGCCACCGGGCTCCCGGCGCCGGTCGGCGAGCCGCTGGTGCACCACTCGGTGGGCACGCAGGTCCGGATCAGCCGGCCGTACCACCTGGCCACCTCACCGATGGCCGAGCGCCGCGCCTGAGCGACGCCGCGGCACCTGGCGCGCCGGCTGCTGGTCGCACCGGACGGCTCACGGCAGGCCGATCGACGTCCACCCCCTCGTGGCGACGCTCGGGCCCTGGACGCCGTCCGCCTGCTGCTCCCATCGCTGGCCGATCAGCACCGCACCGGAGTCGACCGCAGGTCTCACGCCGTCGGACGGCAGGGCGGTCCACGACGAACCGCCCGCCGGGAGCGTGGCGTCGGCGTTCCCGAGCCCGGCGACGATCGTCCCGTCGTCGGTCGCCAGCACCCTCGGGTAGTCCTCGGCGCCCTCGAACGGCGGCACCGGCAGCGCGGTCCAGGTGTCGGTCGCCGGGTCCCAGGTGCCGGCCGAGGGTGCGTAGGTCACCACGACCAGGCGATCGCCGGCCCACGACGCATCGGCCGCCTGCCCGCTCAGCTCGAACGCGTCGGGCGGCCTGGACGCCTCCCGCCAGCTGTCGTCGCCCGGCCGGAACCGGAGGAGCTGGAGGCCGTCGTAGTAGGTCGCCAGAGGGGTCGGTCGTCCGGCCAGCACCACGATCTCCTTGCCGGTCCAGTCGATCGAGAACACCCGGTCCGAGGTGGTGGGCGGGTCGGGGAGCCTGGTCCACTCGTCGGCGCCGGCGTCGTAGGACCAGACCAGCGTCCTCGTGGCCCCGGTCGGCTCCTGGTAGGACGCCAGCGCCGCCACACCGTCGCCCGTCGGGGTCAGCTCGACCTTGTACACGCGCCCCTCCACGTCGGTCGGGCGCGGGATCGACGTGCCCCGCGTGATCGACGCATCGCCCGGCCGCCACCGGACCGTGTCGAACGGCGTGGTCCGGTGGTGGTTCGGAGTGGTGTCCACCAACACGCCGATCAGCTCGTCGCCGGTCCACACCGCATCCCCCGGCCACCACCAGCCGGTCGGTTCGCCGCCGGATGCCCCCTCCGGCTGGGCCGAGGTCCACCGGCCGCTGCTGAGGTCGAGGTGCCACAGGCGCAGCCAGAGGTCCTCGGTCGCATCGGGCGTGGTCCGCGCTTCCCAGAACACCGCACCGCCCGGGACGCCGACCGACGCCCGGGCCGCCACTGGTGCCGGCGGCGGCGGCAGGTCCGTCCAGCGGTCGGTGGGGAGCGACGGACCGATCTCGGTCGTCGTCGGGTGCTCCGCGGGCGTCAACAACTGCGAGGCGTCGTCGTCGATGACGACCCAGGCGACGACCGCCGCCAGCACGGCGGCGGTGGCGACGGCGCCGACCGCGAGCAGCCGATGGGGGCGGCGCGGGCTCGAGGTGAGGCCGTGCACCCGTGCGTCGAGGTCGGGCGACGTCGTCACGTCGTCGGTCGCGGCGGCCAGCACCTCGCGTGCCCTGCGTTCCGAGTCGGTCATCATCGGCGTCCTCCTCCGGGGTCGGGTGGCGCAGCGCGGTCGACGGCGACGGGCGCGTCGCCGTCCCCGGCATAGTCGGTGCCGAGCAGGTCGTTCAGGCGGGCGAGCGCCCGCGACGTCGTCGACTTCACGGTGCCGACGGGCATCGACAGGAGCTGCGCCGTCTCCGCCTCGGTGCGATCGTCGAGGAACCGGCAGGCCAGGACCGCCCGCTGGCGGGCCGGCAGCTCGGCGAGCACCTCGAGTGCCAGCAGCCGATCGACCACGCCCGACGTCTCGTCGCGGACCACGGTCGTCGCGTGGCTCGGCCCGCGCCGCGCGGCCCGCTCGCCCTGGCGGACGAGCTCGTTGAGCAACGTCCGACGCAGGTACGCACCGGGGTCGTCCGGTCGGTGCGATCGCCAGCGCCGCCAGCAGCGGGCGAACGCCTCGGCCACCGCGTCCTCCGCGCCGTCGCGACCGCCGAGCACCACGACGGCGATCCGGAGCAGCCGCTGGCCGTGCTCGGCGTAGATCGCCTCGAACTCCTCGCGCTCCACCCTCACACCCCACCAGACCCGCCACGCACACGGAAGGTTCCCTTCGCACGGTCTCATCGGAACGTGCGGCGAACGGACGGCACCTTCACACGGGGAGGGCCCGGGCGTATGGTCGAGGAGGCGCCTCATCCCGAGGGTGGCGGGCGCCGCAACTGGGAGGGGAGGGCACATGCTGGTGTGCACCACCTGGAAGGCCCGGCCGTTGTCGCCCGATCAGGCGAACCGGATGATGGAGGTCTGGGCCAAGACGGAGGCCCGGACCGCTGAGCAGGTCGGCGCCGAACGCCTCTGCTGGTACATCTCGGCCGACGGGAGCGGAGGGATGACCGTGTCCCGGGTCGACGACGCCGACGCCGCGGCCGCCTCGCAGCTCGAGGTGAGCCTCGCCCTCGGCGAGTTCATCGAGATCGAGTCGCGCGTCGTGCTCGACCTCGAGACCGCCATGGCACCGATCAACGCTGCCATGGCCTACGCCGCGTAGTCGCGGCGACCCAGGACCCCCGCCTCGCTCGCGGGTCCGCCCATCGGAGTTCCGCCAGACTGGAGGGGTGACCGCGGCGGACCTGCGACGCGAGGTGGATGGAGAGCTGGCGCTCCTGGCCGCGGCGTCGCGGTCGGTCGCCGGGGACGCCACCTACCGCTCCGCGGTCGAGGTGGCGCTGCTGCTCCCGCCGCCTGCGACGCTCGGCGAGCGGTCGGCGTGGATGAGCCGCTGCGTCGTGACGTGGGCGCTGCTCGACCACCTGCCCGCCCACGATCGCCACGACGCCGTGCCCGACCCGGTCGCGACCGCCGCGGTCGCAGCACTGGTCGACGACGTGATCGTCCGCCTGCGCGAGCTCGTGCGCGCCCGCCTCGCCGAGACCCGGTCGATCGTCTGCGCGGGGTTGTTCGAGCGGGCGCCGTGGGACGAGTCCGACGAGAGTCGCGACCCGGCGCTCGACTCGCTGGTGGTGATGATCGCGATGACCGACCGCCACCTCCTCGTCGACTGACCGCACGCGGACGCCCGAGCGCTCGCCCGACCGCGCTCGGGCGTCCGACGACTGAGCGCGGTTCACCGCGAGGTGCCTCGTTTCACCCGGCTGAGAACCGCGCGCGACCGGAGAAGCGCTGGCAGACTCCCGCCGTCTGGTCCGAGCGGCGGGCCGGCCGAACAATGGGAGAGAGCCTGTGAAGTTCCGTCGACCGATCGCGGCCGTGGGCATGTTGGGCCTGGGACTGCTGGTAGCTGCGGGCTGCCAGCCGAACCCGCCGGCACCGACCGTCCGCGGCTACAAGTTCGAGATCGTCCGCGGCGGCCCGTTCGTCGTGGGCCAGGCGGAGAACGGTGACCCGATCGCGCTGACCGACACCCCGCCCGAGGTGTTCGTCGCGGCCGAGGACGAGGACTGCGATCCGATCGCCGAGGCGGCGGACGTGCAGCTCGTGCGGGGCACCTACGTCGAGAACGGCACCACCTACGACGCCTGGTACCTCAACGGCGGCGTCATCCAGGCCATCGTGCCGGCCGAGGCCAAGTGCCTGCCCCGGCAGGACGGCAGCAACTACGTCGTGGGCGGCGTCGCCGAGACGCTGAACGACGACGGTCCGTTCGACGGCCTGGCCCCCGGCCTGGCGGTGGACGAGCGCATCGGCCAGTCGTCGCCGTTCGCGCTGTACAAGCTGGTCAAGTGATCCGGCGTGCCGGTCCTCGGGCCGGCACGACACGAGGAGCTCCGAGCTCGGGGGGATGCGACCGATCACCGGTCGGGTCCCCCCGAGCTCCGCGTCCGGTCCCGGGCGGCGCGGCCGTGCGGCAGGTGACGGCTCAGCGGCCGAGCACGTCGTCGAGCCGGTCCCAGCACGGTTCGAGCGGTCCGTGCCGTCGTCCGAACGGCTCAGACCGGGCGAACCTGGTGGGCCGCGCGGCTCAACGTTCTCCACCGGGGCGCCGCGGCGGCCGACACACCGAGGATGGTCAGGAGGTCCGCGGTCGGAGCCAGGGGGCGGTCGCTGCTGCCGCCCGCGCCCGCCGTGGCCGGCGCCGCCGACGTGATCGCCGGGATGCGGGTCAAGGTGGTCACGGCCGGCACGATGCTGCTGGTCGGCGGGTTGTTCTCGATCGTGACGAGCGGCGACATGGACGCGCTCGCATCGATCTGGGTGCCGATCGCCATCGGTGTCATCTCGTCGCTGGCCGGGGCGGCGCTGCTGCTCATGCGCCGCGGGGGCTCCGATCGGATGCTGCACGTCGCGCTGCTCCTCGGTGCCGCGGTCATCGTGGTCACCGTCGGGCTCAGCGACGATGTCGTCGGGCTCATCACCGGCTCGGGCTTCATGGTGTGGGTGTCCGTCTACGCCGCCTGCTTCTTCTCCGTGAGGCAGGCGATCGTCCACGTCGCGGTCTCCTACGTCGCTCTCGCCGTGGTGGTGACCTACGTCGAGCCCGGACGGGCCGCGCTCGTCGTGGGCGGCAGCCTTGTCAACTCGATCGTGATCGGCTGCTGCGTCGGGTGGCTGTCGGTCCGCCTGCGTTCCGCCGCGCTCGTCGACCCGCTCACCGGCGTGGCCAACGCCCGGGCCTGGCGCGCCGTCGTCGCGACGGAGTTCGACCGGTCCGAGCGTGCAGGGCACCCGGTGTCGGTGGCGTTCGTCGACGTGGACGGGCTCAAGCAGCTGAACGACGCCGACGGCCACGCCGCCGGCGACGACGCGATCGCCACCGTGGCCCGGACGCTGACGGCCGGGGTGCGGTCGGTCGACCTGGTCGCCCGCGTCGGCGGCGACGAGTTCATCATCCTGCTGCCCGACGCCACCGAGGACTCGGCCCGTGTGGCCCTGCGGCGCGTCCGCGACGACTCGCCGGTCCCGTTCTCGGTCGGCGTCGCCGAGCGCCGGCCGGGGGAGTGCCCCGACGAGGTCGTGGACCGTGCCGACCACGAGATGTACGAGATGAAGCGGCGCGGCAGGTCGTCACGCCCTCCGTCGGACCGACAGGGCGGCGCAGCTGGTGACGGGCACGTCGCCCACCGGCGCCGGCCGATGGCCGACCGGACCTGAGCGGGTCGCTCGCGTCAGCCGCCGAGCTGGCCGGGCTACTCGCCAGACCGTCGGCGATCATCGAGTCCCTCGACGCGTCGTCCGTGGGAGGCTTGGCGCCGTGGAGGGCAGCGGCGACGGCGAGGCGGGGGGTCGGCCGCCCGACGAGCAGCCCCTCACCGGCGGGGTCGCCAACGCGGGTGCCGTGGTCCGGTCCGGTGCGCACGTGCTGCGACCGTCGAACCCCCACACCGGGTCCGTCCACGCGTTCCTGCGCGCGCTGCGGGCGGCCGGCTTCGAGGGCGCGTCCGAACCGATCGGCGTCGACCCGGACGGCCGCGAGCGACTGGTGTTCATCGACGGCGACGTCCCGGTGCCGCCGTACCCCGACTGGGCCCGGACCGACGGCGCGCTCGTGAGCGTGGCCGAGCTCATGGCGGACATGCACCGTGCCGCGGCGTCGTTCGATCCCGCCGGCCTCGACTGGAGCGATGAGATGGCCGACCCCGTGGGCGGGCCGATCGTGTGCCACAACGAGGTCTGCCTCGAGAACGTGGTCTTCCGCGACGGGCGCGCGGTCGGCCTGCTCGACTTCGACTTCTGCGCCCCTGGACGCCCGGTCCGGGACCTGGCGAGCTTCGCCCGCATGTGCGTGCCCGTCGACGACGACGCCAACGCCGACCGCCTGGGTTGGTCCCGAGCCGACCGCCCGGCCCGCCTCCGGGCCGTCGCCGACGCGTACGGTCTGGCCGCCGACGGTCGGGCGGAGCTGCTCGCATGTCTCGACCACGACATCGCCCACGGCGGCGAGTTCGTGCTCCGCCACGTGGAGGCGGGCGAGCCGGGGTTCGTCGCGATGTGGGAGGAGATGGGCGGGATGGCGCGGTTCGACCGGCGACGGGAGTGGTGGGCATCGGCGCGCCCCGCGTTCGCCGCCGCGCTGGCCTGACCGTCGGCCGCTCTGGCGGCGCTGGCCGTCGTGAGCTGACGGAAACCGCTGCGAGAGCGGCCGTCAGAGGTTGGTGGCGTCGGGCGGCACCACCGACGGATCGGGCAGCGACTCGTCCACGTGCACGTCGTCCGGCACCGCACCGTCGGGGTGGCACCCGAGCCCGTACGACGCCATGGACAGCGAGCCCAGCTGGTAGCCACCCACCAGGAGGTCGAGGCCGACGCCGGCGGCATCGGCCATGCCCGCGAGGTACGCGACCGGCAGGAAGTGGTCGGGCGTCGGGACGGCGAGCGCGTAGTCGGGGTGGCGCTCGAGCTCGACCAGGTCGCCCGGTCGCTCCGTCAGCACCTCGCGGGCGGCGAGGTCGAACGAGCGGGCCCACTCGGTGCCGTCGTCGGGGAGGCGCGGGTCGAGCCGCCGGAGGTTGTGCACCACGTTGCCGCTGCCCACCACGAGCACGCCCCGGTCCCGGAGCCCGGCGAGCCGTCGACCGAGCTCGAGGTGCACCTCGAGCGGCTCCGTGCCGTTGATCGACAGCTGCACGACCGGGACGTCGGCGGCCGGGTACATGTGGGCCAGCACGGACCAGGTGCCGTGGTCGAGACCCCAGCTGTCCCGGTCGAGGCCGACGTAGCTGGGCGACAGGACGTCGGCCACCTCCTCGGCCAACTCGGGCGACCCGGGCGCCGGGTAGTCGAACGCGAAGAGCTCGTCGGGGAACCCGTAGAAGTCGTGGATCACCGGCGGCGCCGCCATGGCGGTCACGGCCGTGATGTTGACGTACCAGTGGGCCGACACGCAGAGGATCGCCCGTGGGCGCCCCACCCGCTCGCCGACGTCGGCCCAGGTCTCGGTGTAGGCGTTGTGCTCGAGCGTGTTCATCGGGCTCCCGTGGCCGATGAACACCGCCGGCATCGCGCCGGTCGTGGGATCGTCGCTCATGGTCGCCTCCGCGTCGTCGGACCGGAACCTACTGCGGCCACCGCGTCGCTCAGAGGGCCACCGCGTCGTCGGGAGGAGGAGAATGGCCCGATGTCGGACCGGATGCACAGACCCAGCGCGGGTCAGCCTGACGGGCTGGTCGACTCGGTGCTCGACGCGGCACGGGAGCGCCTGGCCATGGACCCGCCGCCGCTCGACCGGGCCCGGTCCCCTCGGGATCTCGCCGAGGCCGCCGGGCCGGCGATCACGGCCGACGGGATCGGCGCCGACCGGGCGTTGGCGCTCTTCACCGACGTGCTGGCCCCGGCGTGCCTGTCGATGGACCACCCCCGCTACCTGGCGTTCGTGCCCAACGCCGCGACCGAGGCCTCGACCGCGTTCGACCTGCTGGTGAGCGCCAGCAACATCTACGGCGGATCGTGGCTCGAGGGCGCAGGGGCGGTCCACGCGGAGAACGAGGCGCTGCGCTGGCTGGCCGACGTCGCCGGCATGCCCGAGGGCTCCGGCGGCACGTTCGTCTCCGGCGGATCGATCGCCAACCTCTCCGCCCTGGCCGTGGCCCGCCACACGTGGCGGTCGCGCCGCCCGGCCGGTGTCCCGGTCCTCGGCGCCGACACAGCCGGTCGCCCGGTGGTCGTCGTGTCGAGCGGTGCCCACTCGTCGATCGGCTCGGCGCTCGAGCTGCTCGACCTCGAGCCGTTCGTGGTGCCGGGCGACGCGCTCGGCCGGTTCCGGCCCTCGGAGCTGCCCGACGCAGTCCTCGACGACCTCGACGCGATCGCCGATCAGGTCGTGGCGGTCGTCGCCACCGGCGGCATGACCAACACCGGAGGCGTGGACGACCTGGCGGGCGCCGCCGACCTCGCCGCCCGGCTCGGTGCCTGGTACCACGTCGACGCCGCCTACGGCGGGGGCGCGCTGTGCTCGACGCTGCGCCGGCACCTCTTCGACGGCATCGAGCGCGTCGACTCGATGACGGTCGATCCGCACAAGTGGCTCTTCGCTCCCTACGACTGCGCGGCGATCGTGTACCGCGAGCCGGAGCTCGCCCGCCACACGTTCACCCAGCAGGCCGCGTACCTCGACGCCGTGAACGCGGAAGGGGAGTGGAACCCCAGCGACTACGCACCGCACCTCAGCCGGCGGGCCCGGGGCCTGCCGTTCTGGTTCTCGCTCGCCACCTATGGCACCGACGCGTACCGCGACGCGGTCGACCGGACGATCGAGGTCACCGTCGCGGCCGCGGACGTCGCCCGCGAGGCCGAGCACCTCGACCTCGTGATGGAGCCGGAGCTGTCGGTGCTGCTCGTCCGGCGGCGGGGCTGGAGCTCGCAGGAGCACTGGGACTTCTGCCACCGGCTGGCCGAGTCCGAGATCGGCTTCATCGTGCCGACGACGTGGCTCGGCGAGACGGTGCTGCGCTACTGCCTGGTGAACCCGGCGACGACCCCCGAGGACGTCACCGCGCTGTTCCCGCCGGCCTGAGCGGCCGGGAGGATCGTCCGGCGCGGACCGTCCGGCCGAGCGCCGCCGGCGTCAGCCCTCGAGCAGCGCCCGGACGTCGTCGCCGAGCGCGACGTCACCGCGTTCGAGCAGCTCGCGGTTCGCCGCCCGGTCCTCGGGCTCGTAGCGGTAGTTCACCATGAGCCCGTGGGAGCGCTGCCGACCCCGCTCGCTCGGGTCGGCGTCGGGATCGAGCCGCCACAGCCGGGCCCCGTTGCGCAGGTGGAACCGTGCGACGGGGTCGAGCGGCCGGCCGTCGGGTCGGCGGGCCGTGAGGTAGCGCGCCGCCGCGGCGCACAGCGCGGAGCGATCCGAGGGGTCGACCGGCGCCTCGCCCGCCCCGGCGCGCTCCTCGAGCCAGCGGCGGAGGCCCGGGACGGGGGACAGGGTCACGAACGTGGCGAGGTGGGGCAGCTCCTCGCGGAGCTGCTCGGCGGCCCCGAGGATGAGGTCGACGCCGGTGCCCACCCCGGGCACCTCGCGGTCGGCGTTCCAGATCGACCAGAAGACCGCAGTGTCGGCCTCGGCCGGATCGGTGGCCGGTCGATCGTCGAGCAGCTCGACGAGCGAGCCCGGCACGCCGACGGTGAGGGCGACCCACACGACGGTCCGGGGGTGCTCGGGGTGGTGCGGGTGCACCAGCACGAACACGCGCCGGTCGACGTCGGTCCGGTCCGCCAGCGCCCGGTCGAAGACCTCGGGGTCCTCGGCGCCGTCGACCGGGTTGACCGGCTCCCGGCGCAGCAGCGCGACCAGCTCGGCGCGCTCGGTCGCGCGCCGCGCCACCAGCCGGTCGGCGGAGGGGGGTGTGGTCACGGCGTCGGTCGCTCCTGGTCGGCCGGGCGGCGTGCTCCGACGCCGGCTGGACGGGCTCTCATCGGAGCAGCCCGGCGAAGCCGGTGCCAACACGGCAGCCGGTACCCTGCCCGATGTGCGCACCCACCTCCGTCTCGGCCGGCTCCTCGGCGTGCCCATCGGCGTGAACGGCGGCGTCCTCGTGGTCAGCGTGCTGCTCGCCTTCAGCCTGGCCGAGGTCTCCCTGCCGAACATCGCACCCCGGTTCCCGACGAGCGCCTACTGGTTCGGGGCGTTCCTCGGCGTGATCGGGTTCATGGTGTCGCTGGTGGGACACGAGCTGGGTCACAGCTACGTCGCCCAGCGCAACGGGGTGCACGTCGTCGAGATCACCCTCTGGCTCTTCGGCGGCGTGGCGAAGCTCGAGGGCGACGCCGACGATCCGGGCGCCGAGTTCCGGATCGCCGCCGCCGGCCCGGCCATGAGCATGGTCATGGCGGTGATCGCGGGCGTCGGCGCCTGGGGGATCGACCGGTTCGACGGCTCCCGGGTGCTGATCGGGCTGCTCATCTGGCTGGCGGCGATCAACGTCGTGCTCGCCGTGTCCAACCTGCTCCCGGCGTTCCCGCTCGACGGGGGTCGGATGCTGCGGGCCTTCCTCTGGCGTCGCTCGGGCCGCAAGCGCCCGGCCACCCGGATGGCCTCGATGATCGGCCAGGTGCTCGCCGTCGCCATGGTCGTCGGTGCGATCGTCCTCTTCTTCCCGCTCGGCGACCGCTGGAGCGGCGCCTGGATCTTCGCCCTCGGCCTCTTCCTGTTCGTCGCCGCCCGGTCGCAGTGGAAGGACGCAGCGGACCAGCCCGAGCTGCTCCACCACCCCGTCGGCGAGCTGCAGCGCGAGCTCCCGACGCCCCTCGGCCCCGGCGCCCCCGTGGCCGAGCTCGAGCGCCTCTTCGCCGCCCACCCGCGCGCCGTGTTCGTGCCCGTCCTCGACGACCGGGGCGCGGTCGGCGCGCTGGTGACCCGGGACGCCGTCGCCCGGATCCCACCGGCGCATCGGGGATCGGTGCCCGTGCGGTCGCTCGCCGAACCGCTGGTCGCCCTGCCGCGGGTGCACCCGACCGAGTCGGTCGAATCCGTCGTCGGGCGCCTCGGCCGCGGCCGGTCGTGGTGGGCGCTCGTGGTCGACGGCCGGGGCGTCGAGGGCGTCCTGTGCTCGGAGGACGTCGACGCCGTGCTCGACGTCGCCACGTCCTGACGCCGGTATCGTAGGGACGTGTCCGAGGTGGTCGGCCGAGGCTCCGGCCGATCCCCGGGTCGTCGGTGGGGTGGATGGCCAGGGGGATGGCTGCGGCGGATGCTGGCCGCCCTGCTCCGCCAGCGCCGACGCCTGCTGCTCGCGACCGTGGCGATCGCCCTGTCGGTCGGCTACCTCGCCGGTGCGCTGAACCTGTTGGACCGGGTGGGGACCGGCCTCGACGCGCTGGCGGCGTCGGGCTCCGGCCCGGCGGAGCTCGTGGTCGAGGGCGGCATCGCGTACGAGTCGCCGACCGAGCAGGTCCGCCGTCTCGTCCCCGGCGCGATCGGGGCGGCGGTGGCCGAGGTCCCGGGCGTGGCCGCTGCGTCGTCGCGCATCGAGGACACCGCCCCGCTCGTCGGACCCGACGGCGAGACGCTCGTCCCCCTGGGGCTCACCGAGCAACCGGTCGGCGCCAACTTCCCGTCGGACCCGCGCCTGTCGCCCTACGAGTTCGCCGAGGGCGGCCCACCGACGACTGCGGAGCAGGTCGCGATCGACCAGCGCTCCGCCACCGAGGGCGGCGTCGGCGTCGGCGACCAGGTGGTCGTGGTCGGCCGGGCCGGCGCCGCGCCCTACACCGTCTCCGGGATCGTCCGCACCGAGGGCGGCGGCCTCCCGCCCGGATCCAGCCTGGCGCTGCTCACCACCGAAGAGGCCCGGATCCGATTCGACCGCCCGAACGACGACAACACGGTCGACCTGCTGCTCGAGCCCGATGCCGACGTGGAGCAGGTCCGGTCGACGATCGCGGCGATGCTGCCGCCGGGCATCGACGTGGTCGACGGCGCGACCGCCGCGCAGCACCGCCAGGAGAGCACCGACCGCAGCTTCGCGCTGGTGCGGTCGCTGATCCTCGGCTTCGCAGGGCTGGCGCTCATCGTGGGCATGGTGACCGTCGGCAACTCGCTGGCGCTCCTCTACGCCGAGCGCCGCCGCACCTTCGCGGGGCTCCGCCTGGTCGGCGCCAAGCCGTGGCAGCTGCTCACCGCCGCGCTCGCCGAGGCCGCGTCGCTCGCCCTCGTCGCATCGCTGCTCGGCGCGCCGCTCGGCCTCCTGCTCGGCCGGCTCATCGAGGGCGCCCTCGGCGCGCTGAACACGTCGGTGCCGGTCGCCGGCTCGGCCGTCTCGTGGTCGGCGCTGGCGTGGGCCGTGGCCATCGGGGTCGTCGCCACGGTCGTGGCCGCCGTCCTCCCCGCCGCCCGGGCCTGCCGGGTGCCGCCGATCGAGGCCGTGAGCCACGCCGCCGCCCCGCGCCCACGGACCTTCGTGCAGTCGATGGCGCGGGTCGGGCTCGTGGCGGTCGTCCTCGGCCTGGCCGCGGCGCTGCTCGTGTCGAGGGGCGAGGCGGGCCTCGACCCGCTGGCGCTCGGGATCGGCGTCGCCGTCGCCGTGTGCGTGCTCGGCCTGCTGCCGCTCGTGCTGTCGGGCCTGGTGTCCGGTGCGGTGCGGCTCCTGCCCCTGCGGCCATCGGCCCTGCGGACCATCGCCTCCCGCGACGTGGCGCGGCACCGGTCCCGCACGGCCGCGACCGCGGCGGCGCTCATCCTGGCCACCGCCGTCGTGTCGGGCCTCGCCGTGTTCCTCGCCTCGTTCGCCAGCTCGGTGGACGGCGAGGTCCGGGACCTCGTCCGGGCCGACCTGGTCGTCGACTCGGGCACCTTCACCCGGGGCGGGCTGCCCGAGGACCTCGTGACCAAGGTGTCGGACCTGTCGACGGTGTCGGCCGCGAGCGGGTGGGAGATCGGCCGGGGGTGGGTGGGCACCAGACCCGTGCGGATGACCGGCTTCGACATGGCCTCGCTCGAGACCCTCCTGAACCCGCGGTGGGTGGGGGAGCCGCCGCCGGCGCTGGACGCCGCCAGCATCGTGGTGTCGTCACGACTGGCCGACGAGCTGGGCCTCGAGGTCGGTTCCACCGTCCCGATCACGTTCACGAGCACCGGGGCCGAGAGCCTCCGCGTCGCCGGCATCTACTCGTCGGGCGACCTGCTGCTCGGCGACCTGGTGCTCGACCGATCGGTCGTGAAGCGCCAGGTGCCGGCCACGACCGACATCGCCGCGCTCGTGGCGCTCGATCCCGACGACGCCGCCAGCCGCGCCCAGGTCGAGGAGCTGGCCGCGGCATCCGGCGTGTCGTCGGTGCTGCAGCCCGAGGCCTTCGTCGAGCGGCGGTCCGACGTGCTGCACGGGTTCCAGCGCGTGATCGAGTGGATGCTGCTGTTCACGCTCGTGCAGGCGCTGATCGGCGTCGTCAACACGCTGCTCCTGTCGGTGGGCGAGCGGCGCCGGGAGCTCGGGCTCCTGCGGGCGAGCGGTGCGTCGCGGCGGCAGCTGCTCCGGATGGTCCTCGGCGAGGGCGTGTCGCTCGCCGTCGTCGGCACGTTGGTCGGCCTCGCCGTCGGCCTGGTCGGCGCCCGACTCGGCGTGGCCGCCCTGTCGTCGCTCGGGCTGTCGTCGTTCACGGTCCCCATCGGCACCGTCCTCGTCGTCGGGTGCGCCGCGGCCGCGCTCGGGGTGCTGGCGACCGTGGCCCCCGCCCGATGGGCCTCGGCGGTGCCGCCGCTCGAGGCCGTGTTCGACGACGGCGACCTGCGCTCGCGCCCCCGCCGGGCGCAGCGCCCCCGCCTGCACCGCTTCGGCAAGGCGGGGTTCCACTGGACCGGCGACGCGGACCTCATCACCGATCCGGCGGCACCGCCGAGCACGGCGTTCCCGCCGCACCCCGCTGGTGCACCGCCGACCGTGCCGCCGCCGGCCGTGGCGGCCCTCGCCGCGTCGGGCCGGGCCGTCGAGCCAGCGGCACCGCAACGTCGGCGCGCGCCGCGGATCGCCCCCCTCCCGCTGCGGCAGCCCCCGACACCGGCGGCGGCATCGGCGGCGACCGCCGCAGCGTCGCCGAGGGTCGAGGTGGCCCCGGCCGGGCCGGTGGCGCCCGAGCCGGCCCGACCGCCGCTGCCGCGCCGCGAGCGCCCGGAGCCCGCTGCCCCGGTGTCCGAGGCGCCGGTCGCGCCGGTCATCGGGCCCGCCGCCCACGCGCCGGTCTCTCCGGTCGTCGAGCCGGTCGCCGAGGCACCGACCACCGGGGCGCCGACCACCGGGGCGCCGATCGAGCCACCCGTCGAGGTGCCGGCCGAGCCGGTCGTCGAGGCGCCCGCTGCCGCGCCCGCGTTCTTCGACGCCCCGTCGACCGAACCGGCCGCGCCCGTCGTGCGGGCTGCCCTGCCGTGGGGCTCCGACCGCACGGAGCCGACGGCGGCGCCACCGGTCGAGGAGCCGGCCGCTCCCGAGCCCGCCGCCGCGGAGCTCGCGGCCGAGGGGCCCGCTCCCGAGGCGCCGCCGGTGGAACCGACCGAGCCGGCCGAGCCGGCCCGCGTCCGGCCGGCGCTGCCATGGGGTGGGCGCCCGACGCCCGCCTCGCCGGCCGCCGAGGTGCCGCCTGCCGAGGTGCCGCCTGCCGCGGCGGCGCCGGTCGAGCCCGCTGCGCCCGAGGTGCCGGCCCGGCCCCTCCCGTGGGGCGAGCGATCCGAGCCGGCCGCGCCGGCAGCTGAGGCGCCCGCCGTCGAGGTGCCGGCGGCCGAGGCCCCCGCTCCCGAGGCGCCGCCGGTCGAGCCCGCCGCGCCGGCCGCCCCGGCGCGACCGCTGCCGTGGGGCGAGCGACCCGAGCCCGAGGTCGCGCCCGCCGAGGCCCCGCCTGCGGAGGTCCCGCCGGTGGCGGTCCCGCCGGCCGCCGCCGTGCCGCCGGTGGCCGACGTGCCGCCTGCGGTTGAGGTCCCCCCTGCGGTGGAGGTGCCGCCGGTCGTCGAGGTCCCGCCCGAGGCTCCCGCGCCCGCATGGGCGTCGGGTCCGCACGAGGAGGCGCCCGGGGTGCCGCTCGAGCCGGCGGCGACCGACGACGAGCCGGCCTTCGCCCCTCCGGTGCGCCGTCGCTCGCGCAAGAGCGCATCGGCGGGGACCACCCGCCGCCGCCGGTCGCGCTCGCGGACCGCGGACCAAGGTTCCGAGGCCGCCCCGGAGCCGGTGCCGCCGGTCGAGGCCGACGCACCGACGGTCGAGGTCACCGGCGACGCCTTCGGCACCGAGCCCCGGACCGGGGTCGATCCCAACGTGAACGCCCGTTCCGCCGGCCGCCCTCCGGCCGGGCCGGTCGGCCCCGAGGCCTGGACGGTCGAGGAGCCGCGAGTGCCGCGCGCCCCCTTCGCCACGGGCCCGCTGCCCCGAACGCCCGACGGCGTGCGCTTCGGCGTCGGCCAGGCACCGACCGAGGGTGGGGGTGGCGCCGATCGCTCCACCGGGCCGTTCCGGCCGGTCGGCGAGCCGTTCTCGCACCGCGCAGGACACGGCGGCCCTGGCCCCTCGCCGTTCGGCCGTCGGCCCGGTCCCCCCGAGCAGGAACCGTCCGGCCCGGGACCTCGCCGGCCGGATCCCCTCGGCGCCGCCATCGGCAGGCTCGACCCCGCCTCGGCCAGGGCGTGCGCCGGCGCGCTCGAGGTCGCCTCGTCCGTCCTCGCCGGCGGCGAGCGCGTCGAACGGCTGGTCGCCGGCCGCGCCAAGGGCCTGCCGTGCGTGGTCGCGCGGACCGAGCGGCGGCTCCTCGTCGTCGCCGACCGCCCTGGTCAGCCGCTCGTCGAGTCGCTGCACCCCCTCCAGACGATGGTGGGCGTCGAGGCCGCCGGCGACGGGACGGCCGTGCTCGTCGTGTCCGACGGTCGGCGCGTCATGCGCCTCCAGGGCATCCGCGAGGTCGCCGAGGCCGAGCTGCTGGCCGGCTCGCACCGCGCCGACCCGACGTACTTCTGAACCGTCGCCGGCCGGCCGGCTGACGGCGTCGGCGCGGAGCCGGGCCGGGCAGACTCAGCTGCGGACGTCGGCGACCAGCCGGCGGGCGTTGCCGCCGAGCACCGCGCCGAGCGCCTCGGGGCCGAGCCCGAAGCCGTCAACGTGCGCCCGGCACCGTGCCGCGGTCAGCTCGGTGTTCGGCGCGTCGGTGCCGAACAGCAGGCGGTCGGCGTGGCGGGCCGCGTCGTCGGGCGTGATCTGCACGAGCCGGTTCACGACCGGCGTGAGGTCGGCGTGGACGTTCGGGTGCTCGGCCACGATCCGCAGCGCATGGCGCTCCTGGTCGTGGCCGCAGTGGGCGATGATCACGCGGGCCTCGGGGTGACGCCGGGCCAGCTCGTCGAGCGGTGCCAGGTCCTCCTCGTCGGACACGCCGCTCGGCGCCCGCCCGGCGTGCACGACGACGGGCAGCCGGACCTCTTCGACGTAGTCCCACACGGGCCGCAGACCGGGATCGAGCGGGCCGAAGTCGCCGACCGAGCAGTGGAGCTTGAGCACCCGGGCGCCGCCGTCCTCGACCGCTCGGCGCACGACGCCGACCGGGTCGTCATCACCCGGGTGGACGGTGGCGCCGGCCACGACGTCGACGGCCAGGTCCGACGCCGCGGTGGCCGCCGCCGCCTCGTTGAGGCCCTCGGCCACATCGGGACGGTGCGCGTAGGGGAGGGTCCAGATCGTCGACACCCCCTCCGCTGCGAGCTGCTCGCACACCGCCGAGTGCTCGGCCTCGTAGGCCAGGCGGTAGCCGCCCAGGTCCTCGAAGATCGACCGCACCTTGGCGCCGAGGCGGCCGGGCAGCAGGTGAACGTGGCTGTCGACGACGCCGGTCTCGCTCATGCCGCCGGATCCTGCCAGCCGCACACCCCACGCGCCCGCCCGCTCTGTTCCACCGGATCGACGCTCACGCGTCGATCCGGTGGAACAGAGCAGGCAGGAGGGGTTGCGGGTCAGCCGGCGACGGCGACGGTGGCCGACGGCTCGCCGTCGGCGACGGTGACCTCGAGCGAGGTGGCGAGCACCTGCTCGGCGACCCAGTCGCGGTGCGCGGCGACGGCGTCGGCTGCGTCCTGCGGCAGCGACAGCGAGGCGCGGATGCGGTCGGTGACCTGCAGTCCGGCGTCCTTGCGGGCCTGCTGCACCATGCGGACGACGTCCCGGGCGAGGCCCTCGGCCGCCAGCTCGGGGGTGACCTCGACGTCGAGCTCGACGACCGCGCCGTTGTCGCGCAGCGGCGCCGCAGCCGCGCCCTCCCGCGCCTCGAGCGCCATCTCGAACTCGTCGGGCTGCAGGGTCTGCCCGGCCACCGTGACCGTGCCGTCGTCGGCGGCGGTCCAGTCGCCGGCCTTGGCCGCCTTGATGACGTCCTGCACCGCCTTGCCGAGGCGCGGGCCGAGCACGCGGGCGTTGGGGCGGAGTTGGAACGTGCCGACGGCGTCGAGGTCGTCGGTCAGGACGACCTCCTTCACGTTGACCTCGTCGCGGACGAGCGCGGTCAGCGGCTCGAGCGCAGCGACGTCCCGGCCGGCGACGGTCAGGCGGGCGAGCGGCAGCCGGGCGCGGAGCCGGTGGTCCTCGCGCAGGCCGAGGGCGACCGAGCACACCTCGCGCACGCGGTCCATCGACGCGACCAGGGCCGGGTCCGACGGCAGCGCCGTCGCGTCGGGCCAGTCCTCGAGGTGCACCGAACCGGTTCCGTCGCCGTCGCCGACGAGGCCGAGGTGGATCTCCTCGCTCACGAACGGCAGCAGCGGCGCGGTCACCCGCGCCAGCGTGGTCAGCACCGTGAACAGCGTGTCCCGTGCGTCGGCCCGGTCCTCGTCCGTGACCCCGGTCCCCCAGAACCGCTCGCGGGAGCGGCGGATGTACCAGTTGTTGAGGGCGTCGAGGAACGCGACGACGTCGGCGCAGGTGCCGGCGATGTCGAACGCGTCCATGCGCGCCTGGGTCGACTCGACCAGCTCCCGCGTCTTGGCCAGGACGTAGCGGTCGAGCAGGTGCGTGGAGTCGGTCCGGAGCGCGCCCCGCTCGCCGTCGGCGTTCGCGTAGAGCGTGAAGAACGAGTAGGCGTTCCAGATCGGGTTGATGACGAGCCGGACGACCTCGCTGATGTCGCTGGCGTCGGTGGCGATCCGCAGGTCGCCGCCGCGGAGGATCGGCGACGCCATCAGGTACCAGCGCAGCGCGTCGGAGCCGAGGGTGCTCATCACCTCCTCGGGGTCGGGGTAGTTGCGCAGCTTCTTCGACAGCTTGCGGCCCTCGTGGTCGAGCACGACGCCGTGGCAGATCACGTTGGAGAACGCCGGCCTGTCGAACAGCGCGACCGACAGGACGTGCAGCGTGTAGAACCAGCCTCGCGTCTGGGCGATGTACTCGACGATGAAGTCGGCGGGGGAGTGCTCGTCGAACCAGCTCTTGTTCTCGAACGGGTAGTGGACCTGCGCGAACGGCATGGAGCCCGACTCGAACCAGCAGTCGAACACCTCGGGGACTCGTCGCATCATCGACCGGCCGGTCGGGTCGTCGGGGTTGGGGCGGACGAGCTCGTCGACGGTCGGGCGGTGCAGGTCGGTCAGGCGCACGCCGAAGTCGCGCTCGATCTCCTCGAGGCTGCCGTAGACGTCGGTGCGCGGGTAGGCGGGATCGTCGGAGCGCCACACCGGGATCGGCGAGCCCCAGAAGCGGTTCCGGCTGATCGACCAGTCGCGGGCGCCCTCGAGCCACTTGCCGAACTGGCCGTCGCGCACGTGGGACGGGATCCAGTTGATGTCCTGGTTCAGCTCGACGAGGCGATCGCGGAACGCGGTGACCTCGACGTACCAGGACGACACAGCCTTGTAGATGATCGGCGTGTCGGTCCGCCAGCAGTGCGGGTAGTTGTGGTCGTAGGTGTCGTGGCGCACGACCACGCCGCGCGCCTTCAGGTCCGCGATGACGTTCGGGTTGGCGTCGAAGACGTTCTGGCCCTGGTAGTCGGGCACCTCGGACGTGAACCGGCCGCTGTCGTCGACGGGGCAGACGAGCACGATGCCGTTGGCCTCGCTGACGCGCTGGTCGTCCTCGCCGAAGCCCGGGGCCATGTGCACCACGCCCGTGCCGTCGTCGTCGGTGACGAAGTCGTCGGTGAGCACCCGGAAGCTGTTCTCCCGTCCCGCGAAGTACGGGAACATCGGCTCGTAGCGCACGCCGCCGAGGTCGGCGCCGGTGAGCGTGCCGACGACCTCGTGGCCCTCGCCGAGCTCCTTCTCGTAGCGGGCGAGCGCGCCCGTGCCGAGCACGACGCGGGTGCCGGCCCGCGGGCCGTCGACCACGTCGACCACCGAGTACTCGAGGGCGGGACCGGCGGCGAGGGCCAGGTTCGACGGCAGGGTCCACGGCGTGGTCGTCCATGCCCAGATCTCGGCCGGTCCGTCGCCGAGCAGCTCGCCGGCCCGGCCCGGCCGGGCGTCGGCCAGCACGCGGAAGGCGACGGTCAGCGCCGGGTCCTGGCGGGGCCGGGTGGCGTCGTCGAGGCGGATCTCGAAGTTCGACAGCGGGGTCTCGGCGCCCCACGAGTACGGCATGACCCGGTACGCCTCGTAGACGAGCCCCTTGTCCCAGAGCTGCCGGAAGGCCCAGAGCACGGACTCCATGTACGGGAGGTCCATGGTCTTGTAGTCGTCCGCGAAGTCGACCCAGCGCGCCTGGCGCGTGACGTAGCGCTCCCACTCGTCGGTGTAGCGCAGGACCGAGGTGCGGCAGAGGTCGTTGAACTTGTCGATGCCGAAGGCGGTGATGGCGGCGCGGCCGGCGATGCCCGACTCCTGCTCGACCATCATCTCGGCCGGCAGGCCGTGGCAGTCCCAGCCGAACCGGCGCTCCACCCTCTTGCCCCGCATCGTCTGGTAGCGGGGCACGACGTCCTTGACGTAGCCGGTCAGCAGGTGGCCGTAGTGGGGAAGCCCGTTGGCGAACGGCGGCCCGTCGTAGAAGACGAACTCGTCGTCGGCCGGCCGCTGCTCGACCGAGCGCTCGAAGGTCTTCTGGTCCGCCCAGCGGTCGAGCAGCCGCTGCTCGATGACCGGCAGGTCCGGGCGCGACGGGACGGTCGGGTACGGCTGCCCGGGCGGTCGGCCGGTGCCGCCGCCGTCAGCGGGGGGAGGGGCGGGATCCATGGAGGATCCAGCGTAGCGGCGGTGCCCAGTCGCCCTTGAGGGGGTATCGGTCCCGCCCGGTCACAGGGCCCGGTCGCGGCGGAGCCGGTCAGCCGTCGGTCTCGTCGAGCTCGATGTCCCAGCGGTCGAGGCAGTCGCTGCAGCGGTACGAGACGATGTCGCCGGGCCGGAACCCGATGCGGCCGTCCTCCCCCTCGTAGGGCGTGCTCAGCAGGTGGCAGGTGCCGCCGCAGTCCACGCACACGATCGTCTCGGGTGCCGTGATCGGCCGGTGCTGGTCGTCGTCCACGGGCCCACCCTCCCACACCGACCTGGCACGGCTGCGGGCCTCAGGGGCCGGCGTCGCGGATGTACTCCCACGTGGCGTCCATCAGGAGGCGGTGCCGTGGCCCCTGGACCGAGGCGTCGGGCTCCTCGACCTCGTAGGCGACGTCGCCGTGGTAGAGCGCGATCCACTGCTCGCCGACGACGGCGATCCGGGTGGCGAAGTGCTCGATCGCCCGGTCGTCGGCGGCGGCCATGACCGCGTCGACCGAGTCGTGGTCGAGCAGCTGCACGAGGGTGATGTAGGTGGGCGGCGCGAGCGTGATCTCGCCGGCGTCGCGGAGGGCGATCGCGTCGGCGGGCCGGGCCCACCGGTGGGCGCGGATCTCGCCGTCGTCGATCACGACCCGGGCAGTGGCGTCGGAGGCGGGGGCGACGAAGAAGGCGGTGGTGAACCGCTTGTCCTGGCGGGGCGGCGGCGTCCAGTGCGACCAGCGGCGGAGGGCGGCCTCGTCGACGTCGAGCCCGGACTCCTCCTGGGCCTCGCGGACCGCGGCGCGTCGCGCCGCGACCTCGCGCGCCGTGTCGGGGTCGTCCTCACCGGGCTCAGGCCAGTCCTCGGGGTCGAGCCGACCGCCGGGGAACACCCACATCCCGCCCGCGAAGCTCAGCCCCTGGTCGCGCTGGAGCATCAGCACCTCGAGCCCGTCGGGCCCGTCGCGGAGCACGGCGACGGTGGCCGCGGGCACCGCGTCGGGGTCCCACAGCGCCGATCCGGGCGAGCCGGGGGCGACGGGAGCGGGGTCGGCGGCGTCCATCGGGCCCACCCTACGCACGACCCGGGCGGTGTGCCGTCCGTCTCCGACCACCGCGCGTGGTGGCGGTCGTGACGCTCAGCGAGGTTTCCTGAAACCGTTGACAGGCTCGTAGTTACCTGGCTGTAATTACGGCCCTGTCCCCACATCTTGGGGGTGGAACATCGCCCCGCCACAACATCTGGTGCTCGTCGCGGCACGTGCCACGCAGGACCGGATCCCACCGACAACGCCGTCCCCGGTAGGGCGAACAGCCAGTCCAACAGCACAGAGAGCAACCACACGAGAGGGCTCGCCGGTTCCCCAGGCCGGCGGGCGAGACGAGCGCAGGGTGCGCAGAAGGGGGACCGAGGTGGCACTCCAGCAGGACGTGGTTCCGGACGAGACCGAGGCGGGCGCACGGCCCGTGCAGGTCGTCGGCGACGAGGTCGGTGGACCCATGCCGTCGACCGGCGTCGTGGACCTCACCGACTCGGCGACCGGGTCGCCGATGCAGGTCCGCAAGCGCGACGGCAGCCTCGAGCCCGTCGACCTCAACAAGATCGTCCGGGCCGTCGCCCGCTGCGCGGCCGGCCTCGAGAACGTCGACCCGATGCGCGTCGCCACCCGCACGATCTCGGGCCTCGTCGACGGCGCCACCACCGAGGAGCTCGACGAGCTCTCGATCCGCACGGCCGCCGCGCTGATCGCCGAGGAGCCGAACTACTCCCGGCTGGCCGCCCGCCTGCTCGCCACCGTGATCGACAAGGAGGTCCAGAACCAGGACATCTACTCCTTCAGCCAGTCGGTCGCGATGGGCCACGCCCAGGGGATCATCGGCGACGAGACCGCGGCGATGGTCGCGGCCAACGCCCGCAAGCTGAACGACGCGGTGCTCGCCGACCGCAACTGGCTGTACGAGTTCTTCGGCCTCCGCACCGTCTACGACCGCTACCTCCTGCGCCACCCCGACACCCGCCGGGTCGTCGAGACGCCGCAGTACTTCCTCCTCCGCGTCGCCTGCGGCCTGTCCCGCACGCCCGAGGAGGCCATCGAGTTCTACGAGCTGATCTCGAGCCTCGAGTACCTGCCGAGCTCGCCGACGCTGTTCAACTCGGGCACCGCGCACCCGCAGATGTCGAGCTGCTACCTGCTCGACTCGCCCGAGGACAACCTCGACGCCATCTACGACCGCTACCGCGACGTGGCCCGCCTCTCGAAGCACGCCGGCGGCATCGGCCTCTCCTACAGCCGCATCCGGTCCCGCGGCTCGCTGATCCGCGGCACGAACGGCCTGTCGAACGGCATCGTGCCGTGGCTCAAGACGCTCGACAGCTCGGTGGCCGCGGTCAACCAGGGCGGCCGCCGCAAGGGCGCCGCCTGCGTCTACCTCGAGACGTGGCACGCCGACATCGAGGAGTTCCTCGAGCTGCGCGACAACACCGGCGACACCGCCCGCCGGACCCACAACCTGAACCTCGCCAACTGGATCCCCGACCTGTTCATGGAGCGGGTGGAGCAGGACTGGCAGTGGTCGCTGTTCGACCCGAAGAAGGTCCCGCACCTCAACGACCTCTACGGCGACGAGTTCCGAGCCGCCTACATCACGGCCGAGAACGAGGGCCTGTTCGAGCGCCAGGTCCCGGCCCGCCAGCTGTACCAGCGCATGATGCGCACGCTGGCCGAGACCGGCAACGGGTGGATGACGTTCAAGGACGCGTCCAACCTGAAGTGCAACCAGACCGGCTCGACCGCCGCCGACGGCACGCCCAACGTCGTGCACCTGTCGAACCTCTGCACCGAGATCCTCGAGGTCACCAACCAGGCCGAGACCGCCGTGTGCAACCTCGGCTCGGTGAACCTCGGCGCCATGGTGCGGCCCGACGCCTCGGGCGCCCTGGCGTTCGACTTCGACCGCCTGGCCGACGTCGTCCGGCTCGCCGTCCCGTTCCTCGACCGGGTCGTGGACATCAACTTCTACCCGACCGACGCGGCGGGGAACTCGAACGCCAAGTGGCGCCCGGTCGGCCTCGGCCTGATGGGCCTGCAGGACGTGTTCTTCAAGCTCGGCCTGCCGTTCGACGGCGACGCCGCCCGCGACCTGTCGACGCGGATCTCCGAGGAGATCTACTTCAACGCCCTGACCGCCTCGGCGGACCTGGCCGAGCGGTTCGGCCCGCACGACGGCTTCGCCGAGACCCGGGCCGCCAAGGGCCAGTTGCAGTTCGACCTCTGGGGCGTCACGCCGTCCGATCCGGCCCGCTGGAGCGCCCTCAAGGAGCGCATCGCCGCCACGGGGCTGCGCAACTCGCTGATGATCGCGATCGCCCCGACCGCGACGATCGCCTCGATCGCCGGTTGCTACGAGTGCATCGAGCCGCAGGTCTCCAACCTCTTCAAGCGGGAGACCCTCTCGGGCGAGTTCCTGCAGATCAACACCTACCTCGTGCGCGAGCTGCAGTCCCGCGGCCTCTGGACCGAGTCGATCATCTCGGCCATCAAGCGCGACGAGGGCTCCGTCCAGGGCATCGACGCCATCCCCGAAGAGGTGCGGGCCGTCTACCGCACGGCGTGGGAGCTGCCGATGCGGGCGCTGATCGACATGGGCGCCGCCCGCGGGGCCTACATCGACCAGAGCCAGTCGCTGAACCTCTTCATGGAGTCGCCGACCATCGGGAAGCTCTCCTCGATGTACGTCCACGCGTGGAAGTCGGGCCTGAAGACCACGTACTACATGCGCTCCCGTCCGGCGACGCGCATCAACAAGACGACGACGTCCGCGACGACGTCGACGACGCCCGACGGCGGTCCGTCGGGTGGCGGTCCCACCGGCGGCGGCGAGCCCGCTCCGGCGCCCACGACCTACTCGGACGAAGAGGCGCTGGCCTGCTCGCTCGAGAACCCCGAAGCGTGCGAAGCCTGCCAGTGAGCGGCGCTTCCTGAGCACGTCCCCGTCCGCCACCACCCACCTCGACCGACCTCACCGTCGCCCTCGCCCCAGGAGCACCGCGCCCAATGGCACTCAACGAAGCCGTCTCACTCGACCCCAGCGCCCTCGCTGACCCCACGTTCGCCCCGGTGGCCCCGCCGGCCATCGAGCCCGATCCGGCGGCCGGCGGCGGCCGCCTGCTGGACCCCGGCTTCCACCTCACGCTGCGGCCCATGCGGTACCCGCAGTTCTACGAGATGTACCGGAACGCCATCCGCAACACCTGGACGGTGGAGGAGATCGACTTCTCCGACGACCTGGTCGACCTGCAGCGCAAGCTGCTGCCCGCGGAGCGGCACCTCATCAACCGGCTCGTGGCGTTCTTCGCCACCGGCGACTCGATCGTGGCGAACAACCTGGTGCTCAACCTGTACCAGCACATCAACACGCCCGAAGCCCGGATGTACCTCAGCCGCCAGCTCTACGAGGAGGCGCTGCACGTCCAGTTCTACCTGACGCTGCTCGACACCTACATCCCCGACCAGGCCGAGCGCGCCCAGGCCTTCGCGGCCATCGAGAACATCCCGTCGATCCGGCGCAAGGGCGAGTTCTGCTTCAAGTGGATCGACTCGATCAACAGCCTCGACGAGCTGCGCACCCGTGAGGACCGCAAGCAGTTCCTGCTCAACCTGATCTGCTTCGCCGCCTGCATCGAGGGCCTGTTCTTCTTCGGCGCCTTCGCCTACGTGTACTTCCTGCGGTCGAAGGGCCTGCTGAACGGCCTGGCCGCCGGCACCAACTGGGTGTTCCGCGACGAGTCGTGCCACATGAACTTCGCGTTCGAGGTCATCGAGCAGGTGCGGCGCGAGGAGCCCGACCTGTTCGACGAGGACCTGGGCGCCCGCGTCACCGAGATGATCGGCGAGGCGATCGAGTGCGAGTACGGCTTCGCCGAGGACCTGCTCTCGCAGGGCATCGGCGGGATGTCGCTGACCGACATGCGGGAGTACCTGCAGTTCGTCGCCGACCAGCGCCTGACCACCCTTGGCCTGCCCAAGATCTACGGCTCGAAGAACCCGTTCGGGTTCATGGAGCTGCAGGACGTCCAGGAGCTCACGAACTTCTTCGAGCGGACCGTCTCGTCGTACCAGGTCGGCGTCAAGGGCGAGGTCGCCTTCGACGAGGAGTTCTGACGGCGCACCCGAGCGCCGCGTGTGCCCGGTTGCGTCAGGGCCAGCGGGCCAGGTCCGCGGCGGCTCGGTGGGTCTCGCGGAGGAACGTGAGCAGCACGGCGTCGGGGTCGTCCGCGGTCCGGACGTCGCGGTAGGGGAGCACGAACTCGCCGAGGCCGTCGTCGAAGCGGCCGCGGGTCAGCTCGACGTCGCGGTAGCCGTCGGGCTCCGGGTACGCGTACGCGTAGAACGTGCCCTCGCTGTCGGCGTCGTCGGCCGGTCCGCCGGGCCAGAACCCGCAGCTCGACACCTCGTCGGAGTACGCCTCCTGCATGACGCGGTCGGGGCAGTTGGGGATTCCGCCCGGGTGCTCGGGCGCGGGCCGGCCGGAGAACCGCGTGACGGCCAGGTCGAACGCGCCCCAGAAGAAGTGGACCGGGCTGACCTTGCCGCGGAACTCCGAGCGGAACCGCTGGAGCACCCGGTCGGCCGAGACGAGCTGGCCGTGGAAGGTCCGCACCGCATCCGCGTCGTAGGACGCGTGCAGGGTGTCGGACGCGAACGGGATCACCTCGGGCAGCTCGACCGGCATGCCGAAGATCTCGACGTCGATGCCCATCGCCCGCAGCCGGTCGAACAGCTCGTCGTACAGGTCGGCGGTCGTGCGGGGACGGAGCTCGACGGCGCTCGACGACCCGTCGGAGCCGCGGATCACCAGCTGGTGGCCGATGAGGTCGAACTCGACGTCGAACGCCCCGCCCGACGGGTTCGGGATGGCCGTGGTGCGCAGGCCACGTGCCGACACGTACAGCGTGACGTGCCACCAGTGGTTGATCGGGGCGCTGAGCTCCATGCGAACCTTGCCGACGATCTGGGTCCAGAGCTGCAAGGTGTCGCGGGTGTCGACCCAGTCGTCGACCCTCAGTGCCGGCCAGTCGTCCATGCGGGACGGTCTACCCCGTCCGTCCAGTCGCCCTCTCGGGCCCGCCGCTCGCGCCGGGTCAGCCGCGCCAGAGCTGCTGCGGGGTGCGGGTGCGGTCGCCGGTGAACGGGAGCGCGACCTCGTCACCGCCCGAGCCGGCCGAGGCGTAGGCCGCGCAGATGACCTCGAGCACGTCGCGGGCCTGCTCCGGCGTCTGGCCCGGCGCCGGGTGGCCGTCGGCGGCGCTCGCCGTGTCGCGCAGCTGGTCGACGTAGCCCATGCGCTCGAGCGCGGGGTCGGGCGCAGAGGGGTGGCGGTCGGGCAGCGTGACGGGTTCGCCGTCGAGCTCGACCAGCACGTCGGGGTACAGCTCGAGCCGGGCGACGCCGTCGGGCGAGGCGGCCTGCAGCGACCACTCCGTGTCGGGCGAGGTCCACGACACGTCGACCGAGGCGACCAGACCGGACGCGAAGCGGAGCCGGACGACGGCGTCGTCGTCGGCGCCGTCGTCGCGCGACGAGCTGAGCGTGGCGGCGACGCCGACCACCGGCTCCGCGGCTGCGCCGATGACCAGCGCGAGCGCGTGCGGACCGAGGTCGAACAGCACGCCGCCGGCCTCGAGCGGCTGCGTGAAGTGGCCCCACGTCGGCGGCGGCTGCAGCGTGCGGGCCGAGAGGTGCTGCAGCGGGCCCATGCCGGAGCGGTGCGCGGCGAAGGCCCGCCACGCCGGCGCGTGCAGGAGGTTCTCGGCGCAGCGGAGGAGCGGTCCGGGCTCGGCGGCCAGCCCGACCAGCTCGTCGGCGTCGGCCAGCGTCGTCGTGAACGGCTTCTCGACGAGCACGTCGGCACCGCCGGCGAGGCCCTGGGCGACCAGCGCGGCGTGCGTCGCCGGCGGGCTCGCCACCACCAGCAGGTCGGCACCGGCCGGCAGCTCGTCGATCCGCACGTGCCGGACCCGGTGGGCCTGCTGCTCGTCGAGCTGGCCGGCGAGGTGGCGGGCGGAGCTGCCGCCTGCGGACGCCACCGCGACGACCTGGCAGCCCGCGGCGGGGGCGGCCAGCGCGTGGACCACCGCGATCGCCCCGGCGCCGGCGAGCGCGACGGTCGTCGGGGCCGTCCCCTCGTCGGTGGACCGGCGGCGACGGCCGAAGACCCCCACCCGACGGCCGATCAGCGCCCGGCCAGCTCGGCGACGAGCGGGGCCATGACCTCGCCGGCGTCGGCCTGGAACACGTAGTAGCTGAAGCCCCACCGCTCGCGGCGGGCGTGCAGGCGGTCGACGACCTCGGGCAGCGAGCCGGCGACCACGGTCGGGGCCTCGAGCACCTCCTCGGCGGGGGCGCCGAACAGCTGCGCCAGGAAGTCGGCGAACGACGCGGTGTCGTCGGTGAGCGTGGCGGCGAAGCTCAGCTGGTTGAGCTCGATGTCGTCGAACCGGTCGCCGGCCGCCTCGCGCACCCACTCGAGCTTGCGGTCCACGGCGGACGCCATCGCGTCGAGGGCGGTGTCGGCGTTGATCTCGCCCGAGCGGAGGTTGGGGTTCACGCCGACGATGTCGGCGGTGCGCGCCGCGATGCTCAGCACGCGCTTGCCGCCGCCGCCGATGAGCAGCTTCGGCCCGCCGGGCGTGTGCGGCTTGGGCAGCCCGTCGAGGCCGGTGATCGTGTAGTGCTCGCCGGAGAAGTCGAAGGGGCCGTCGCCGAACATGCCCTCGATGACGGCCAGGCCCTCCTCGAAGCGGTCGACGCGGACCTTCGGCTCGTCGTACGCGATGCCCGACTGCTCGTAGTCGGTGCGCATCCACCCGGCGCCCAGCCCGAGCTCGACGCGACCCGAGCTCAGCAGGTCGAGCGTGGCCATCTCGGTGGCCAGCGTGACCGGGTGCCGGTAGTCGTTGTCGAACACCAGCGCTCCGACGTTGAGCGTCGAGGTGGCCTCGGCGGCGACCGACAGGGCCGTGATCGGTGCCAGCTGGTCGCCGAAGTGGTCGGGCACGAACAGCGTCGAGTAGCCGAGCTCCTCGGTCCGCCGCGCGGTCTCCTGCCAGGTCGTGCCCTCGATGGGCTTGCTGTACTGGACTCCGAACCGGAAGGGGTGTGCCATCTGCGGCACGCTACCCGGGTGCTCCCGGGTTGACCGGCCGAGCCGGCGGCTGAGGAAGCGCTCGGGAGCCGGTCCCGGGAGCGGCCGGCGGTGACCCGGCGGCACCGTCGGACACCGGTACCGTTGGGCGGCACCGTCGACCGCGTGCCGCTGCCCAATGAGCCGACCCACCCGACTCCTCCTCCGCTTCCTCGCGATCGTCGTCCTCGGCGTCACCGCGATGGCGCTCATCGGCTCGGCGCTCCTGCCCGAGATCGGCAAGCTCCCCGAGGCCGCCTCGTTCCAGCCGCTCTCGAAGCTCGCCCTGCCGTCCCTGCCGGAGGCGTCGCAGATCATCACGGTGAGCGGCCAGCCGTACGGCACGCTCGCCGGCAGCGAGAACCGCGACGTCGTCTCGCTCGACCAGATCTCCCCCGAGCTGCAGAAGACCGTCCTCGCGGTCGAGGACGCCGACTTCTACGAGCACGACGGGGTGTCGGCGAAGTCGATCCTCCGGGCGTTCCGGGCCAACAGCGACGCCGGCACGATCTCGCAGGGCGGCTCGACGATCACGCAGCAGCTCGTGAAGATCTCGCTCGTCGGCGACGAGCGGAACATCACCCGGAAGATGAAGGAGGCCTCGCTGGCGGTGCAGCTGGAGCAGCAGCTGTGCGAGGGCGTGGCCAAGAAGGTCTGCAAGGACCAGATCCTCGAGCAGTACCTCAACACCGTGTACCTCGGGCGCGGCGCCTACGGCATGCAGGCCGGCGCGCAGACCTACTTCAACAAGCCGGCCTCGGAGATCAACTACGCCGAGGCGGCGGTGCTCGCCTCGCTGATCCGGAACCCGAACGGCTACGACCCGATCCGCTTCCCGAAGGTGGCCAAGGAGCGCCGCCTCGTGGTGCTCAAGCGGATGCAGGAGCAGGGACTGGTCAACGAGCAGGAGGCGGCCATGATCGCCGCCAGCCCGCTGCCGACCGAGGCGTTCGGCCGACCGGTCGCCACCACGACGGAGTCGCTGTCCTACGTCGAGCGGAAGGTGCGCGACGAGCTGCTCAACGCCACCTGGCTCGCACCCACCCAGGAGCTGCGCCGCTACCTCATCTTCAACGGCGGCCTGAAGATCACGACGACGATCGACCCGGCCATGCAGCAGGCGGCCGAGGCCGCGGCCGCCAGCAACCCGCTCAAGGCCGCCAACCCCGAGACCTCGGTGGCGCTGGCCGCCGTCGAGCCCGGCACGGGCGCGGTACGGGCCGTCGTCGGCGAGGCCACCGTCCCCGACAAGGGCCTCGTCGAGACCGCGGCGCCGACCGGCGGCCGGTCCTCCGGTTCGTCGTTCAAGGTCTTCACGCTCGTCGCCGCGCTCGAGGCGGGCTACAGCATCAACAGCACCGTGTCGGGTGCCTACGCCCCCGAGAGCATGAAGAAGCTGTGGGGCATCAAGGAGTCGGGTCCGTACCCGGACGACTGCCCGTCGCACGGCATGGTCGACCTCGGCCGGGCGCTGGCGCAGTCGAACAACTGCGCCTTCATGCGCCTCCAGGGCGCGGTGGGCTTCGACGCCGTCAAGGACACGGCGGTCAAGCTCGGCCTCACCGAGTCGTCGCTCGACCCCAACCACATCGAGCCGGCGTGCTTCACGATCGGCTGCGACGCGCTGGTCAAGCCGCTCGACATGGCGCTCGCCTACGGCACGATCGCCAACGACGGCCGCCGCAACGACGCCCACTTCGTGGCCAAGGTCGAGGACCGCACCGGCAAGGTGCTGTTCGAGGCGGCGCCGCGCGACGAGCAGGTCGTGCCGGTCGACGTGGCCCGCCAGGCCATCATCGGCATGGAGAAGGTCGTGACGAACGGGACGTACTCGGCCGGCTCGCTGCCGCAGCGCCGACCCGCCGCCGGCAAGACCGGCACCACCGAGGTCGAGGGCGGCAAGAACACCGACGTCTGGTTCGTCGGCTTCACGCCGCAGCTCTCGACGGCGGTGTGGATCGGCAACCCCGCGGCCAACACGAACATGAAGGGCGGCCGGGTCCAGGGCGGTGCGACCGCGGCACGGGTCTGGCACGCCTTCATGTCCGACGTGCTCGACGGGGCGCCGGTCATCCCGTTCGCCGAGCCCGACCGGGTCCCCAAGGCCAAGTCGGTGCCGGACCCGTGGAAGAGCTCCTCGAAGTACGGCAGCGGCTCGTCCTCGTCGTCGTCGTCCAAGTCGTCGGGTTCCACGAGGTCGAAGTCGTCCGGCACGACGAAGTCCACGACGCCGTCCTCGGGCACCAAATCGACGACGCCGCCCGCCGGCGGCGGCACGGGTGGCGGCGGGACGGGCGGCAACGGTGGTGGCACCGGCGGCAACGGCGGGGGCCAGGGCGGCGGCAACGGCGGTGGTGACGGCGGGGGCGACGACGGCGGCGGCTGACCTCGGACCGGGGCGGTAGGTTCTCGGCCGTGGGATCGCTCGACGCGCTGATCGACGTGCAGACGCTCGACACCCGGGCCGACCAGCTCCGGCACCGCCGCGACGCGCTGCCCCAGCTGGCGACCCTCGCCCAGGAGGCGGCGACCCGCGCCGAGGTCGAGCAGCGGGCCGACGTCGCGAGGGGGCGCCTGCACGAGCTGCGCCAGCGCCAGAAGGGCCTCGAGGACGAGGCGGCGCTCGTCGAGGACAAGGCCGCCGAGATCGACCGCAAGCTCTACGACGGCTCCGTCGTCGCCCACAAGGAGCTCGAGGCGTTCCAGGAGGACCACCGGCAGCTCAAGGCGCGCCAGGCCGACATCGAGGACCAGGCGCTCGAGGTCATGGAGGCAGCCGAACCGATCGACGCCGAGGTGTCGGCGCTGGCCGCCGAGGTCGCGCAGGCCGACGAGCGGATCGCCGCGCTGACCGCCGAGGTCGAGTCGGCCCGGGGCGAGATCGACGCCGAGGCCGCCGTCATCGCGTCCGAGCGCGAGCAGGCCGCGGCGAACGTGCCTGCCGACGTCCTCGAGGCGTACGAGGCCACGCGATCGCGCATGGGCGGGATCGGGGCGGCACGCCTCGTCGGGAACCGCTGCGAGGGCTGCCACCTCGAGATCCCGTCGGCCGAGCTCGAGGCGGTGCGCAAGGCCGCCGACGACGCCGTGGTGACCTGCCCGGAGTGCGGGCGGATCCTCGTCCGCTGACCGCCGCACCGAGGCCCTCGCAGTGTTCATCTGGTTCGCGGTCCTGAGCGTGGTCGTCACCTGGGCCGTGTTCCAGAGCCCGGCGATCGACTACCGGCTCGTCGCCCTCGGCGCCGTGATCCCGGTGGTCGAGGTGCCGTTCGGCGCCGGGCCGCTCCACTCGCTCGTCGCGCCGACGCTCGTGCTCGCGATCGTGATGGCGACGACGATGCGGCGCCGCCTGCTCCGCCGGCGCTGGCTCGGCCTGCCGATCGGCATGTACATGCACCTCGTGCTCGACCTCGCGTTCACGCTGACCGCCACGTTCTGGTGGCCGTTCCTCGGCCTCGACTTCACCGACGGGTCCGCACCGGAGCTCAGCCGAGGGCTGTGGACGGTCGTCATGGAGCTCGCCGGCATCGCCGTCGGCGTGTGGGCGTGGCGCCGCTTCGGGCTCGACGACCCCGATCGGCGCAGCCGCTTCCTCCGGACGGGGCAGCTGGACCGCGCCGTGATGGGCGCCGGGGGCCGGCGGTCGTGAGCTCTCTCGTCGTCGTCCGCCACGGCCGGACCGCCGCCAACGCCGCCGGGCTGCTGCTCGGTCGGCTCGACGTCGACCTCGACCCCCTCGGGCGCCGCCAGGCCGAGGCCCTGGCCGCCGCGGTGCTGGCGTCGAGCGGACCGATCGCAGCCGTGGTGTCGAGCCCGCTGCGCCGGACCGTCGAGACGGCCGAGGCGCTCGGCCTCCCGGTGCACGTGGACGAGCGGTTCATCGAGGTCGACTACGGGGAGTGGGACGGCGTCCCGCTCGCGGACGTCGCACCAGAGACCTGGTCGGCGTGGCGTGCCGATCCCCACTTCCGGCCCGAGGCGGGGGAGTCGCTCCACGAGGTGTCCGAGCGCGTGACCGAGGCCTGCCGCGACTGGGCGGCGCGCGCCACCGACGGCAGCGTCGTGATCGCGACGCACGTGTCGCCCCTCAAGGCGGCCGTGAGCTGGGCGGTGGGCGCCGACGTGTCGTGGACCTGCCGGGTCGACCCGGCGTCGATCACGAGGATCGACGTCGCCGGCGGTTCGCCGACGCTCCGCTCGTTCAACGAGACCGGTCACCTGGTCGGCCTGGAACCCGCCTGACCCACCCACGTCGGCCGTTCCGGCCGGGAGTTGAGGGCTCGGTGGACGTGTGGTGAACGTCATCGAGGAGAGTTGCCGCTTCCGCGCGCGACGCCTCTAGGTTTGGCCCCATGGAGTTGCTCGACGAGGAGTCGCACCGGGTCCTGCTGTGGGCCGTCCGTCTGCACGAGGTGGGCCACGCGCCCACCCGCACGGAGCTGACGGAGCTCGCCGAGGGTCGTCGTCCCGCCGGTCTCGCCACGGTCACCGGCCTGGTCGGCCAGGACTCCGAGTACCAGGAGGGTGCCATCGCCTCGCTCCTGCGCCGCGGCCTCCTGCACCCGGTCGGCGACGCCGGCGTCGCCCCGACCGGCCTCGGTCGTCGGGTCGTCGACGCCCTCGGCCTCGACGACGGCTTCCCGGCGTTCGAGGTGCTCGACGCCGACCTCACCTCGAGCGACCCGCTCGCCTTCGCCCGCATCGTCGGCCGCGTCGCCGCGCTGCACCGTCCGATGCTCGTCGACCCGTACTGCCGGCGCAGCGAGCTCGAGTACCTGTCGGCGCACACCTCGGTCACCCGCGTGCTGGTCAGCGACCGGCTCGACGACGACGAGCTCGCCGACCTGACCGACATGGTCGAGTCGCTGCGGCGCCGCGAGCACAAGCTCCGGCTGCGGGTCGCGGCCGCCGAGGACATCCAGGACCGCTGCGTCGTCGGCAGCGACCGCATCCTCCAGGTGGGCGGGCTGCCCTCCGCCAACGGCGGCGGCGCGTCGGTGGTCACCGAGCCGCACGACCTCGGCGAGCAGGCCCGCGAGTACTACCGCGAGGTCTGGCGGGGCGCCGACCGGCTGGCCGCGTACCGGCCCCGCCGGCGCAACATGCGCGTCGCCTGAGCGACGTGCGACGGCGCTCGCCCGAGCGCCACGCCGCCGCGCTCGCCCGAACGACCGTTCGGCCGCGCGGGCGGAGACATCCGGCACTCCGGCGCCCGGTGAACCTAGGGTGAACGGACGCCTGGCACAGCGCCAGGGGCCTTTTGAACCTGAGGAGAGACGGGCCGATGCGCAGAAACGTCACTCGTGTGCTCATCGTCGCCGTCGCCGCACTGGGGCTCATCGCCTCGGCGTGTGGGGACGACGACGAGAAGAGCGACGATGCCACGACGACTTCCGCCGCCTCACAGGGCGGCGACCGGGGGAACAAGGACGGCGAGCTCAAGCTCGGCACCCTCGTGCCCCAGACCGGCGACCTGAGCGCGATCGTGAAATCGCTGCAAACCCCGGTGGACATGGCGGTCGCCTCCATCAACGCCGCCGGCGGCGTCAACGGCAAGCCGGTGGTGGTCGTCCAGGCCGACGACGGCACCAACCCGAACGTCGCGGCCACCAGCTACGCCAAGTTGGTCAACACCGACAAGGTCGACGCCATCATCGGCCCGGCGCCCTCGAACGTGGCCGCCAAGCTGCAGGAGTCGATCGGGACCGACAAGGTGCCCACCTGCTCCGGCTCGACGACGGCCGCCAACCTGAGCGGCGGTGGCGACGGCTACTTCTTCCGCACCGCACCCGGCGACGACCTCCAGGGCCCGGCCCTGGCCACGCTGATCACCGGTGACGGCAAGAACAAGGTGGCGATCCTGGCCCGCAACGACGACTACGGCGAGGGCTTCTCCGAGTCCCTCAAGACCGCCCTCGAGGACGGCGGCGCCGAGGTCACCGAGACGGTGCTCTACAACCCCGAGGCCTCGAACTTCGACGCCGACGTGCAGAAGGCCCTCGACTCGTCGCCCGACGCGGTGGCGGTCATCGGCTTCAACGACGACGGCGCCAAGGTCATCAGCACGATGATCGGCAAGGGCGCCGGCCCGTCGCAGATCCCGATCTACACCGCTGACGGCATGCAGAGCTCCAGCTTCGCCAAGACGGTCGACCCGTCGGACCCGTCGAAGATCGCCGGCATCAAGGGCACCGCTCCGGCGGCCGCCCCGCAGGGCATCGAGAGCCCCTTCACCGCCGAGTTCGCGGCGACGGGCATCGACACGATCTTCTCGTCCTACTACTGGGACTGCACCAACCTGATGGCGCTGGCGGCCGTGAAGGCCAAGAGCGATGACAGCACGGCGATCGCGGAGAACTTCGCCTCGAACCTCGAGGGCGACAACGACTGCAACAACTTCGCCGACTGCAAGAAGCTCCTCGAGGACGGCAAGACCATCCACTACCGGGGTGCGTCGAGCATGTTCGAGAAGTGGAACGAGATGGAGCCCGGCACCGGCGTCTACGACGTCTGGGCCTACGGCACCGACGGCAAGTCGGCCAACGTCGAGGGTGCGGCGCAGATCGCCATCGGCTGAGCCGAGGTGAGCTGAGCGACCCACCCGACGGGTGGACGTGACGGGGCGCCCCTGCGGGGGCGCCCCGCCCGCGTCCGGCCCCGGCTCGCGTCCGGCGCCGATCTACCGCCGAACTTGTACGCCACCGTCCCCATGGGCGACCGCCACGCACAAGTTCGATGGTGCTGCCGTTCCGCCGAACTTGTACGCCGACGTCCTCATGGGTGACCGTCACGTACAAGTTCAGTGGGGCTGCCGTTCCGCCGAACTTGTACGCCACCGTCCCCATGGGCGACCGCCACGTACAAGTTCGATGGTCGCCGTCGGACTTGTACGTCGTCGCCCTCATGGGTGACCGTCGCGTACAAGTTCGGTGGTGGGGGCGGGCGCCGGGGATGGCGCCGTCAGCGGTTGCGGACGAGCGAGCCCAGGTAGAGCTCGATGACCTTCGGGTCGCCGAGCAGCTCGGCGCCGGTGCCCGTGTAGGCGTCGACGCCGTTGTCGAGCACATAGCCCCGGTGGCAGATCCGCAGCGCCTTGTGCGCGTTCTGCTCGACGATGAGCACCGACACGCCGGCGTGGTTGATGGCCGAGATGCGGGCGAACACCTCGTCCTGCATGGCGGGGGAGAGGCCGGCGGACGGCTCGTCGAGGAGGAGCAGGCTCGGCTCCATCATCAGCGCCCGGGCCATGGCGAGCACCTGGCGCTGGCCGCCGGACAGCGAGTCGGCCCGGTCGCCCCGCCGGCTCTGCAGCGCCGGGAACAGGTCGAGCACCTCGTCGCGGCGGGCGTCGAAGCGGTCGGGCCGCAGGAACACGCCCATGCGGAGGTTCTCCTCGACCGTGAGCGTCCCGAACACGTTCTGGACCTGCGGGACGTAGCCCACGCCCCGCGACACCAGGTCGAAGCCCCGCACGCCGACGATGTCCTGGCCGTCCATCGTCATCGTCCCCGAGCGCACCGGCACGAGGCCGAACACGGCCTTGATCAGCGTCGACTTGCCGGCGCCGTTCGGACCGATGATGCCGACGAGCTCCGAGCGGGCGACCTCGACCGACGCGCCCCGGAGGATGTCGACGCCGGGCACGTACCCGGCGACGAGGTCACGGGCGACGAGGAGCGGCTCGCCGGGCGTGCTCACGAGCCCGCCTCGCGGCCGTCCGCCTGATCGTCGTCATCCTGGGGCTGATCGCCGCCATCTCCGGGCTGACCGTCGGCACCGGGCTGGGCGTCGCCGTCGGTGCCGGAGTAGAGCCGCTCGACCGCCGGCATCATCTCGGCCTCCATGTCGCGCAGGTCGCCGCTGGAGCCGCCCAGGTAGGCGTCGATGACCCGCTCGTCGGACGCGACCTGGCCGGCGGTGCCGGTGGCGATGATGCGGCCCTCAGCCATGCACACGACCACGTCGGAGATGGCGGACACCACGTCCATGTCGTGCTCGACGAAGAGCACGGTGATGCCCTCGCCGGGCAGCTCACGGATCTTGTCGAGGAGCAGCTGGCGCAGCGCCGGGTTCACGCCGGCCATCGGCTCGTCGAGCATGAGGAGGCGGGGGGCGGCCATCACGCCCCGGGCCAGCTCGAGCAGCTTGCGCTGGCCGCCCGAGAGCGTGCCGGCCTTGTCGTCGAGCTTCTCTCCGAGGCCGACCCAGCGCCCGAGCTCCGCAGCGCGCTCGCCGAGCTCCTCCTCCTGCTTGCGCCAGACCCAGGGGAGCAGCGCGGCGCGGAGGTGCTCGCCCTTCTGGTCCTTGGCCGCCAGCCGGATGTTGTCGAGCACCGAGAGGCGGGGGAAGACGCGGGCGGTCTGGAAGGTGCGGACCATGCCGCCACGGGCCACGGCGTAGGCCGGCTTGCCGCTCATGTCCTGGCCCTCGAACCGCCACGAGCCGCCGTCGGCCCGCTCGAAGCCGGTGAGGACGTTGAAGAACGTGGTCTTGCCGGCGCCGTTCGGGCCGATCAGGGCCACGACGCTGCCGCGCTCGACCACCATGCGGTCCACGTCGACGGCCCGGACGCCGCCGAAGGACCGGTGGACGTCGTCGGCGACGAGGATCGGACCGGCCGCATCGGGCGCGGGCGCGTCGGGGACCTCGGGCGGCGCGACGTCACTCACCGATGACCGCCTCGGACTTGTCGCCCAGCAGGCCCTGCGGGCGGAAGACGAGCAGGAGCACGATCGCCAGGCCCACGAGCACGTACCGGACCGCGCCGGTGTCGGTGCCGTCGATGAACCACCAGCCGTCGCCGATGGCCTGCGTGAGGATGCTGTTGAGCAACGAGATCACGAACCAGTACACGATCGCGCCGATCGGCGGGCCGAGCACCGTCGCGACGCCGCCGAGGATCACGACGAGGTACCAGTTGAACGTCGTCTGCGACACGAAGAAGTTGGGCTGCACGAACCCGCCGTCGAACATGAAGATGATGCCGGCGAGCCCGCCGATCACGCTGCCCAGCACGAACGCCTGGAGCTTCAGCTTGAAGACGTGCTTGCCGAGCGAGCGGGCGGCCTCCTCGTCCTCCCGGATGGCCTTGAGCAGTCGGCCCCACGGACTGCGCGCCAGGCCCCACACGAGCAGGCAGCAGAGCGCGACGAGGGTCCAGCCCACGCTGATTGTCCACAGCGTGTTCTGGTTGAAGCTGAACGAACCCCAGCCGTAGCGGCCCTCGGGGATGGGGTTGACCGAGAAGAAGTCCTCGGCGATCCCGGTCAGGCCGATCGGGCCGCCGGTGATGTCCTGCATCCGGGCGGAGTTCACGACCACCCGGATGATCTCGGCGGCCGAGATCGTGGCGATGGCGAGGTAGTCGGCCCGGAGCCGCAGGGTGGGCAGGCCGAGCAGGAGGCCGAGGAGCGCAGCGGCGAGGAGGCCGATGATGGCGCCGACCCAGAGGGGGAGCCCGCGGTCGACGCTGATGGCCGCGCCGTAGGCGCCGACGAGCCCGGAGGCGACCGCGCCGAAGTTCAGCAGCCCGGCGTAGCCGAACTGGATGTTCAGCCCGATGGCGCCGAGCGCGTAGACGACGCTCGGCACCGCCACCATGTCACGGAGGCCGTCGACGAGGGCGGCGCCGACGTCGATCGCGAGCACGGGCGCGCTCATGCCGCGCCCGTCATGCCGTCCGGGCCTTCACGCCGAAGATGCCCTGGGGGCGGATGAGCAGGACGACGACCAGGGTGGCGAGCGCCACCACGATCTTGAGGTCGGCGTCGAGCCAGAAGGTCGAGACGTCGGAGACGACGCCCACGACGAGCCCGCCGACCATGGCGCCGAACGTCGTGCCGAGACCGCCGAGCACGACGGCCGCGAAGGTCACCAGCAGCACGCGCTGGCCCATGTTCCACGCGGCGGAGTCGGTGCTGGCCAGCATGATCCCCGACAGGCCGGCCAGGAGGCCGGCGATCACCCAGACCATGAGGATGACCCGCTGGTCGTCGATGCCCGACGCGATCGACAGGTCGCGGTTGTCGGACACGGCCCGGATGGCGGTGCCGAGCCGGGCCCGCTGGAGGAACAGCGCCACGGCGAGCAGGCAGATGAAGGCGACGGCGGTGATCACCAGGTCCTTCGGCCGCAGCGAGATCGGGCCGAGCTCGACGGTGGGGGCCTGGGCCGCGTACTGGGCGTACTGCTGCGGGCCCTGGCCGAAGATGATGCTGAAGAGGTAGCGCAGGGCGAACGCCATGCCGATCGAGACCACCATCTGCGACACCACGGGCATGCCCCGCCGCCGCAGTGGCCGGTAGACGCCGAGCTCGAAGCTGGCGCCGAACACGCCGGTCAGGAGGATGCCGCCGATCGCGGCCAGCAGCAGCGGCAGCCCCAGGCCGCCGTCGGAGACGTTGAGGTACCAGGTGGCGATGGCCCCGAAGGCGATCAGCTCGCCGTGGGCGAAGTTGGTGAGGCCCGTCGTGCCGAAGATCAACGACAGGCCGACGGCGGCGAGCGCGATCACAAGGCCGAAGCGCACGCCGCTCGCCGTCAGGCTGGCGAGGCGCTCGAAGTCGGAGGGCCCGGAGGCGGCCTCCTGGCCCGCCTCGGACAGGCGGAACACGACCGGGCGGGCGCCGGTGGCCTGCACCACCGGGGTCAGCGTGGCCTTGGCGCCCTCGGCCAGCGCGACCCCGTCGGGGAGCGAGTCGACGTCGAGCTCCACCTCGTAGCGGCCGGCGCCCGGGACGGGGATCTGCACCTTGCCCTCGGCGTCGGACGTGGCCCGGCCGACCTCGGTGCCGTCCTGCGACACGGTCACGGTGACGCCCTCGAGCGGCTCCTGCTCGGTGCCGGCGGTCAGCGTCGTCGTGATGCTGGGGCCGGTCCCGGTCGGCGCGCCGGGCTGCCCGGGCGCCGTCGTGGTCGGCGCAGCGGTGGTCGGCGTGGTGCCCGAGGGCTCCTGCGCGCCGGCGCCCGACGCCGTCGCGATCGACAGGACGGCGGACAGCACGAGCAGCCCGCCAAACGCGCAGAGCGCGGCGCGACGGCTCCAGGACGTGCTGCTCACCTGCACCATTGGCGCCGCATCATACGGACCGGGCGGCAGGGCCTGCCCGGATGGTCCCGTCTGCCCGGATGGTCCCGTCGAGCCGGATGGTCCCGTCTGCGGCGCGGTGCGCCCTGGATCAGAGGACGATCGTGTTGGAGCAGGACCAGGCGTCGGCCGGCAGCGCCCACGGCGAGCCGGCGAAGGCGGTCGCCGTGCCCTGGCCGAGGGACGAGCAGATCGTGTCGGCCGCGGCCTGATCGGCGCCGCGGACGATCGTGATCGCACCGACCGGCGTGCCCGAGCACGTGCCGTTGCCCGAGATGGAGAACAGGCTGCCGACGAGGAAGGCGGAGATCGTGGCGTTGCCGGCCTGGTTCGCGGTGCCGCTGTAGTTGAGGTCCGGCGCGGCGTTGCCGTCGGTGCCGGCGCCGTCGATGCAGCCGGCGGCGAGCCAGCCGCCGGGCACCGTGGGCACGGTCGGGGTGGTCGGCGCAGCGCAGGCCGCCGCGCCCAGGACGACGACCGAGGCGACGGCGGCCGCGATCAGTCGGTTGCGAGACACGACGGTGCCCAACTGCATGGATATCCCCCCAAGGTGGCGAGCGTGGCGCTCTTCCTGAACAGCTTTCAGCACTGTAGACCATCGCCGCTCCGGCGCCGAGGCCCGATCGGCCACGGCGCCCCGGACCGCCCGGCGTTCGGCGCCCCGGACCGCCCGCCGTCCGGGCGCCCCGGAACGCGCGGTCGAGGCGGTTCGTCGATGGGCAACATCACCTGTCAACGGAATGGGCCGTTCTGCCGTTGTAAGTGCTGGTGGTGGGGCGACCACCGGTGGGGGTTCCCGGTCTCAGGGCCGGGAACCCCCTCACCGCGTTCGGGCCAGGCGCGTTCCGACGGGGCGCGAACGCCCCTCGGGGCGGCCAGGATCGGGTGTGACGATTTTCACCCGGCCGGGATGTCTGAGCCGTCCGACCCCCGGGTATTGAAAGCGCATCATCACCCCCACGGTTCGCAACGACCGTGGTGACGAGCCCCGGTCCTCCTTCCCTCTCCCGCCTAGGACCGGGGCTCGTCCGCGTCTTGCCCACCGTTCCGGCGGCCCGGCTCGGCTCTGGCGGCCAGGCTCGGCCCCTGCTTCGGCGGCGCCGGCGGTCGGGAGATGACGGAAACCGCCGCCAGAGCGGGAAGCGGACGGGGATCGGGTCGGTGGTTGCTGGTGAGTCGCCCTGTAGGCGGGATTCTGTCCACCGGTCCCTCGCGGGAGCCGGATGGGTGACCATCCATCTCTGCGGCCTACCCGAGGACCGCCCTTGCGGGCCGACGGGCCGTCGACGTCCTCTGCTCGGCCTTGCTCCGGGTGGGGGTTGCCATCCGCCGGGGTCGCCCCCGGCGATGGTGCGCTCTTACCGCACCGTTTCACCCTTGCCTGTGCCGACCGTGCGGCCGGCCATCGGCGGTCTGCTCTCTGTTGCCCGATCCGTCAGATCGCTCCGACCTGGCTCTCGCCAGCACCCTGCCCTGCGGAGTCCCGACCTTCCTCGACGCCGCGATCCCCAGATGCACGACGCCGCGGCCACCCGGACGACTCACCAGCCCGTCCAGTGTGCCAGCGGCCGCGGTGCGGGGCACCTCGGGAACACGCACGGCGGGACCGGCGTTCCCACAGGACGGAGCCACCGACGAGAACGGGCAGGACCATGACCGACACCACGACCTCCGGACCGAGCGCCCCGGCCTCGTCGCCCGATGCCGCGACGGCGCCCGACGCGGCCGAGCAGGCCCACGTGCGCGAGGTCGGCCACCTCGTCCTCTACGTGTCCGACCTCGCCCGCTCGGTCGAGTTCTACGGCGGCGTCCTCGGCTGGCGGCAGATCGTCGGCGAGCCCGGCGTCCCGGTCGCGGCCTTCTCCGGCGGCCGCACCCACCACGAGCTCCTGCTCATCGAGGTCGGCCCCGGCGCCACCCCGATCCCGCCCGGTCGCCGGGTCGGCATGTACCACTTCGGCCTCAAGGTCGGCGACACCGACGACGAGCTGCGCGAGGTCCTGGACCGCCTGCGCAGCCGGCCCGACCTCGTCACGATGGTGGGCGCGTCCGACCACGTCGTGACCCACAGCCTGTACGTGCAGGACCCCGACGGGAACGAGGTCGAGCTCTACGTCGACGTCCCCGGCGTGGACTGGCGCAGCGACCCGTCGCTCATCGCCGCCCCCGTCCGCCCGCTGCGCCTCTGACGCCGGCCCACCGGGCGGCCCCGGCCGCCGCCCCCGGGTTCTGTGATGCTGGATACGCCTGATCAGGCGTATCCAGCATCACAGAATGGGTCGTGTGCGGGCCTCAGCCCTCGGACCAGGCGACGTCGAGCTCGCCGAACACCGAGGAGTTGCTCGTGTAGGCGCGGTTCGTCTCGTCGATGAACGCGTTGCGCTCGGCGTCGGACCACGGCGCCAGGTCGAGGCGCGTCCGGTACGCGTCCTTGTAGGCGTCCATGTCGTCGATGTCGAAGTCGTAGAAGGTGAGCGAGCCCTCGACGCCGTCGCCGTAGTGGCGCTCCAGGGTCCGCCGGATCATCTGGCCGCCGGAGAGGTCGCCCATGATCCGCGTGTAGTGCTGGGCGACGAAGCGCTCCGGGTGGCCGGCCGTCGCGGCGATGTTGCCGGCGTACGCGGCGGTCGCGTGCCGGACCTCGAAGCGGTCGGCCCAGCCGTCGCCGACGAGGCGGCGCAGGTCGGCCTCGATGCGGGGCACCCGGAGGAGCTCCGGGCCGAGGAACGGCCCGACGACCGGGTCGGTCCCCAGCACGTCCCCGGTCCGCTCGAGCGAGCTGTAGATCGCGTGGTGCTGGACCATCAGGTCGGCCACCCCGTCGAGCGGCAGCTGGCCCCGCATCAGGCGGTGCACGTAGCTCGACCGCTCGGCGTCGCGGTGCGCGCTCATGGTCGCCTCGCGGATGCGGGCGGAGAAGGGGGTGTCGACGTCGGTCGTCTCGGTGGTGCTCATCGTGTCCTCGCTCGTGGCGTTCGTGGTGACGGTCCGGATGTCCGGGCAGGTGCAGCCGGCGCCCGTGCAGGCGGTCCGGTGCAGTCGTCGGGGGGTCATGGCCGTGGTCGGGTCATGTCGTCGGGTGCCGCTCCTGCGGGATCGGGACGGGCCGTCCGTGCCGGCCATGGCCTGCCGGCACGGACGACGGCGCCGCGACCGTCGTGCCCCCTCGGGGAAGGAAGGGGTCAGGGGTTCAGGGTGTAGCCCACCGTGACGGGGTCCTGGGGCTTGTTGGCGTCGACGCTGCCGCCGCTCGAGTACCAGTAGGAGCCCGTGCCGGTCGTGCCGTGGAAGTTCACGAACGACTGCGGCCAGGAGCCGCCGTTGGCGCCGCCGACCTGCGGGGCCTGGCCCGCCGGCGGCGTGATGACCGTGCCGAGGTACTTCGTGGCGCTCGTCCAGCCCGTGCTGGCGTTGCCGCCGGCGTACACGTTCGCGAACTCGGCCAGCACGATGTTCGGGGTGTCGGGGACCGTGACCTTGATCGTCGGGTCGTCCATGTCGGACGCGACGCCGCCGACCGTGGCGGTGATGCGGGCGGCGCCGCCCGGGTCGACCGTGAGCTTCGGGTTGATGATCCAGAACGGCGTGTAGATGCCGTAGAAGTTCACGGTGAACGTGCCGGTCCACTGGATCGTCGCCGCGCCGGTGGCGGTGTTCACCGTGCCGGTGCCGTTCGTGTAGCGGATCTTCTGTCCGAGGAAGAACGCGTTGGTGGCCGTCACCGTGTTGCCGGCGCCGTCCTTGTTCTTGTTGGTCCAGTTGACCGCCGTCTCGCTGCCGATCGGCACGTAGCTGCCGGCCGCGTTCTTCTTGAGCACGGTGGCGTTGCCGTTGGTCGCCACGTAGGTGGCCTGGGTGCTGTCGGACTTGCCGGCGGACCAGTAGTTGACCTGGCCCGGCGCGAAGGCGGCGTTGTTCGCCTCCTTCGAGATCGTCCACTCGAACGTGGCGTCGCTCACGGTCTTCGTGGTGCCCGCGGGTGGCGCGGTCGTGGGCGTCGGCGTCGAGGGCTCGGGGGCGCAGGCGGCGACGGCGAAGGCGGCGACGGCCAGCAGGCCGGCTGCCATCGTGCGTCGGGTGACGGTTCCTGGTGCTCTCATCGGTTGGTGGTGCTCCTGTGGTCGGGGTGCCGGCGCGGTGCGGGCACCTGTGGAGTTCAGGCCGCCGTCCGGCGGTGTCGTCGCCAGGCCCAGAGCGCGGCGACCGCGCCGGCGGCGAGCAGCGCGAGCCCGGTGAGCTGCTGCCAGGGCCAGACGGTGGACGACGTGCGGGCGGTGATCGTGGCGGCGGCGAGGTCGAGGTCGGGGTCGGCCGGGACGTAGGGCTCGACCCGCACGACGGTCTCGGTGCCGAACCCGGGCCACACCCCGTCGACCACCTGGGTCAGCGTCCGGGTCCGGCCGGGGGCGAGGGGCGCCATGTCCTCGGCGGCGGCGGCCGGGTCGGGTCCGAACGAGGTCGACACCGCGGCGGTGCGGCGCGCCGCGACCGTGACGTCGCCGGTGTTCTCGACCGTGTAGGTGATGCGCACGCGGCCCGGCGCCGCAGGGTTCCAGCTCGCCTGGTAGGCCGCCGACATCGCCGTGTACCGGAGCGAGGCGTCGACCTGGCGGACCGTGCGCTCCGCCGGCTCCGGCGCCGTGGCGGTCGGCGCCGGCGGGGCCTCGACGGCCGTGCCGTCGACCGCGGCGAGCGCCCCGTTGTCGCCGGTCGCCGGCAGGGCGTCGTAGGACGACGAGGAGGACCTCGAGCTCGATCGGCCCGACGACGGGCGCGTGCTCGACCGGGCGGTGCCCCCGGCGCTGGCGCCGCCGTCGGCGACCGCGGTCCCGGCGACCTGCGAGGGGAGCGGCAGGGGCGTCGCGTCGACGGGCGGCGGCGTGGTCGTGGGCGCGACGGTCGTGCTGGTCGTCGTCGGGGCTGTGGTCGTGGGCGTGATCGTCGTGCTGGTGGTCGCGGGCGCGGTCGTGCTGGTCGTCGTCGGCGCGGTCGTGCTGGTCGTGGTCGGCGCGGTCGTCGTGCTCGTCGCACCCGGGATCGTCGTCGTGGTCGAACCCGGCAGGGTGCTCGTGCTCGGCGCCGTCGTGGTGGTCGGTGCCGTCGTGGTGGTCGGTGCCGTCGTGGTGGTCGGTGCCGTGGTGGTGGTCGTCGTCGACGGGGCCACCAGGGGTCCGAGCGCGACCGTCACCGGGGCCGGCGGCTTGCGGACGTCGGCGCCGCCGCCGGTCGAGTACCAGTAGCCCTGGGTCCCGGTCCGCACCATGGCGTCGACCATCTCGGTCGGCCACGAGCCCCACGCCGCGGTGTTGCGCACCTGCGGTGCCTCGGTCGACTCGTAGGCGACGCCTGCGTAGCGGGGGGTGGCGGTGAAGCCCGACGTGCCGGCGACGGCCAGGCCGGTGAACCGGGCGATGACGACCTCGGCGATCGGCGGGATCTGCTGGCGCACATCGGGATCGTCCAGGCTCGACGCGAAGCCGGCGAGCGTCGCCCTGAGGGTGCCGGTGCCGCCGGCGTCGACGACCAGCCGGGGGTCCGTGAACCACAGCGGGACGAGCTCGTCGTAGAGGTTGGCGCTGAACGAGCCCGTCCACTGGACCGTGGTGGCGCCGGTCGCGGGGTCGTGGGTCCCGTCGCCGCCGGTGAGGCGGATGCGCAGCCCGAGCCGGGCCGTCCCGCCGGGCGTGACCTTGACCCCGCTGGCGTCGCTGCAGCGGCCGGCCCAGTCCGAGATCGTGGCGTAGGTGCCGGCAGCGGTCCGCTTCTGCACGGTGACGTCGCCGTCGACGCCCTTGTACCGGGCCTGCGACCCGTCGGTGGTCCCCGCGCTCAGGTGGTTGCAGGAGCCGTCGAACGCGCCGGTGTTGAGCTCTTCGTTGAACGACCACTCGAGCGTCGCCGCCTGCACGGTCGACGGCTCGGCCGCCCCTGCGCCCAGCGAGAGCACCACGCCCCCGGCGACGAGCAGCGTCGCGACCGACGCCAGCAGCGGCGCGCGCAGTCGCCCCCCGACGCGCAGCACTCAGGGCCCCTCGGGCGCGGCCGCCCGGCGCCGGCGCACGAACCAGCCCGCCACCGTGGCGCCGGCGACGACGAGCACGAGCGCGACGAGCCCGATGGCGAGCCCGCCGGCGCCGCCGCCCCCGCCGTCGAAGTCCTGCACGCCCGCCGCCTCGCCGGCGACGACCTCCCGGTCCTCCGATGCGCTCTCGACGGAGGCCTCGCTGGTTGACGTCTCGGGCGCCGTGGTCTCGGTCGGCGCCACGGTCGTCGTGGTGTCGCCGGTGTCGCCCGCCGGCGCGGTGGTGGCGCTGCCCGACGAGCCGGCCGGGGCCGTGGCGCCGCCGGCCGCCGTGGCCCCTGTCCCACCCGCGGGGGCGCGGCCGCCGCTCGAGCCTGCCGGCGGCGCGGCCGTCACCCCACCCGGCGCGACGGTCGGGGGCGGGCCCTCGTCGCGGAAGGTGATCGGCGTGAACACCTCGTTCGTGCGGCTGGCCTTGCCGTGGGCGCCGATGCTGAAGATGCCGCACTGCACCGCCCGGCAATCGACCGTGTTGGTCGCACCGGTGCTGATGTCTTTCCACGAGTACAGGGCGCCCCGGACGTTGATCGTCGTCGACCAGTTCCCCGCAGCGTCCATGTGGAACGGCGTCTCGGTGCCGGACATGCCGCCGTTCGTGAAGCTCACCAGGCGCACGACGCCCGAGCCGTCGTCCCGGGTGTCGCCACCGCCGCCCTCGCCCGGGTAGGAGTAGGACACGCCGTACTGGCCGGCGGCCGACGTGCTGGAGCGCCAGCTCGGACCCCACTGGCCGCCCGGGGCGACCCACCCGAAGAAGACGTAGATCCCACCGAACACGTTGCTGCCGCACGCGTGCGGGGGCACGAGGTAGTCGGTCGCGGTGACCGTGACGGTCGAGGTGGCCGAGGCGGACAGCGAGCCGGGCGTGACCGTGAGCGTCGGCGTCGCGTCGGTGTTGCCGCACGTGGTCTGTGCCGCGGCGACGGGTGCACCGGCGGCGCCACCGATCGCGAGCGCGCCGAGCAGGAGGGACGCTGCGGCGAGCAGGCCGACGGCGCGCCCGCCGGCCGAGGTCGAGCGACGGGCGGTCGGGGTGGGGGAGGTGGTCCGCGTCGGCATCGGCCGCGAGATTAGGCAACCCTAACCTCATGCGCTAGCTGACCCCGCGATCTATCGATCAGTCAGCATCTCACCGTGGCTTCGGAGGCCCGCACCACGGCGTCAGCCGCTCAGCCCGAGGTGCTGCGGGTCCGGTCGGGGAGCACGAGCAGCTCGCCGGTACGAGGGTGGTGGAGCACCTCGATGGGGTGCTCGTAGACGTCGGTCAGGAGCTCGGCGGTGAGCATGTCGGCCGGGCGGCCGTTCGCCCGCACGGCCCCGTCGGCCAGCACGACGACGCGGTCGGCGTACGCGGCCGCCAGACCGAGGTCGTGCATGACGACCACCACCGTCCCACCGGCCCGGGCCAGGTCGCGGGCGAGGTCGAGCACCTGCTCCTGGTGGCGCACGTCGAGCGCGGCGGTGGGCTCGTCGAGCAGCAGCACTCGCGCGTCCTGTGCGACGACCCGGGCCATGCCGGCCCGTGCCCGCTCGCCACCGGAGAGCGACGGGAAGGTCCGGTCTGCGAGGTGCAGGACGTCGGTCGCCCGCATCGCCTCGGCCACCCGCCGCTCGTCGTCGTCCTCGGCCTCGTGGCCGGCCCACGGGCTGCGACCCATCTCGACCGTCTGGCGGACGGTGAACGGGAACGTCATCGTGAGCTGCTGGAGCAGCACGGCACGGCGCATGGCCAGCTCGACGTGGGTCCACGAGCGGACGTCGGCACCGTCGAGCTCGACGCTCCCGCGGTCGGGACGTGCGTCGCCCGACAGCACCGAGAGCAGCGTCGACTTCCCGGCGCCGTTCGGTCCGACGAGGGCGAGCAGCTCACCGTCGTGGACGTCCACGTCGACGTCGCGCAGGATCGGCGCCCCACCCAGCGCGAGCGACACCCCGCGCACTCGCAGCGACACGCCGTCGGGCGGGGGAGGGCCGGGCAGGCGCACCGCCCGGCGCATGCCGCGCGCCGCCGTGGCCAGGCTCACCGAGCGCTCCCGCCCACCGTCAGCCCCACCCGCCGGACGTGGCCCGCGTGCGGTAGAGCATCCAGAAGAAGAACGGGCCCCCGACCAGTGCGGTCAGCATGCCGATGGGCAGGTCGGCGTAGTCGACCGCCGTCCGGGCGACCAGGTCGGCGACGACCACCACGACGGCGCCGCCGAGCACGCTCGCCGGCAGCAGCGTCCGGTGCGACGGTCCGATGATCATGCGCACCAGGTGCGGGACGATCAGGCCGATGAAGGCGATGATGCCGACGAACGCGACGCCTGCGGCCACGAGCATCGAGACGAGCACGATCGAGATCAGCCGGAGGCGCTCGACGTTGACGCCCACGTGCCGCGCCGAGCGCTCGCCGAGCGCGAGGAGGTCGAGCTTCCGTGCGATCAGCATCACGCCGACGAGCCCGATCAGCACGATCGGGCCGACGATGCGGACGGCCTCCCACCTCGAGCCGTTGAAGCTGCCGAGCTGCCAGAAGACGATCTGCTCCCGTGCCTGCGTGTCGCCGAGGAACACGAGGTAGGCGATGATCGCCGAGGTGACGGCGTTGACCGCGATGCCCATGAGCACCAGCGTCACGACCTCGGTCCTGCCGCCGCTCCGCGCCATGGCGTAGATGAGGAGCGTCGTGAGGAGGCCGGTGGCGAACGCGACGGCGGCGATCGTGTAGCCGCCGAAGAACGACCAGCCGAACACGATGACCGCGCAGGCGCCCACCGCAGCGCCCCCGGAGACGCCGATCACGCTCGGCTCGGCGAGCGGGTTGCCGAACACGGCCTGCAGGACGGCGCCGGCCCCGCCGAGCGCGGCGCCGACGATCGCCGCGAGCACGACGCGCGGGAACCGCACGTTCCAGAGCGCCGAGTCGCCCCGCGGGTGCGATGGCATCGGCCCGATGTCGAGCCCGATCCTGTGGAAGATCGAGCCGAGCACCTCCGAGGGCGCGACCTGCAGCTGGCCGACCCCGGCGGCGACGACGCCCGCCACCACCAGCGCGACCCCCAGCCCGCCGATCAGCAACGTCGCCCGGGACCGACGCACCCTCGGCAGCGCCGCCGCCGGGCCCGACGTGCCGGGCCGGAGGTCGATCACCCCACCGGGGCCGTCGGGCGGGTCCTGCTCCGACGTCGGCGCCGACCCGGTGGTGGCGCTCACGAGGACGGCGCCCCGGCGCCCGACAGCACGCCGTCGTCGCCGTAGATCGCCGCGCCGAGCGCACGCAGCGTGGACGGGAACTGCGGTCCGAAGCTCAGGATCTCGTAGTCGCTCATGTCGACCACGCAGCCGTCGACGCCCGCCCCCGTGTCGGCGACGCCGGGCACCTCGAGCAGCCCGTCGACGCCGCCGACGGACTCGAGGCCGTGGGTCATCATCAGGTAGAGGTCCGGCGACGACTTCACCAGCCCCTCGGCGTTGAGCGGCTTCGAGCCCTCGAGCCCGACCTCCTCCGCGACGTCGACCCCGCCGAGCGCGTCGATCAGGTCGTCGGCGCCGGAGCCCTCGCCGAACCAGTAGTAGACGCCGGCGTTGCCGCGCATGTAGAGGAACACCATCCGCAGGTCGGGCCGGCCCTCGGCTATCGCCGCGACCTCGTCCTCGGCCTTCGCCACGTCCGCAGCCACCGAGGAGGCGAGCTGCTCGCCCTGCTCGGGCACGCCGAGCACCTCGGCCACGCGGCGGATCTGGTCGCCGATGACCGAGCGGTTGCGGGTGCTGTCGAGGATGACGACCGGGATGCCGGCCTCCTCGAGCTGCAGCTGCACCTCGAGCGGCCCGATCGAGTAGTCGGTCAGGATCACCGACGGGTCCAGGTCGAGGATCGCCTCGGCGTTGAGCTCGTGGCCGTTGTGGGTCACGACGGGCAGGTCGGCGAGCTCCGGCACCCCGGTCGACACGTCCCGACCCACGAGACGGTCGCCCAGCCCGAGGGCGTAGACCGTGGTGGCCAGCGTGCCGTACGTGTCGAGGGCGAGGATGCGGGACGCGTCGTCGACCGTGACCTGCTCGCCGGTGAAGTCGGTGACCGTCGTCGGCAGGGACGGCGCCGGATCGTCCGCGATCGGTGCCACCCAGCCCTCGGAGGTGGCGTGTCGTGGACCCGCGCAGGCCACCTCGCCCTGGCCGCCGCCGCTGCCACCCCCGTCGACCGTGCCGCCGCCCCCGGTGCCGCACGCCGCCGCCACCAGCACGAGCGCCGCCGCGACGCCGGCGAGGCGACGGGTGCGACGATGGGGAGACGTCGATGTGATCACCGAGAGATCATCGGATCTTCGGCCACCCTTTGACAAGTCGGAGAGGCCTCCTGTCCCAATGAGCCCACCCCACTTGTGAAGAAATGTTCGGCACACCTAACCTCGCGCCGGTCCGCCTGAGGAACGGCGGGCGACACGCGATGCAGGAGGCAGCCGCATGACCACGTCCACGTCCTCGACCCGCCGGTTCCGGCGCCCGGCCCTCGGACCGGTCGTCCTCGCCGCACTGGCGATCGCCGCCGCGGCGTGCGTGCCGCCGCCGGTCGATCCGGGCCCCACCACCGGGGCGACCCTGACGACCGGGGACGCGACGACCGACGTCGCCCCCGGCTCCGTGATCACGGTGGTCGGTGAGGGCTACAACCCCGCCGCCAACATCGGCACCCGCCCGCCGCTGTGGAACCAGCCCGCCGGCGTCTACGTCGTGTTCGCCTGCGTGACCGACCCGTGGAAGCCCTCGCAGGGCGGCGTCGGCGCCAACCGGCAGATCATCCAGCAGTTCTGGGCCGTGCCGGGCCAGGAGCAGTTCAACACGATCGGCGGCGCAGGCGCCGGGGCGATCCTGATGGACGCCGAGGGCGGCTTCAGCGTCGACATCACCCTGACGCAGGCGACGTGCGCCGGTCGCTACGCGGTGATCACCTACCCGGGCAGCGGCGCCGTCGCGAACCCCGGCGAGGAGCTCGAGATCCCGATCACCTTCGCCACGCCGGTCTGACCGGCGCCCGTGAGCGGCCGAAAATGACAGATCGGCGACGGGTGGCCGCGCTCCACCCGTCGCCGATCAGATGCTGGGGGTTGTCCCTCCGCTCGGTGATGCCGGCGGATCGGGCGACCCCTCGTCGTACGGGACGGTCCGTCGCTCCGGCGGGAGCGGGTGCGGACCGTCGTGTCAGAGCACCGCCAGGGTGTACTCGCCGCTGCGACGGTCGAACGCCAGCTGGAGCCGGGGCTCCGAGACGACGGCCGCGCTGCGGGCCCGACGCAGGGCCCGGGTGGCGGGAGCAGAAGGTGCCGTGCCGGTGGGGATCTGGGTGGTGGGCTTCATGTGCATGTCTACGGCGCGCCCCGGCGGGCGCTGAAGCACGTCGGGACCCCCGCCCCAGTCCAACGGGCCGTCCGGCCCAGGGGCCGTCGGAACGACCCATCGGGCCCACGTCCGGGGCCCACCCGGCCCGATCCGGCGTCGTCGCCGATCCCGACGGCGCAACAGCCCGCCCGTCGGGCTGCGGCGGCGTCAGAAGTCGAGCGCGGACAGGTCGGAGTGCCAGCCCGCGGCCCGGTCGACGGCGTCGCGCCACCGGTCCCGGTCGGTCGGCGCGCCCGGCTCGTGGCGGCGGGCCGGCCGCCACGCCGAGGCCACGTCGTCCCAGTCGGACCAGGTGCCGACGGCGAGGCCCGCCAGGAACCCTGCGCCGAGCGCGGTCGCCTCGGTCACGGGCGACACCTCGACCGGCCGCTGGGTGGCATCCGCGAGGTGCTGCACGAACACGGGGTTCGTCGACATGCCGCCGTCGATGCGCAGGGTCTCGAGCGTGAGGCCGGTGTCGGCCTCGGCCGCTTCGACGAGGTCGGCCCCGCGCTCCGCCACGCCCTCGAGCACGGCCCGCACCACGTGGGCCCGCCCGGAACCGCGGGTCAGGCCGAGCAGCGCCCCCCGGGCGCCGTAGTCCCACCGGGGCGTGCCCAGTCCGAGGAGCGCCGGCACGTAGACGACGCCCTCGGTGTCGGGGACCGACGCCGCAAGCGCCGCGGACGACTCGGGGCGATCGAGGATGCCGAGGTCCTCGACGAGCCACTCCACGTTCGTGCCTGCGGAGAGCATGATCGCCTCGACCCCCCAGACGGTCTCCTCGCCGCGGCGCCAGCAGGCGATCGGGAAGGTGCCGGCGGTGCCCCGGCCGTCGAAGGACGGCCGGTCCGGTCCAAGGCACACGTCGAGCATGCCGCCGGTGCCGAACGTGATCTTCGCCGTGCCGGGGTGCACGCCGCCCTGGCCGATCAGCGACGCCTGCTGGTCACCGGCGATGCCGCACACGGGCGGGGCGCCCTCGAGCGCCGTCGCCTCGCCGACGGACCCGGAGGAGTCGACGATGCGCGGAAGGATCGAGGCCGGGATCCGCAGCCGTTCCATCACGGCGACGTCGTAGTGCGAGCCGTCGGGTCGCAGCAGGCCCCAGACGCCGGCGTTGGTCAGGTCCGACACGTGGTGGGCGCCCTCGGTGAGCTGCCAGATGATCCACGAGTCGGGCGAGCCGAAGCAGAGGTCCCGACTGCGGTCGGGGTCCACCTGGTCGAGGATGTTGGCGATCTTCGTCGCCGACTGGTTCGGCGCCAGGCGGATGCCGTCGGCCGCCAGCACCAGGCAGTCGCCGACCGTGCGCAGGTCCTGCCACCCCTGTGCCGGTGCGAGCGGCTCGCCCGTGGCGCGGTCCCAGACGATCGTCGAGGCCCGCTGGTTCGTCACGCCGACGCCGTCGACCGGGCCGTGGGCGGCCAGCGCGGACCGGGCGCAGCCGAGCGCGGCCTCGGCGTAGGCCGCGGCGTCGAACTCGACGAGGCCCGGGGCGGGGGAGTCGGGCAGCGTGGCGGCCCGGACCTCGTGCGTCACGGAGGCGTCGTCGTGCACGACGGCGGCCCGCACCGCGCTCGTGCCCAGGTCGATCACCAGGATGCTCACTCGTCCCCCTTGCGGTGGCTGGGTCAGCTGCCGCCCGCGCCGTCACCGTAGCGACGGGCCATCCGCCCCGCGTACAGGGCGCCGAGCAGGCCGCACGTGGCCATCAGCAGCGCGAGGAACGGGTACGCGATCCAGCTGATGTCGTCGCCGTTCGCCAGGCGCCGCACCACCCCGATCGCCTGCACGACCACGTAGGCCGTCGCCGCGGCCCCGGCCGCCCACGCCAGCGACGACGAGGGCGAGAGTCGGCGCACGGCCCAGCCGCCGGCCGCGGCGCCGAACATGATCAGGACCCAGAACAGCAGGACCCACGGCGAGCCCTCGTCGACGTCGCCGCCCGAGACCAGGACCTGGTTGAGCACGCCGACCGGCAGCGCCACGACGAGCGCCGTGACCGTGCCCCGCCAGTACGCCTGCGGCGGGCTCATCTCGGGCAGGGCGCGCATCTGCGGCTGCATCAGGCGGGCTCCTCGCCGGTGCCGTGGACCCGCCCGTCGTCGCCGGGGAGGCCCTGCTGGTCCCGGATCAGGTGACGGGTGTCGGACCAGGCGGTGGTCTCGTAGATCACGAGGGCCCAGGTCACCACGCCGACCACGACGAGTGCCACCCACGCCGGCATCGACGTCGTGAACGGCACGAACGCGGCCAGCAGCACTGCGACCCCGAGGCGCTCGCGGTTGATCGTGCCGACGAACCGCCGCCGGAACAGCACGTGGGCCACCAGGTACAGGGCCACGCCGCCGGCGAGGGCGGCGCCGATCTCGACGTGGAGCGGCTCGGTCACGTGGGCGATCACCGTCTTCAGGCCCAGCGCGACGAGGACGATGCCGGCCACCAGCAGCAGGTGGATGTACGAGTACGCGTCGCGGGCGAGGGAGTTCTGGGCCCGACCCGGGGGCAGGGCCACGAGCCGGCGCTCGGTCGCGAGCGCGACGACGTCGAAGTGCAGCCACCAGAGCGCCGCGGCGAGGAACACGCCCAGCACGGCGACGCCGATGACCGGCGCGTCGATCGACACGCCCTCGGCGCCCACGCCGATGGCGACGATCGACTCGCCCAGGGCGATGATGATGATCAGGCCGAAGCGCTCCGCGAAGTGGCTCGGGATCAGCTTCCAGCCCTCGACGCCGAACAGGAACGGGCCGCCGAAGTCGAGCACGATGGCCAGGGCCCACAGCACGCCCTGCGCCACGCCGTCGAGGAACGACGCGGCGACGAGCAGGGCGACGGCCACCGCGGTGCTCACCGCGAGGCTGGTGACGGATCGCCGCAGGTCGGCGTCGTCGGGGCTGGCGAGGACGAACAGGACGATGTGGACGGTCCGCACGACCGCGTAGCCGATCGCGAAGGTGAGCCCGAGGTCGGCGAAGGCCTGCGGCACGCACAGCGAGACGACGAGCATCGCCGCCATGGCGGCGAAGATCGACACGCGGGTCGCGTCCTCTTCGGGGTCGATCACCGACGTGAGCCACGCGTAGCCCGACCACGCCCACCAGAGGACCGCGAGGACGAGCAGGCCCCGGACGATGCCGCTCCACGTGGGCTGCGCCGCCATCAGCGCGGTGCACTGCGTGATGGCGAGGACGAAGACGAGGTCGAAGAAGAGCTCGAGCGGGAAGACCTGCGTGCTCGAGCGCCGGGTGACGTGGTGCCGGTGGTCGCCGCCCTCGGTGCTCACGGATCGGAGACTACGAGCCGAGCAGCTGCTCGAGGTGCGTCTCGGGGAGGTCGGCGGCAGCCCGCTCGTGGTCGACCGAGTCCCGGTAGTGCTGCGCGGACGCCGCAGCGTCCCCGGCGTCCCAGCCGAGCTCGGCGGCGATGAGCTCGGCGACCGCGCCGGCCGCCGCGGCCGAGTCGTCGCGGCCGAGGAGACGGGCTCGGGTGCGCCGGGACAGGACGTCGTCGACCGAGCGGGCCATTTCGTGGCGGACCGCGAACACCGCCTCGGCGCGCAGGTAGGGGAGCCCCGGCACGAGCGGCTCGCCGAGCGACGGCTCCGACTGCACCGCGGCCATGAGGACGCGCGCCTCGCCGCCGTAGCGGCCGGCCAGGTGCTCGAGGTGCTCGGGGGCGACGGCGGGGTAGACCTCGGCGGCCCGCTGGACGGTGTCGTGGCCGGCGGCGCCGCGCAGCGGGAGGTCGGTGGTGGTGCTGCCGCCGTAGCCGGCGAAGCCGGGGCGTCGGGCGAGCACCGACTCGATCACCTCGTCGACGGTGTCGGCCGCCATCTCCCGGTAGGTCGTCAGCTTGCCGCCGGTGATCGTCACCACGCCCGAGTCGGACACCGCGACCTTGTGGCGGCGCGACAGGTCGGCGGTCCGGCCGCTCGACTGCCCGTTCGACGAGTGGGACTTCACCAGCGGGCGGAGCCCTGCCCAGGTGCCGACGACGTCGTCGTTCGTGATCTCCTCGGTGCAGGCGCCGTTGATCGCCCGCAGCAGGTACGCGACGTCCTCGGGGGTGCACTGGGGGTCGTCGATCGGGCCGTCGTAGTCCGTGTCGGTCGTGCCGATGTAGGTCAGGTCGCCGTTCGGGACGACGAACACCGAGCGCTTGTCGCCGGGCACCGGGACGACCGCGGCGATCCGGTTCCGGACCTTGTCCCACGGGACCGTGATGTGGATGCCCTTGGCCGGCCGGATCGAGTCGGGATCCGCGCCCTCGTCGAGCGTGCGGACCTCGTCGGACCACACGCCGGCGGCGTTGACGACCGCTCGCGTGCGGATCGTGAACGGGTCACCGGCCGGGCGGTGGGTGCCGACCTCGGTGGCGACGACCTCGACGCCGTCGACCACGCCCTGGGCGTCCTTGTGGAGGCCGACGGCGCGCACGTGGTTGGCACACGCGGCGCCGAACTCGAGGGCGGCGGTGCGCAGCACGGCGAGCACGAGGCGGGAGTCGTCGGCGGCGGCGTCGTAGTAGAGGTACGCCGAGACGAGCCGGTCCGACGGCAGCGTCGGCATGTAGGCCATCGCCTCGTCGTGGGTCAGGCGCTCGTGGCGCTTGCCCACCCGCCAGCCGCCGGTCAGGTCGTAGCCCCACATCGCCGAGCCGAGCAGGCGGGAGATCTTGGCCGGGATCACGCCGCCGTGGCCGAACATGGGGATCAGGAACGGCAGCACCTTGACCAGGTGGGGGGCGTTGCGGAGGAGGCGCTGGCGCTCGGCGAGCGCCTGGTACACGAGGCCGACCTCGCCCTGCTGCAGGTAGCGCAACCCGCCGTGGACGAGCTTCGACGACTTCGACGACGTGCCCGACGAGAAGTCGCCGGCGTCGAGCACCGCGACCCGCATGCCGCGGGCGGCGGCGTCCAGCGCGACGCCCGCCCCGGTGATGCCGCCGCCGATGACCGTGAGGTCGAACTCCTCGCTCGCCAGCGCGGCGAGCGCGGACTCGCGCACGAACGGACGGGGGGTCGGGGCAGCCGGGAGCACGGCGACAGGTTACGGCGCGCCGGGCCGACCACCCGGGCCGGTGCCGCAGAGGTGACCGACGTGACACCTGACCACGGCCCTCGCGCCGAACCTCCCGTCGTTCTTTGGACACCCGCGGGATCAATGGGCAGAATCGCCCCGCATGGACCGCGGTTGGCTGAACGAGTCCGCCTGCAGGGGGCTCGATCCGGCGATCTTCTATCCGCTCACCGACGACGAGGCCGACGAGGCCAAGTCGGTGTGCGCGGCGTGCCCGGTCCAGGAGGCCTGCCTCGAGCACGCCATCGGCCACCGGGAGCACAACGGCGTGTGGGGCGGCGCGACCGAGCGGGAGCGCCAGCGCATCATCCGGCGGCGCCGCCGTCTGCGGGCGCTCAACGCGTCCGGTGCCGGCGTCGCCCCGTCCAGCGAGACCGCCGGCGCGGTCGGCAGCTGAGCCCCGGGACCGGTCGCACGTGGGTGCCTTCGCCGCTGCCGGCGCCTGGCCGGGCGTGCTCGGCTCGCTCGTCGCAGGGCAGGACCTGCCCGCCGACGTCGCCACCGGGGCGCTGGAGCGCATCCTCGCCGGCGAGGCCACCGACGCCCAGATCGCCGGCTTCCTGATCGGGCTCCGCTCCAAGGGCGAGTCGCCCGAGGAGGTGGCCGGGCTGGTCGACGCCATGCTCGCCGCCGCAGCACCGCTCGACCTCGACGACCCCGACGCGACGATCGACATCGTCGGCACCGGCGGGTCGAAGGCGCTCGGCGGGCGGGCCTTCAACGTCTCGACGATGGCCTCGATCGTGGCGGCCGCCGCCGGCGCCACGGTCTGCAAGCACGGCAACCGGCGCGCCAGCTCCACCTCGGGCTCGACCGACCTGCTCGAGGCGCTCGGCGTCGAGGTCGACCTCGACGGGCCCGGGGTGCACGCCTGCGTGCGCGAGGCCGGGGTCGGGTTCGCCTTCGCCCGCATGTTCCACCCGGCGATGCGCCACGTCGGCCCGGTGCGCACCGAGCTCGGCATCCCCACGGCGTTCAACCTGCTCGGCCCGCTGTCGCACCCCGGCCGCGTCCGCCGCCAGGTCCTCGGGGTCACCGACGCCGACCGCGTCGAGCTGGTGGCGGGCGTCCTGGCCCGGCGCGGCGTGGTCCGCGCCTGGGTGGTCCGGGGCGCCGACGGGCTCGACGAGCTGACCACCACCGACGTGTCGGAGGTGATCGACCTCGAGGACGGCGTCGAGGTGGGCCGGTTCACCGTCGTGCCCGAGGACCTCGGCCTGGCGAGGGTCGCTCCCGAGGACATCGCCGTCGGCGACCCGCTCGAGAACGCGCACGCGGCCAACGGCGTGCTCGAGGGCCGCCCCGGACCGGTGCGCGACATGGTCGTGCTCAACGCCGCAGCGGCCCTCGTCGTCGCCGACGTGGCGACCGACCTTCCCGACGGCGTGGCGCGCGCCGCACGGGCGATCGACTCGGGCGAGGCCGCCCGCACGCTGGGGGCGCTGGTCGCCACCAGTCGCGCCATCACCAGCTCGGACTGACCACCAGCCCGGACCGACCAGCTCGGACCGACACCGGCTCGGACCGACCGGCTCGGACCGGACGCCGGCGACCGAGCCGACCGGGCGTCAGCGGCGGGCGATCGCCCGCGAGCGGGGGCGCACGTCGGGCAGGCGCGGGAACGCCGAGGCCAGCGTCCCGGCGGAGTGGTGGAGCCGCAGGCGCGTGGCGTGCTGGTCGAGCCAGGACGCGACGCACGTCAGCTCGTCGGCGAGGTCCCGGTCCACGGGGACCCCCCGGGCGGGCGGCTCGTCGGGCTGCATCTCGACGGGCCGGGCGACCGGTGCGAGCTGCTCGGCCCGGTCCGCCGGCCACATCTGCCAGAGCACGCCGCGGCGCAGCTCGGCGACCTCGCCCGAGTCGACCTCGACGAGCAGCCGCTCGCACTCGAGCAGCTGGCCGATCCGGCGCTGCCGCTCGAGCGCGCTGACGAGCGCCGCCAGGCGGTCGCGCGCCGTCGCCGCCTCCTCGAAGCGCTCCTCGGTGGCCAGGCGGTCCATCCGCTCCCGGAGCGGGACGAGCAGGACGTCGGGGCGGATGGTGAGCCCGTCGACCACCTGCTGCACGTGGGCGGCGTACTCGCGGGCGCTCGCCGACCCACCGCACGGGCACAGCGACACGCCGAGCTGGGCCGCCGCGCACGGCGCGCTGCGGGTCGGCACGGGCTCGCCGTCGCGCATCCGCACCGGCTGGGTGCAGCGCCGCAGCGGCACCACCGTCTCGATCGCCTCGGCGACCGCCCGGGCCTGCTGCGTCGAGCGCAGCGGGCCGACGTAGAGGGCGCCGTCGTCGCGCACCGCCCGCACGACCGACAGCCGCGGGAACGCCTCGCCGAGGGTGAGCTTGAGGTACGGGTACCGGCGCCAGCGGGTCCCGTGCGAGTTGTAACGGGGCTCGAGCGCCCTGATCAGCCGGGCCTCGAGCACCGACGCCTCGAGGGTGGACGGGCAGACCTTGTGGTCGATGCGGGCCGTCTCCCGGAGGAGTGAGCCGATCTTGCGGCGCTCGTCGGTGGAGAAGTAGCTGCGCACCCGGCTCCGCAGGTTCGTGGCCTTGCCGACGTAGAGGACCCGGCCGTCGCGCGCCCGGAAGAGGTAGACGCCGGGCCGGCGGGGGAGCCGCTCGGTCAACCGGAGCTTGTCCGCCTGCGGGTGGCCGGCCATGGCCGGCAGGCCGACGAGGTCGTCGAGGCCCGTCACGCCCATCGACCCGGCGCGCTCGAGGAGCACGTGGAGCAGGTCGGCGGTGGCGAGCGCGTCGTCGAGCGCCCGGTGGCTCGGCTTGTGCGACAGCCGCAGGCGGTCGGCCAGCGTGCCGAGCCGGCAGTCGGGCACCTCGTCGCGGACGAGGCGCCGGGCGAGGGCCACCGTGTCGACCGTGGGGCCGGTCAGCGGCGGGCGGCCGTCGCGCTCGAGGGCGGCCTGGAGGAACCCCACGTCGAAGCGCACGTTGTGGCCCACGACGACGGCGTCGCCCATGAACTCGAGGAGGCTCGGGAGGACGGTCTCGATGCGCGGCGCCTTCGCCACCATCGCCTGCGTGATGCCCGTCAGCACGGTGATCGTGGGAGGGATCGCCCGGCCCGGGTCGACGAGCGTCTGGAACGTGCCGAGGACCTCGCCGCCGCGCAGCTTGACCGCGCCGACCTCGGTGATCGTGTCGGTGGTCGGGGAGCCGCCGGTGGTCTCGAGGTCGACGACCACGAACGTGGTGTCCACCAGCGGTGCGCCGAGGTCGTCCAGACTGGCCTGGCGGAAGTGCTCGGGCCGGGCGGCGGTGCCCCCCGGCAGGGGCGCCGGGGCGGGGAGCGGTCGCTGCCGTCCGGTGCCTCGCCCTCGTGCCATCGGGACAGTGTGGTCGAACGTGTGTTCGATCGTCAACGGTCGGCGCCGACGACGCCCGGAGTAGGCTCGGCGCCGATGTCGACCGACGCCGTGACCCGCTACCGCTGCACCTCGTGCGGCAACCTGACCCGCTTCGACGTGACCACCACGCGCCGCACCCGGGCGTTCCACCACTACACGGTGGGCGGCGAGCTGGAGGTCGAGGACGTCACCGTGCTCGCCGAGGACCTCGAGTCCGTCGAGTGCCGGTGGTGCGGGCCGGCCGGCATCGTCGTCGAGGTCGACGCCGCGTCCGTCGCGGACATGGACGAGCCCGACCGGACCCCGGGCGCCGCGCCCGCCCAGGAGGGCTGAGCGGTCGACGCCCGCCTCGCCCTGCTGGCGGAGGCGGGGGAGCTCGCCCTCGCCGTGGCCCGACGCGACGTCGGGTCGTCGGATGCCCCGCCACCTCCCGGTGCGCTCCGCCCGCTCATGCGGTTCCGCGGGCGGCTCAGCACACGAGCGCTCGAGACCCTGACCCGGACCCTCGACGCCGACGAGGGCTTCCGCACCCGGGTGGCCGACGGCGCGACCGAGGACCTCGTCGGCCGCGCCGGTTGGTTGTTCCTCCACCGGCCCGACGGCTGGGAGGAGGAGCTGGCGCTCCTGGCCGCCGCCGAGTCGGACCGCCTGGCGCGCGACCGCACCGAGGCCGACGAGCGCTCCGCCGTGCGCCGGGCCGCCCAGCTCGAGCAGGCCGCGCACGAGCTCCGGTCGCGGGTGGCGGCCGCCACCGAGGGCGCGGCGCGGGCCGAGCGCGAGCTCGAGGCCGAACGGGTCCGACGCCGGGCCGCAGAGGGCACCGTGGGGGACCTGCAACGTCGGCTCGACAGCGCGGCCGACGAGCGCGACCGCGCGGTCGCCGACCTGGCCGCCGCTCGGCGCGAGGCCGACGAGCGCCTCGCCCGGGTCCGGTCGCTCGAGTCGGCGCTCGCCGAGCTGACCGCCGCCCGCGACCGGTGGGCGGCCCCGGTCGAGGAGGCGGTCGCCGACGCCCGCGCCGCCCTCGGCGAGGCCGTCGCCGCGCTGGACGCCGCGTCGGCACGGCTGCAGCCGCCCGCGGTCGACGGCGCACGCGGTCCGGGCGGGGCCGGCGCCGGTGGTGCCGGTCGCGGCGCCCTGCCCGACGGTCCCGACGGCGGCGGGGCGCGGTCGTCGCGCGGACCGCGACGAGCTCGGCGGACCCCGGTCCGGCTCGTCCGCGGCGCCGTCGACGGCACGGTCGAGGCCACCGACCAGCTCCTGCGGGCTTCCGGCGTCCAGGTGGTCGTCGACGGCTACAACGTGAGCATGGAGGGGTGGCCGCACCTCGACGCCCGGACGCAGCGCGAGCGGCTGCTGTCGCTGCTCACCGCGGCGGCGGCTCGATCGGGAGCCGAGGTCCACGTCGTGTTCGACGGCGACGACGACGGCCGCCGACCCGCGGTGAGCAGCCCGCTCGCCGTGCGGGTCCGCTACACGCCGGCCGAGGTCGAGGCCGACGACGTGGTGATCGCCATGGCCCGGGACCTGCCCGCCGACCGGCCGGTCGTCGTCGTGAGCTCCGACCGCCGCGTGCAGGACGGGGCTCGCGGCGCCGGCGCCAACGTGGTCAGCGCGTCGGCGCTGCTCGCCTGGGACCGCCGCTGACGGCGTCGCCCGCGCCGGCCGACGCGACCGCCGCGTCGGCGTCGGCACCGGCCAGCGACACCAGCAGGGGCTCGTCGTCCTCGGCGGCCGCGGCGAGCGCGTCGCGCAGACGGCCGACCACCTCGCTCCACGGCGTGGTGTCGAGCTGGTCGCGGACCGCGTCGAGCGACGCGGCGATCTCGGCCGCCGTGGCGGGCTCGACGACCGCCGGGAGGTCGCGGGTGCTCGACCACCAGGCCACGAGGCCTCCGAGGGTGGGCTGGGTGACCGGCGTCCGGGCGAGCCCACGGGCGATGTCGACGCCGGGCTGCATGCCGATCCACACCGCGCCGCCGTCGCGGTGGGCGAGCAGCTCCGCCACCTTGGCGGTGCGGCCGCGGAGGCGGACCCCCGGCGGGAACCGGTCCGGATCCGCCGTCGGCGGCGTGGCGGTCGCGGTCACCCACGCCGCGGCCCGGTCGGCGCCGGAGCGGCGCGTCGACGCCAGCCCGGCGAACAGCAGCGCGGCGAGCACGTCGGCGGTCGCCCGGTCGCGCAGCTCGACCGAGCGGCCCGACACGGCGATCGCGCCCTCGGGCGCGCCGGCCGGCGGGACGTGGACGGCGGGCACGGGCGGCTCGTCGGCGGCCGGCTGCGGCGCGAGCTCGGCGGCGACGTCGTCGCGGTCGTCGGCCGCGGCGGCATCGTCGGCCGGCGCGGCCAGCGCGACGATCTCGACGTCGGGCACCAGCTCGGGTCCGGCCACCGGCCCCCAGGTCGCAGCTCCCTCGTGGTCGGCGGACGCGGCCTCGGGCGCGTCGTCGGCATCGAGCCGTCCGCGCGTCGGCACCGGGCGGACGAACTGGCGCCAGTTCTCGACGGCCATCGTGGCCACCACGGCCAGCGCCATCACGACGACCACGCCCACGGCGGCGATCAGCGGGTTCACGGTGCTCGGATCGGCCGCCCGGCCGGATCCATGAGCACTCGCCCGCCGGCGGTGTCACACCGCGTCCGTAGGTTGCGGGCACGGCGGTTGGGCCGAGCGGAGGTGTCGGAAGTGGCTCGAACGGGACCGGGGTCTCGAACTGAAGCGGGGTCTCGAACGGAAGCGGGGTCGGCCGAGGGGGCCGGGTCGTACCAGGTGGCGCCCGACGGGCGCTCGGTGCTGCGCATCGACTGCGCCGACTGCGCCCACCAGCACACCGACGTGTGCACCGACTGCCTGGTCACCTTCCTGTGCGAGCGCGAGGACGACGGCGCCGTCGTCGTGCCGATCAGCGAGATCCGTGCGGTGCGCATGCTGCAGGACGCCGGGTTGGCGCCGCAGATCCGCCACCGCTCCACGTTCGCGTCCTGACGGGGCGCCCCGCCGGCCGGTGGGACAGCATGGGGCCATGGGCCTGCGAGAGGTGGTGGTGGCGCGAGGTCGGGCCAACGGGCTCGACGCCGTCGGCATCGCGGACGCGACGCCGTTCGAGCGGACCCGCGCCGACCTGCTCGAGCGCCGGCAGGCCGGGCTGCACGCGGACATGCAGTTCACGTACCGCGACCCGGACCGCTCCACGGACCCGTCCCGGACGCTGCCCGGCGCGCGGTCGCTGGTCGTCGGCGCCGTCCGCTACGCCAGCCGGATCGACGAGGACGACGTCGAGGCGGACCGGCCCGGCGCCCGGGTCGCCCGCTACGCCACCGGCGAGCACGACGGCGTGCTGCGCCGCGCGCTCGCGTCGGTCGCCCTGGACCTCCGCCACGTCGGCTTCCGGGCCGTCGTCCTCGCCGACGACAACGCGCTGGTGGACCGGGCCGCCGCGCACCGGGCGGGGCTCGGCTGGTTC